>JBHEPM010000053.1:9179-14297 GCA_046260295.1 Psychroflexus sp.
CATCCATCGTGACACTTTTGAAGCCGTACTCCAAAAACATTTCTTCCGCTTTATTTAAAATTTTTTCTTTCATAATTGGATGCAAAAATAATCAGGAAACTTTAAACACAAAAAAAGTTTCCAAAGTTTTTAAGTTTATTTAACGTTTAGGATAAACTCTACTTTTTTCGTTGACCAGTCAAGAAGTTTGATTTTTTGTATATTTATAAAGATTTTTAAGCCAATTTCTATGAAACAACCAAAACCTTGGGACGGAAATGAAAAGATAGAAGTTGTTCAAAAAAAAGTTGTCAAAAGATTTACATTTCGGACTTTATTGAATGATGTTTTGTTGTTCATCAACTTTGAAAAAGGTTTGCCATTTACCATTAAATCTTTAGTGCTTAGTCCTGGTGAAAGCATTCGAAGTTATTTGGGTGAAGGCAGATACAGGTTTACAAACCCGATAAAATACTACATTCTTACAGTTACGATTTACTTATTTTTAGCCTTTAAAATTTTTGACAAGCAAATTTCAGAATCATACTTTATTAATGCTGAGGATAGTAATGCTTTTTTAAATATTGTCTTAGAATATCTCAATGTTTGGATTTTCAGCATTACTTTTTATGTTTCCATATTCAGTTATTTGATTTTTAGAAAATCTTCAGGATTCAATTTTGTAGAAAATCTGATACTCAATATTTATATCACCAGTCAAATCTTGCTTGTTGAAATCTTGCTGTTTCCATTAAAAATAATGGAAAATATTTATCTAAGCATTGGATTATCAATCATTTATTTGTCGTATATAATTTTCGTTTACAAGCGTTTTTTCAATTTAAGTTTAGGGAAAACAATTTTAAAACTTGGCATCACTGGAGTTTTAGCATTTCTAAGCATGCTTTTTGTTTTGATATTTTCTGGTTTAGTATATGGCTTTGTTAACGCTGCTTTTGAGTGATAAATTTTGAAAAATAAACATCAAAAAAACTACTTTATTCTGAAAAATTTATTTTTTATTTGCTTTCGAACCAAATTATTGCAGATTAATGAATAATATAGAAAGAATGTTGACCAATCTTTCAGAAAAATTTTCATCTATATTTGGAACATCTGTTTTAGAAGACGATTATATTGAAATTGATTTGTCTGAAAACCAATTGTCAAGCTTAAAAATCGATTCTACAGACCCGAAACAATTGTCAAATTACATTTCAAACTTTTCAAAATCTTTCGGAAATAAAATTCCTTACGGTGGTTATTTGGAAAAGCGAGATTTGTACCAACGCAGCGCACATTTTTCTAAAACAAGGACGGCTCCAAGGAATATTCATTTAGGCTTAGACTTTTGGTCATCAGCGGAGACGCCTGTGTTTTTGCCTTATGATGGTATTGTTCACAGTTTTGCCAACAATAGTAATTTTAGCGATTACGGACCGACTATAATTATGAAACATGAAGTTATAGATGAAGAATTTTACACTTTATATGGACATTTGTCAGAAGCCTCCATCTCAAACATTAAAGTCGGCAATTACATGAAAAAAGGTGAAGAAATAGCCCGTCTTGGCGATTATGAAGTGAATGGCAATTACCCGCCACATCTGCATTTTCAATTGATTTTGGATTTGCAAAATAACAATGGAGATTATCCCGGAGTGAGCAATTTATCAGATTTGGAATTTTACAAATCCAATTGTCCAAACCCCAACTTGATTCTAAATTTTAAAAATAAAACTGAATTGTAAACAGCAAAGCTTTTACGTAACTTTGCAAAAAAAAAATAAAGTAATGAAACTTAATATTACAAATGAAACTTCAAGTTTGAAAAGTGTAGTTTTAGGCACGGCTACAGATATTGGGTCAAAACCAACTTTGGAAGAAGCTTATGATCCGAAATCTATGGAACATATTAAAGCCAGAACTTATCCCGAAGAAATTGATATGGTTCAAGAAATTGAAGCTGTGGCTGAAATTTTGAAGAAATACGAGGTTGAAGTCTTCAGACCAAAAATAATTAAAGATTACAATCAGATTTTCACACGTGATATCGGTTTTGTGATAGAAGATAAATTTATTTGCGCCAATGTTTTGCCAGAACGCAAATTGGAAATCGATGCCATTCAGCATGTTTTGGATCAAATTGATGATGATAAACTTATTGAATTGCCCAACAATTGCCATATTGAAGGTGGTGACGTGATGCCACATGGCGATTATGTTTTTATTGGAACTTATCGTGGTGAAGATTATTCAAACTTTATTACGGCAAGAACCAATCCGTTGGCAATTAGTGAAATAGAAAAATTATTTCCAAATAAAATTGTGAAATCATTTAATTTAAGGAAATCCAATACAGATGCCAAAGCCAATGCACTGCATTTGGATTGTTGTTTCCAACCTGTTGGTTCAAAATATGCTATTCTCCATAAAAATGGATTTTTAGACAAGGGTGAATATGAGTGGTTGGTCAATTTATTTGGCAAAGACAATATTTTTGAAATTACCGCAGATGAAATGTATGATATGAACAGCAATATTTTTTCAATATCTGAAAATGTTGTAATTTCAGATGCGCATTTCACCCGACTGAACGCTTGGATAGAATCTCTTGGAATTACAGTTGAAACCGTAAAATACAGAGAAATAGCCAAACAAGAAGGACTTCTCCGTTGTTCAACTTTACCACTAATTAGAGTTTAATATGAAACAAATTACAGATACTGTCTTAATGATTCGTCCTGTCAACTTCAGAATGAATGAAGAAACGGCGGTGAATAATTATTTTCAGAAAAGCACCGAAGATTTGCACGCTACTGTTAATGTGAAAGCGCAGCAAGAGTTTGATCGTTTTGTAGAAAAACTTGAAAAAGTTGGTGTCCACGTCATTATTGTTGATGATGTGAAAGAACAAGACACGCCAGATTCCATTTTCCCAAACAATTGGGTTTCTTTTCATGAAAACGGCAACGTAGCTTTGTACCCGATGTTTGCCAGAAATCGAAGAGTCGAACGACGCGAAGATATTCTTGCTACAATTGAAGACGCCGGATTTGAAATAAAAAATATCATAGACTATACATCTGCTGAAGCTGAAAATGTTTTTCTGGAAGGCACTGGGAGCTTGATTTTAGACCGACCAAATCAAAAAGCCTATTGTGCATTATCGCCAAGAGCAGATGAAGATTTGGTGATTGAATTTTGTGAAGATTTTGAATATACACCAATTATTTTCAATGCTTACCAAAGTTTTGAAAATAAGCGCTTGCCAATTTATCACACCAATGTGATGATGTGCGTGGCTGAAGAACTTGCGGTTATTTGTCTAGATACGATTGATGACAAAAAGGAAAAGAAACTTGTAAGCGAAAGTTTGAAATCTGACGGCAAAGAAATTATTGATATTTCTGAAGCACAAATGAATCAATTTGCAGGAAATATGCTTCAAGTTCAAGGAACTGATGACAAATATTTAGTGATGAGCCAAACGGCTTACGATGCATTGGAAAAACATCAAATTTCTAAAATAGAAAAATACTGCAAGATTTTAAGCAGTGATTTGCAAACTATAGAAACCCACGGTGGTGGTAGCGCAAGATGCATGTTGGCAGAAATATTTTTACCTAAAAAATAAATTTTTGAAATTTATTCATAAAAAACGCCTGATTTTAAATTTAAAATCAGGCGTTTTTTATATGTAGAATTTAATTAATTTGCTTCTTCGCTGATAAATTTTATTCTGTAAAGTCGAAGTTCCTCCTCGTCGTAATCTCCATCAAATTCATCAATTGCATCATCAATATTGTCAGACTCAGCATCAAGAAAATATTCGTGGATGTCTTCTTGTTGATCTTCATCTAGCATATCATCAATCCAATAATTAATATTCAATTTTGTACCGCTGAAAACGATGGCCTCCATTTCTTTAATAAATTGATTCATTTCAAAACCTTTGCCATGAGCAATATCTGTAAGCGGGAGTTTCCTGTCGATATTTTGAATGATATAGAGTTTAGTGGCGCTATTGGCACCTGTGCTTTTTACCACCAAATCATCTGGTCTGATGATGTCGTTTTCTTCAACATAATCCTGAATCAGTTGAATAAATTCTTTACCAAACTTTTTAGCCTTTCCTTCACCAACGCCATGAATATTGATTAATTCTTCTTTTGAAATCGGATATTTCAAGGCCATGTCATCTAAAGAAGGATCTTGAAAAACAACAAATGGTGGAATGCCTTTCTTTTTTGCTACTTTTTTTCTCAAATCTTTCAGCATTTTGAGAAGTTTAGGATCCGCTCCGCCATTTTTATTAGCTGGCGTGTAACTTGCAGAATCGCTACTATAATCATGATCTTCAGCCATCATGAAGCTTTCAGGATTTTCCAGAAAAGCTTTTCCTTTAGGTTGCATTTTTACAACGCCGTAAGATTCTAATTCTTTTTTTAAGAAACCTGCAATTAAAACTTGTCTAAGCAAGGCTGTCCAATACGCAGGTTCTTTGTCTTTTCCTGCACCAAAAACTTCTAGATTTTCAGCTTTATTGGATTTGATGAGGACATTACTTTTTCCGGTAATGGTGTGAACTACTTCTTTAGATTTGAAAAGTTGCCCGGTTTGTTTTACAGTTTTTAAAAGTAAGACAACATCGTCTTTGGCTTCTTTCTTTTTCTTTGGAAAACGAACATTATCATCCATATCGCCACCTTCACCAGTTTCATTATCAAATTCTTCACCAAAATAATGAAGAATGAATTTTCGTCTGGAAATAGAACTTTCAGCAAAAGCCACAACATCTTGGAGTAGGGCATGACCAATTTCTTGTTCAGCGACTGGTTTGCCACTCATGAATTTTTCTAACTTTTCTATGTCTTTGTAGCTATAATAGGCAATGCAATGACCTTCGCCGCCATCTCTCCCAGCACGTCCAGTTTCTTGATAATAACTTTCTATACTTTTAGGAATGTCATTGTGAATCACAAAACGCACATCTGGCTTATCGATGCCCATTCCGAAAGCAATCGTTGCTACGACGACATCAATTTCTTCCATCAAAAACATATCTTGATGCTTGCTTCTCGATTTAGCATCTAGTCCAGCATGATATGGAACGGCTTTCACACCGTTGACTTGTAG
>JBHEPM010000054.1:0-5930 GCA_046260295.1 Psychroflexus sp.
TGTCAAGGATTTGTATCTTTTGGGTAAAGTTTTGGACAGAAAATACCGCTTACTCAGATTGACTTACACCATTTTTATGCTTGGCATCATCGTGTCCGTAATCAGTTTCTTTTTAGCTTTCAACTTAATTTAAAGATTTCATCAAATCTCCGTAAGTCAAATGTTTTTCTTTTTGGTCATTTTTATGATACAAAATATTGGCACGAATGGCTTTCAGCCCAGAAACACCTTGTAAATCTTGAACTTCCAAAATTTCTATTTCTTCTCCTAAATATTTAATTTGCTGTAAATATTTGATGTATTTTAAATATTCGCGTTCACTTTCTTTTTGTGCATAAACAATCGTCATTTTACCTTTTTGCGTGATGCGTTCTTCTTTGTTTTTCACAAAAGCTTTATCAATTCGTTTTTTGATGATTTCATAACGCGTGTTATAAGTGCCATCAACATCAAAATGTTTTTCATCCATTCTATATTTTATGGATAAAGTTGAATTGAACACGAAAACCATGGACCTTGCCTCTAATTTCAGTAAATTTTCGTTTTGGAAATTGTAGAATTCATTTTCCATTTCGCACATGGTTTTCAATTGCCACAACCTCAAATTCTGCAACATAATTTCAGAAAACTTGTGTCGTTTACTGATGGATTGCCCGATGTAAATATTATGTTCTACGCCATCGGTTTTGTAGCGTTCAAAATAATGTGGAAATATTTTTTGGGCTTCAATTTGCCTTTGGTCAATAAAATTCGCCATGACTTGATTGACTTGTGTTACGGCATTGTCAAAGCGATTTCTGTGTTTAAAAAAAACTTCATTTCTGGATTTTAAATCTTCAAAATATTGAAGAACTTGGTGTTTTACTTCAGGAATATTTTCCTCAATATGTTTGAGCATTGGATCCACGTCATAATTCATCAAATCCAATATTTTTTGTTCACTGGAAGCCGTAATGCCTTTCATTAAAAAAGATAAATTATCAGTAATTCTATAACTTATTTGTTCATAAATAGGAATTGGCTGAATGTCATGAGCTGTATTGACAATATTGAGTGCTTTATTCAATTGCGTGGTCAAATCTTCCTGAATAGCTTCATTTCTCCGCGTTGAAGAACCAGCAATGTCTATTTGACCGTACAACGGATAAATATCTTCAAATTTAATATCTTTAAAACTAGTGTTTTTATCTTCAGAATTATTGATTAATCGCTTGGCTTCTTCTTCAAACTTCCACTCTACACTAGGATGAATGGAAGTGCATTCGCTCTGGATTATGGCTTTCACACGGTTTTGAAACTCCGTGAAATAATGCTCTACCGTTTCAGCGATATATGGCACAACATCGTCCAATTTTATGGCATTAATGTTGTTTAGTTCATTTTTATTGAAAGACACCAATTCCATTATCGCCAGTAATTTTCCATTCTTTGTAATCGGTGCCAAAATAGCTGATTTTACACCTTGATTTTTAAGGTTTTCAGCGAATTTATTATTTGGATTTTTTCTGAAATAATCTTCGACATTCGTAATGCAAAAATAAGAATCATTCTCCACCAAAGCCTTATAAGCTTCCGCACAAAAAGCTTCACGACAGTTGGCATTACTGACAGCTTCAAGGATGTAAGAATGAATATTTTGAGAATTCAGATTCTGAAAACGTTCATTTGATTCGTCAAATAATGTAAAGCCAAATTCTAACTTTTGAATATTGAAAATCGACTTCAAAATTTCAGACATGTTTTTTGAAATCAATTTTGAATCTGTTTTAATATTGTGATTCAATAAGAGTGATTTCAATTCAGAAATTCCATCATCTGAAGTGACATCGGTGAAATTCATAATGGTGAAGCCTTTAAAAATCCAAGATTCTGGCGGAAATTTCTCCATCCACAAATCTGTGTTGTCATAATTAAGAAGCAATTCATCTACATCTGCTTCTGTAATATCTACGCTTTTTTCAGTAGGAAAAATATCAACAAAATCAGCATTGATGAATAAACGGTAATTTTTGATATTCCCATTAGCATCTGGAATGTCGTAATAAATCGGTCTAAAGAAATCCAAATCGTAACCAAAATATTTATTCAAAATAATGACACACGCAAAAACATAATTCACTTCAGGGTTGAAGTTTCGAGGTTGAAACTCAAAATTTTCATGACCAGAATTTGCTAAAATTTCTTTTAAGCGATCGGAAGTTTTAAAAATTTTAGACCGAAATGGTAAAGCTGCTGCTTTGATTTCATTTTTGGACAACATATTTGGAAATAAATCGTCCAAAAGCACATCAATCGGTTTTTGATAATGACTTAAATCCGTCTCATCAATCAGTCCAGAAAACAATTCAGGAAAATCTTTGGCATAATCCAAAACACTTTTTATATAATTTATCGACAATGCTTTATGTTCAGTTTGGAGTCGATTCTTGAACTCGTCCAAAACTTTCTGAAAACTGATTTGTATTGAAAAAGGATATTGTAATTTTTGCTTCATATTGTAAAGTTACGATTAACAAAGTTATTTTCAAATTAGTGTAATATAGGTTCACTTAAGAATCTTTTATCATTTTCAAATTAGGATTTTATTGAAAATACCATAGATAAACCACAGACTTGATTATTTTTGTTTGAAATAAAAAAAATATACACAATGAGAATTTTATTGGTTTTACTACTAGCTATTACGATAGTTGGATGTGAGCAAGAAGGGAAAAAACTAAATGCTAACATTGCCGGTGTGGAAGATGGCACTGAAGTTTATTTAGCCAAACTCGGTCCACAAAACAATCCAGAACCGGTGGACACAACTACGGTCAAAAATGAAACATTTAGTTTTGATTTAAAAAAATTGGAGAACCAAGAAATCAATTTACTAAATTTTGATGGACTCAATGGCAATGTTATTTTCATCTCCGAAGATCAACCTATTGAAATGAATGTTTACAAAGACAGCTTGAATACTTCAGAAGTTATGGGTGGCAAGCACAATAAGCTTTTGGTAGAATACATTTCAATGCTGAAAAATTTCGGTGAAAAACAACAAAAATTGCAAAATGAATATCGTTCTGCAGCCATGGCTAAAGAACGGGAAAAAGTTCAGCAAATGAGAGCTGAAATGAAATCCATAATGGATGAATCTAAAGAAGCACGATTAGATTTTGCTAAAAACAACCAGAATTCTATCGTTGGTATGATGGCTTTGTCTGATATTGTAAATTCAAAAGGTGCATCTTCAAAAAAAATGAAATCAATTTATGAAGGTTTTTCAGATGAAATCAAAGATGCTCAATTAGGAAAAATGATCGGTGAAAAAATAGCTAAAATCGGTGCTACAGATGTAGGTGCAGAAGCACCAAAATTTTCAGGACCAACGCCTGAAGGTTTAGCTTTGGAAGATGCCATGGGCAAACTTACTTTAATTGATTTTTGGGCATCTTGGTGCAAACCTTGTCGTATAGAAAACCCGAATATTGTAAGTGTTTATGAAGATTTTAAAGACAAAGGCTTTGCTGTTGTTGGTGTTTCACTTGACAAGCCTAACAAAAAACAATCTTGGATTAAAGCTATTGAACAAGACAAGTTAGATTGGAATCACATTTCTAATTTAAAGTTTTGGCAAGAACCAATCGCAAAAAAATATGGCGTGCGCTCCATTCCTGCAGCATTTTTAATAGATGAGGATGGCGTCATAGTTGCTAAAGATTTACGCGGTCCAGCATTAAGAAATAAAGTTAAAGAAATCTTAGGCGAAGAATAATTTCCCTAAAACTCATAAAAAATAAAAACCCGTAGTTATGAAACTACGGGTTTTTTTATGTTCAAATTTGTTTTAAGGAAGCTTTGAAGAAGTATTTTTGCAAAGAAATTCGAGGCGGCAAGTCCCGAGATTTAGGGATTAACCCGCAGCTTACTTTCTGTAAATGAGGACTTAAAAATTCTGACAACGAAGAAGTTCAAAGTAAAAATACTTCTTCATTGTATTTTTACTATCTTACTCAAAGCCTTCTTTAGGTTAGTCACTCAAGACTTTATAATTTGGATCTTCAATCACGTTCACATCAATTATTTTTTCAGCGTTTTTCAACAAGTTGATACAATCTGGTGAAAGATGTTTCAAGTGAACTTTCTTTCCAACTTTCATATAACGCTCAGTAATTTTATTTAAAGCTTCAATCGCTGACATGTCCACGACCCTACTTTCTTTAAAATCGATAATGACTTCATCAGGATCGTTCATCACATCAAATTTTTCATTGAAAACCGTAGTTGAGCCAAAGAATAATGGGCCGTAAATTTCATAATGTTTAGCACCATTTTCATCAATGTGCTTTCTAGCACGAATACGTTTGGCATTATCCCATGCAAAAACCAAAGCAGCGATAATCACTCCTACTAAAACAGCAAGCGCCAAGTTGTGAAGAAAAACAGTAACCAAAGTAACCAAAACCATTACAAGAATATCAGATTTTGGCATTCTTCTCAAAGTTTTCAAACTCGCCCATTCAAAAGTTCCAATAGCTACCATAATCATCAGTCCAGTTAATGCTGCCATTGGCAAAAGTTCTATAATTCCTGCGCCAAACATCACAAAAGCCAATAATGATACTGCTGATATAATTCCCGATAGTCTTGCTCTACCTCCGTTTGAAACGTTGATTAAACTTTGCCCCAACATGGCACAACCACCCATTCCAGAGAAAAAACCTGAAAGTATATTCGCAGAACCTTGCGCAATGGCTTCTTTGTTGCCATTTCCACGAGTTTCTGTAATTTCATCGATAATATTTAGAGTTAATAAGCTTTCAATTAATCCTACACCAGCAATAATTGCCGAATAAGGTAAAATTAGCATAAAAGTTTCCCAAGTAAAATCAATTGCAGGAATATGAAACGGTGGGAAACCACCACTAATAGAGGCGATATCACCAACAGTTTTAGTTGAAATTCCGCCAAAATAGACAATACCAAAAACGACCAAGATTGCCACTAAAGATGCGGGAACGGCTCGGGTTAATTTTGGTAATAACCAAATAATCAGCATGGTTAATACAACCAAGCCAAGAATGATATAAAGATTAGCACCAGTGAGCCAATCTCCTGAAGCGTCTTTAAACTGGTCGAGTTGTGACATGAAAATAATCACTGCCAAACCATTAACGAAGCCAAATATTACAGGATGTGGCACCAAACGCATTAATTTCCCTAATTTCAGTAAACCTGCCAAGGCCTGAATGATTCCAGCTAAAACGACTGCAGCAAAAACATACTCTACGCCATGGGATTTTGCTAAAGCAATAATTATAACAGCTATAGCTCCAGTAGCTCCGGAAATCATTCCCGGTCGACCTCCGAAAATTGAAGTGACAAGTGCCACCACAAATGTCGCATAAAGTCCAGTAAGTGGTGATAAGCCAGCAATAAGTGAAAATGCTACGGCTTCAGGAATCAATGCTAAAGCCACCGTTAAGCCGGACATGATTTCAACTTTGTAATCAACTTTTTGTCTGAAGTCAAATAAATTGAATAACTTCTTCATTTTGAAAATTTTAAAAAATTAATAGAGTAAAGTGAAAAATGTTAAATTAAATATACACAAGGATAATTTGGTCAGAGTTGACCTTAATGAAATGGAATTTCAATCAATTATGGCGGTGTCATTTTCATTAATTAACTTTTTTTGAAGTTGCAAAAGTAATATAAAAATTGACAATAAAAAGTAATATTTGCCTTTTAATATTAAGAAACGTTTAAGTTACAAAATACTGAATACTAATGCTTTGACTTTGGCAATGGACTGATAATTTCAATATCTTGAAATTGAATTGCAGCTCTAACGATTGAGTTGATAACTTCTTGTAAGGCTTCGATGATATGCATTTTCAATTCATTTTTATGATGTACAATACTTATCTCACGAGATGGGTAAGGTT
>JBHEPM010000054.1:6085-13676 GCA_046260295.1 Psychroflexus sp.
AAAGTGTGTAAATACGGCAAAAGCGTCATGCCTAAACCTTCGTCAGACAACTTGATGAGGGTTTCAAAACTTCCGCTTTCTAAATAAAATTTTCTCTGGTCTGGTTTCAGTTGATTTGCTTTGCACAAGTTCAAAACATTGTCTTTAAAACAATGACCGTCTTCCAATAATAAAATTTCATCCACATCCAAATCATCTGGCGTTAAATCAGTTTTGTTGAACAGCGGATGCTGCTCTGGAATGTAGGCTGTAAAGGGTTCATAATACAAAGGTTTTTCAATAACTTTTTCAAATTCCAGAGGTGTGGCTGCAATCCCAGCATCAAGATGACCTTGCTGGATTTTTTCTATGATGGCTTCGGTGTGTAATTCTTCAATTTTTAAATTGATTTTCGGGTATTTTTTAACGAAATTATTCAAAAACATCGGCAACAAAGTCGGCATCACAGTAGGGATAATTCCCAATTTGAATTCTCCACCGATAAAACCTTTTTGTTGTTCTACAATATCCTGAATTCGGACGCTTTCGTTGACAATATTCTTGGCTTGTTCAATGATTTTTTCACCAACAGGTGTCAGTTTAATCGGTTTTTTAGTACGATCAAAAATTTTAACGCCTAACTCCTCCTCTAGCTTTTGCACTTGCATACTTAAAGTTGGTTGTGTAACAAAGACTTTTTCAGAAGCTTTGGTAAAATTTTTATATTCAGCAACGGCTAACAAATAATTCAGTTGGGTAATCGTCATTGTTCAAATTTTTTTCACAAAAATACACTATTAGATTTATTTATAATGAATTTGAAGTTGATAAAATTGGACTTATAATTTAATTTCTAAACCACTTCAGACTTAATATTAGTGTAAATTAATTTTAAAGCTTCAGCTTCGATGATATTTTTATCAATCCGAATTTGATTGGTCTTGGTTTTTAAAACCAAAAAATGACTTGAGTCTTCAATATGTTTAATCTCGTTGAAATAAATACGTGTTCCGAAAAGTTGTTTCACTTGAACATAAGTAGGTTCAATTCTCAAGTACAATTGTTTTTTATCTACAAAAAAGAAAAATAAATATCCTATCATCATGACTGGATAAAGGTATTCGAAATTTGATTCATAATTTGAAAAAACCGCTAGAATTAACCAAAGACATGCCGTAATAAGCAAAAAATAATCAGGTCTGCATTTGTATTTTGATTTCATAATATATCAATAAGGATCTACGTTGATTATAACTTTAACTGAGCGAAAAAAACTGATGGCTTTAAACTTGTCAATGCCTTTTTGAAGATATTCTTTGGTTTTTTCCAAAGACTGTTTTTGAGGAATTTTGATTAAAATATTTTTATGATATTCGTTCCTAATTCTTGAAATTGGTGGAAATTCAGGGCCTAAAACATGGGTTTTAAAAATCTGTCGGTAGTACAATGCCAACCAATCTGAAGATTCATTCAGCTTGTTCAAATCTTTGGTTTTCAGGATAATTTTCACCATTCTAAAAATTGGCGGATATTTGAAATTGTAGCGGTCATCAAGTTGCTCTTTAAACATTTCAGCATAATTATTCGTGGTGACTTGCTGAAGAATTTGATGATGTGGATTGTAAGTTTGAATCAAAACCAAACCTTGTTCATCTGTTCGTCCAGCCCGTCCTGAAACCTGAACTAATAATTGGTAACTGCGTTCGTGTGCTCTGAAATCTGGAAAATTCAACAAACTGTCGGCATTCATCACACCAACGAGTTTCACGTGACGAAAATCCAAACCTTTGGTCAGCATTTGTGTGCCGACCAAAATATCGATTTCTCTATTTTCAAAAGCTGAAATGATTTTTTCATAAGAATTTTTACCGCGCGTGGTATCCAAATCCATTCTTTGGATTTTATAATCTTCAAAAAGTGAATTCAGTTCGGTTTCGATTTGTTCTGTGCCAAAACCTTTGGTACTTAATGATTGTGAACCACAAGCCATACATTTCAACTGCATTGCCATGTGGTAACCGCAATAATGACAACGCAAAGTATTGTTGTGTTTGTGATAGGTCAAACTAACATCGCAATTTGGACATTGAGGCGCGTGTCCACAAGTGTTGCATTCCAAAATCGGTGAAAAACCCCGGCGATTTTGAAACAAAATCACTTGTTGACCGGCAGCCAAAGTTTCTTGCATGGCTTTCAGCAATCGTTCTGAAAAATGCCCGGTCATTTTCTTTTTTTTCTGATTTTCTTTTAAATCGACCAGTTCGATTTTTGGCGGCATTACATTGCCATAACGTTTGTCTAGTTTCACAAAACCGTATTTATTTTGATTGGCATTGTGAAAACTTTCAATGCTTGGCGTGGCCGTACCTAGCAAAGTTTTAGCTTTAAAAATATTCGCCAAAACAACGGCCGTATCTCTGGCATGATATCTCGGTGCAGGATCAAATTGTTTAAAACTGCTTTCGTGAGATTCATCGACCACAATGAGTCCAAGGTTTTTGAAAGGTAGAAATATTGACGATCTCACGCCAATAATAATCTTGCCTTTCGTGCCTTCTAAAATGTGTTTATAAACCTCAACGCGTTCATTGACTGAATATTTACTGTGGTAAACCAAGACTTCTTCACCAAAATAAGCTTGCAAACGATTGATTAATTGCGTGGTGAGTGCGATTTCCGGCAAAAGATATAAGACCTGTTTTCCTTTTTCTAAAACTTTATCTATCAGTTTGATGTAAATTTCAGTTTTCCCTGAAGAGGTAACACCTTGGAACAAACACACCGGTTTTATTCTGAAATTTTCTATGATTGCATTAAAAGCTTGCTGCTGTTCTTCATTCAGTTGAATTGAAGTATTTGTGATTTCGCCTTCAAAATTGACCCGATCTTTTTTGACGACATATTCTTCAAGAATATTTTTTTCAATTAAAGATTTAATTACAGGTGCTGAAACACTTGCTTTTTCTCTCAATTCTTTAGTCATAATTGGCTTCTGCCTTTGAGCTGATAATGAGAAAAGTTTCAGCAAAGCTTCTTTTTGTTTCGTAGCACGACTTAAATCTTCTAGCAATTTCGGTAATTTCTCTTCAGAATGGTATTCCGGCAGTATTCTTATGAACTTTTCGAGTTTTGGTTTGTATTGTTTATTTAATTCTTGATTGACAGTTATCAGATTTTTATCCACCATTTGATTGATGACTGGCAAAATCGTTTTTTTATCAAGAATGAGAATGATTTCTCTAATTTTCAGAAGTGGTTGCTTTTGTAAAGCTTGTAAAATCAAATATTCATCATCGGTCAAATCCTCACGCTCATCGATGTTTTCCATATCCATTTCAGGATGAGGTTCTATTATTGTTTCGCTTTCAATTAGCAAAGCACTTGGCAATGCGGAGCGCAAAATTTCGCCTTCGCTACACATATAATATTCCGCCATCCATCGCCAAAGTTGTAATTGCTTTAGCGTGACCGTAGGTGATTCATCTAAAATTTCTTCGATGGGTTTGGCTTGGTAACGCAGTGGCGGATTTTGGTGAATATTGACCACAATGGCAGAGTAAACTTTCGTTTTTCCAAACGGTACAGCAATACGCATCCCGATTTCCAAGATTTCAAACTCGGTGTCGGTAATACTATAAGTAAAATGTTTTTCTAACGGTAATGGAACAATTACATCAACAAAATAGGACATCCAATATGATTTTCAATCTTATTCCTCCAGTCTTTTCCAGATTTGGGTGCGATAAAATATAGAAACATAACCGCGAACGTGCAATTCATCAGGATTATCTTCGTTGAGCCAAATCTTAGCATCATAAGCTTTTCCATTTTCTGGATCAATAATTTCGCCATTGGCATATTTATCACCATCTTTTTCTAAGTCTCTGATGAAAACCATGCCTTCAACTCTAGTATCCTTCAAATCACCTTTGCACTCAGTACAACGTACATCGCGTTTGGATTCTTTCAATATACGTTTTATCTGACCAAAAATCTTACCGTTTTCTTTATAAATTTCAACGATAGATTTAGCTTCACCAGAATTATCGTCTATGGTTTTCCATTTTCCAAACACCTCTTGTGCATGAAATGTGCAAGAGGTTATGATTGCTATAAAAATTAAACTAAACTTCATAATTATAAGTTTAGCATGCCTTCCATCAAATCTTCATCGGCTGGCTCATCACAAAACCAAATTCCAAATAGCATTTTTTTAAACTCTAAACCCTCAATGGTGCCAAGTTCTTTATTATTTTTATAGACAACAATTCCTTTTTCAGGCTGATAAGTGATATCGAAAACATCTTGTTTTTGGATTTTTTCAGAGAAAAAAGCCTTGAATTGATCTATTTTTTTTCGATAAGCTTCAATATTACCTTTTGTAGAATTTTCAAAACCTTCTTCCACGGCATCGCTCATTTTTTTACTAGAAATCAAACCTGATACAATATGAATTTTGATTGCCATAGGTTTGTCGGCGTTCATAACATTTTGTGCATTACTCATTTTTTCGGTAACATATAAACCACCTGCATACATGTCCATCCAGAATTTCTCACGAACACCAGCGCCGTTAAGCATCATGTCGTGTTGACCAAAAGTTTGTTTGTTAGGCAGTTCAATCCCGGCAACCTCAGTTTGAGAAAAAACTGGCATAGTAAGAACTAGAGCTAAAATAATTGTTGAAAGTAGTTTCATGATCTTTTATTTTTATTGTGTTTCTTTAAATGATAAATCGTTCCGTTGAGTTCAAACCCCAACAATAATATATTTGAATTCAACCAAATGTAGAGCATCAAAATCAATAGAGCCCCAATAGACCCATAAAGTTTGTTATATGCGCTAAAATTTTCAACATAAATTGAAAACAAATAGGTGGTTAAGATAATTAAAATTGTTGTAAAAAATGCACCTGGAGAAAAAAAGCGAGTTTTCCGTCCTTCTCTTGTTCCAAAATAATATAAAATTGATATTCCCAGAATCAAAATAAAAATCAGTATAGCGAATCTACCGTATTTGGCGAGCCATAAAGAATCGCCAACTACGCCCAGACTTTGAAATTGGTCGATTAAAAATGTGAAATAAACTGTAGCAATCACAGCCAACAAAAGTAAAAAAGCCACGACAATCGCAATGCCTACCGCTATAGTATATTGCCTGATGATGGTTCGATTAACTTTGGTATGATAAGAAAACTCAAAACCGGTAAATATAGCATTGACGCCGTTTGACATCAAAAAAATAGACAACAAAAACACGAATGAAAGCAAGCCGGCTCTTGGATTGTTAGCGATGTCGTAAAAAATATCTTCAAATAAACCTGAGGTTTGCGGAGGCAGTAATTCTTCAAAATAATTAAGCAATTCTTGCTGAAAATCATCGATAAACCAAACAAAGGGAATCAAATTCAAAACAAATAACAAGAATGGAAAAATGGCCATAAAAAAACTAAACGCAATAGAACCAGCACGCGTTGAAAAAGTGCCTTTGATAATCCCCAAGGTGTAAATTTTCAACAAATCGTAAAGCGTCAATCCATCCAGTCTCGGTAATTTCAGACGATTGGTGAACTTTGCCAAAGTTCTGATTATTGGTATCTTTTCTAGGGTTTCATCAATTTGTTCAGCCATAGACTATACTGCTTTTAGACTTAAATCTAAATTATATACCGAATGTGTTAAAGCGCCGCTTGAAATAAAATCAACACCACAAGCTGCATATTTTGGTGCGGTTTCCAAAGTTATTCCACCGCTAGATTCAGTAAAACAAGTATCGCTAATTATTTCAACTGCAAATTTTGTATCTTCATAACTAAAGTTGTCTAATAAAATTCTATAAATCGCTCCAGAATCAAGAATTTGTTTCACTTCATCTAAATTTCTAGCTTCAACAATAATTTTTAAATTCAGTTGATTTTCAGCTAAATAAGTTTTTGTTTTTTCAATAGCTTGCTGAATTCCACCAGCAAAATCAATGTGATTATCTTTCAGCATAATCATGTCGTAAAGTGCAAAACGGTGATTTTCGCCACCGCCAATTTTGACCGCCCATTTTTCCAAAGCACGCAAACCAGGTGTGGTTTTTCTGGTATCAAAAATTTTGGTTTTATAAGGCGACAAGGCTTCTGCAAAAGTTTTTGTCTTGGTAGAAATGGCGCTCATCCTTTGCATTGCATTCAGGACTAAACGCTCGGCTTTCAAAATAGATTGGCTGGAACCTTCGACGTAAAAAGCGATGTCTCCAAATTGAATTTTATCGCCGTCTTTAATTTCTTGGGTGATTTTTAGTGCTGGGTCAACAAATTTAAAAACTTGTTTGGCAAAGTCGATGCCTGCAATAATACCTTCGTCTTTGACCAAAAGTTTAGCTTTGCCAGTGGCTGAACTGGGAATGCAAGCCAGACTTGAATAATCGCCATCGCCAACATCTTCACGTATGGCATTGGTGATAATCCATTCTATTTCTTTTTCAAATTGTTTTTGACTAATCATTTGGTTCTCTATTTTTGTCCCAAACAAAGTTAATCTTTTTTCTACGGATGACCATCAAATTACTACTTGTCGGTAAAACTGACCAAAAAAATCTTCAATCTTTGGTAAGCGTTTATGAACAACGTTTGTCGCATTATGTGAAATTCGAAACTGAAGTGATTGCTGATTTAAAGAAAACCAAGCATTTGACAACTGAACTTCAAAAACAAAAAGAAGGCGAACAGATTTTGAAACGTCTTTCTAGCTCAGACTTTGTGGTTTTGCTGGATGAAAATGGTCGTGAGTTTACTTCTGTAAAATATGCGCATTGGCTTCAAAAACAAATGAATTCTGGCATCAAGCAATTGGTGTTTGTCATCGGCGGTCCTTATGGTTTTTCTGAAGATGTGTATAAAAAAAGCCAACAAAAAGTGGCTTTGTCCAAAATGACATTTTCGCACCAAATGGTCAGGTTATTTTTCACCGAACAGTTGTATCGAGCCTTTTCAATTTTGAATAATCAACCTTACCATCACGAATAAAATTTAAATTTTATCTAGATTAGTTTTGGTAAAATGATTTCGTTGATTACCGGTATTCAAGGTAGATTTTGGTTCAAATAAAAGTACGTGAGCTTCTTCATCTGCAACAGGTCGGTGATTTTGTCCTTTCGGAATTATCAAGAATTCGTCAACTTTTAAGTGTTTGGTTTCAGTTTCAAATTCAATTTTGAGTTCGCCTTTAATGACCAAAAACATTTCGTCCTCATCTTTGTGACTGTGCCAAACAAATTCGCCTTTAAGTTTGGCTAATTTAACATGTGAGTTCTCCAACAATTTTTGGTGTCCAAAATTCTAAAAATTCAGATAATTTTTGATTGATATTGACAATTTCAGGCATTGCTATTTTTCTAATTTTTCAACTTCAGCTTTTGTAACTTGTTTCAAATCAAAATCTTCATTTCCAAAATTGTGCATCACGTAATTCATAACATCAGCAACTTCTTGGTCTGAAAGTCCCATGGCACTCATTCTATTATTGTAAGTTTTTCCATTGACGGAAATTTCGCCACTCAGACCAAATTTTACAGATTTTATACTAGCTTTTCGTTTTTCTTTCAACCAATTTGATTTCGCTAATGG
>JBHEPM010000055.1:0-13570 GCA_046260295.1 Psychroflexus sp.
TTTAGTTCTAAATTTGTCAAAAAAATAATTTCATGGAAAACGCTATTTACGCACATTTCAATACCAATAAAGGCAAAATTACAGTTCAATTAACTTTCGAAAAAACACCGGGAACAGTCGGTAATTTTGTTGGTTTAGCCGAAGGCAAAATAGAGAATAAAGCCAAACCAAAAGACGAGCCTTACTACAATGGATTAATATTTCATCGTGTCATTGAAAATTTTATGATTCAAGGTGGCGATCCAAAGGGGAAAGGTACTGGCGGTCCTGGTTACCAATTCGATGATGAATTTCATGCGGATTTGAAACACGACCGACCTGGTGTTTTGTCTATGGCAAATGCTGGACCGGGAACCAATGGCAGTCAATTTTTCATCACACACAATGAAACGTCATGGTTAGATGGAAAACATACGGTGTTTGGTTATGTTATAGAAGGTCAAAACATAGTTGATGATATTCAGCAAGGTGATAAAATTGAAACTTTAGACATAGAACGCATCGGTGAAAAAGCTGAAAACTTTGATGCGGCGGCTGAATTTGAAAATTTCACAAAGTCCAAAGCTGTAAGAGAACAAAAGCAGAAACAAGAACTTCAGAATAAATTAGATGAAGTTTCTAAAGGTTTTGAACAAACAGAAAGTGGTTTGCGTTATCAAATTCTTCAAAAAGGCGAAGGGAAGCAACCTAAAAAAGGTCAACTTGTTTCTGCGCATTATAAAGGCAGTTTGTTGGACGGCACTGTTTTCGATTCGTCTTACCAACGCAATCAACCTATTGAATTTAAACTTGGTGTTGGACAAGTCATCGAAGGTTGGGACGAAGGTTTAGCTTTGCTTAACGAAGGCACCAAAGCCAAATTTGTGCTTCCACCAGAATTGGCTTATGGCGATAGAGCAGTTGCTGGTGTAATTCCTGCGAACTCTATTTTAATTTTCGAATTGGAATTGGTTAAGGTAAAGTAATTCTAAAAATATTTTAAGACAAAAACCCTTAGAAAATCTGATTTTTCAAGGGTTTTCTGTTTTAGCAATCATTCTTGTACGATATGAAATTGTAAACAAGAATGTTATTTCAAGAATATCATTAAAAAATGGAGAATTTTTGTTCTTACATCTTGCTTTTCGAAAATTATATTATCATATTCTTTCTGAGTAAAATCTTTAGTTTAAAACTTATTCACAATAAGTTATTTGCCTATCAAATATCTATTGTCAAAAAGCGAAGCGATCTAAGCTCTTAGTCGGACACGACTGTTTAGCAATCGCTCATATTAACTTCAACAGCAAGTCCACCTTCAGAAGTTTCTTTGTATTTTGAACTCATATCTTTGGCGGTTTCCCACATTGTTGAAATAATTTTATCCAAAGGCACTTTGGCTTTAGTCGCATCAGATTCCATGGCGATTTCCGCAGCATTGATGGCTTTTATAGCACCCATAGCATTTCTTTCAATACAAGGAATCTGAACCAAACCGGCAATAGGATCGCAAGTCATGCCGAGGTGATGCTCCATGGCAATTTCGCTTGCCATCAAGACTTGCTCTGGCGTGCCGCCCATAACTTCGGTAAGTGCGCCGGCAGCCATAGCAGAAGAAACACCAATTTCTGCTTGGCAACCGCCCATAGCTGCTGAAATTGTGGCGCCTTTTTTAAATAAACTGCCAATTTCTCCGGCAACCAGCATAAATTGTTTCAAATCTTTGAATGTGGCATTGTGATTTTCAATAACCATATAATACATCATCACAGCAGGAACTGTTCCTGAACTGCCGTTTGTTGGGGCAGTAACTACCCGACCAAGTGAGGCATTGACTTCATTTACAGAAATAGCAAAACAACTGACCCACTGCAAAATTTGTCGAAATTTCACTTCTTTAGTTCGAATAGTTTCTAGCCATTCGTTTGGATTGTCGTAAGTATTGTGTTTTTCTGCCAAAAGTTTTTGATTCATTTTGGCAGCTCTTCGATTCACATTCAGACCGCCTGGCAATTCGCCTTCCGTATGGCAACCAATATACATCGATTCGAGCATGACGTCCCAAATCTTCTCCAAACCTTCATCTATTTCAGCTTCGCTTCTTAAAGATTTTTCGTTTTCAAGAACGATTTCAGAAATGATTTTTTGTTCTGTTTTGCAGTATTCTAAAAGTTCTTTAGCATTTTCAATTTGAAACGGAAATTGTTCCAGTTCTTCTTGTTTGTGTTTTGCATTTTCTCGACTTTCTTTCACCACAAAACCACCGCCGATAGAGTAGAAGGTAGATTCTGTCGTTTTGCCATTTTTCAAAGTGCCGATGTATGTAATTCCATTCGGGTGAAAATCTTTGAATTCTTTAAGGAATTTGACATCCTCATCAAAACTGAAATCTAAAAGTCGGCTGTTGTCAAAATTCAAATTTCCGTCTTTTTTGACACGGTCTATTTCAACATCAATTATGTCGATATCCATTGTAACTGGATCGTGACCACAAAGTCCCAAAATTGCTGCAATATCTGTGGCATGACCTTTTCCGGTTAAAGATAAAGACCCGTATAAATGAATTTCTACCTTTTCAATATCATCAAAGATGTCTTCTTCTTTCAACTCATCTATCCAGCGTTGTGAAGCGCGCCAAGGTCCTAAAGTGTGAGAACTTGATGGCCCGACGCCGATTTTCAACATATCGAAAACACTAATGCATTCAACTTTTTTCATTACTTAAGTCGTTTATTTATGTATTTGCAAATATTCAAGTTTTTTTTCAAACTAAATTCAGAATCTTTCAAAATATAAAAACTAGTAATCAAATCATAATATGACAGTCTGTCATAGTCTTTCCGATGGCATAAAGATTGACTTTTGTTTAGCGAATTGAAAATTGAATCTAAAATATTAAATAAAAAATTATGAGTAAGATTATAGGTATAGATTTAGGAACTACAAACTCTTGTGTTTCAGTGATGGAAGGTAATGAACCAACAGTGATTCCTAATGCTGAAGGCAAAAGAACTACACCTTCTGTTATCGCATTTGTTGAAGATGGCGAAATAAAAGTTGGTGATCCTGCTAAAAGACAAGCAGTAACGAATCCAGAAAAAACCATTTCTTCTATCAAAAGATTCATGGGAAATAAATATTCTGAATCTACAAGAGAAATAGATAGAGTGCCTTATAAAGTTGCTAAAGGTGAAAATGATACCGCTAGAGTTGATATTGACGGTAGAAAATATACACCACAAGAATTGTCCGCAATGATTCTTCAGAAAATGAAAAAAACTGCTGAAGATTATTTAGGTCAGGATGTAACTGAAGCAGTAATTACTGTGCCAGCTTATTTCAACGATTCTCAAAGACAAGCGACTAAAGAAGCTGGTGAAATCGCTGGCTTGAAAGTCAGCAGAATTATCAATGAACCAACTGCAGCAGCTTTGGCTTACGGTTTGGATAAAAAAGATAAAGATCAAAAAATAGCTGTTTTCGACTTTGGTGGTGGTACGCATGATGTTTCTATTTTGGAACTTGGTGATGGCGTTTTTGAAGTGTTAGCTACTGATGGAGATACTCACTTAGGTGGTGACGATGTTGACGAAACTGTTATCGATTGGTTAGCTGAAGAATTTATTAAAGATGAAGACATTGACTTAAGAAAAGATGCAATGGCGCTTCAAAGATTGAAAGAGGCTGCTGAAAAAGCTAAAATAGAATTGTCTTCTTCAAATTCAACAGAAATCAATTTGCCATATGTGACTGCAACGCAAAGTGGACCAAAACACTTGGTGAGAACATTATCTCGTTCTAAGTTTGAACAATTAATTTCAGACTTGGTCAAAAGAACAATCGCACCTTGTGAAAAAGCATTGAAAGCTGCTGATTTAACTAAAAGCGATATCGACGAGGTGATTTTAGTTGGTGGTTCTACAAGAATTCCTGCTGTTCAAAAAGCGGTTGAAGATTTCTTCGGAAGAAAACCAAGCAAAGGTGTGAATCCAGACGAAGTTGTTGCGATTGGAGCAGCTATTCAAGGTGGCGTTTTAACTGGAGATGTTAAAGATGTATTGCTACTAGATGTTACGCCATTGTCTCTTGGTATTGAAACCATGGGTGGTGTGATGACAAAATTAATTGAAGCAAACACAACAATTCCTTCTAAAAAATCGCAAGTCTTTTCAACAGCGCAAGACAATCAACCAAGTGTTGAAATTCACGTTTTACAAGGTGAAAGACCAATGGCGCAAGACAACAAAACCATTGGAAGATTTCACTTAGATGGAATTCCACCAGCAAAACGTGGGCAGCCACAAATTGAAGTAACTTTCGATATTGATGCCAACGGAATCATTAAAGTAAGTGCGACTGATAAAGCCACTGGTAAATCTCAAGACATTAGAATTGAAGCGTCTTCAGGATTGACAGAAGAGGAAATCGAAAAAATGAAGCAAGAAGCTGAAGCAAATGCTGAAGCTGATGAAAAAGCCAAAGAAAAAGTTGACAAACTGAACGAGGCTGATGCGATGATTTTCCAAACTGAAAGTCAAATGAAAGAATATGGCGACAAAATTTCTGATGACAAGAAAAAGCCAATTGAAGATGCTTTGGAAGAATTGAAAAAAGCGCACGAAACTAAAGAAATTGAGCAAATTACGCCAGCTTTAGACAAATTGAACGAAGCTTGGAAAACAGTTTCTGAAGAAATGTACAAAGCACAAGCTGAATCTCAGCAAGGTGGTGCTCAAGACGGTCAAGCCGAGACAGAAGACGAAAAGAAAAAGTCTGACAAAAAAGGTTCTGACGACGTTGAGGACGTAGACTTCGAAGAAGTCAAGTAGCCTATACTGAGCTTAGTCGAAGTATAGACTTCGAAGAAGTTATAATTGTTTTTTGAAATATGAATTTTAAAAAATAATTCTTCAATAAATAATTTTAGAAAAGCCGCTTCTTAATTGAAGTGGCTTTTTTGTTTATGAAACAAATTCATAAACGATATATCCAATGCCAAAGCAAACCAAAAAGAATAAGCAAATTCTGGAAAACACCAAGTAATTGCGATTGATTTTGATTGCATTTTTATCCTGAATCATCAATTTTAAATTGAACCAAGCCAAAACTGGAGATGCTAGAAATGACAATCCTGCGGCAAAATCTACCAAAACTGTAAACGTGCTTTTCAAAAAATACAGAATACAAAGTGCTACAATTGGAATCACAAATATGAAAATATGGTAAGCATTGACGCTTTTGTGAGTTTGTTTTCCGTTTTGAAGCAATTTCGACATCACTCTTGGAAATGCATCAGTCACGGTTAGAGTCGTGCTGAACATCGTCACAAAAGCAATAAAAGCGATTAAAACTTTACTCCATTCGCCTAAAGTTTGAGCGTACATTTCTATCAATTGTGCAGAAAAAGCAACACTGCCAGAAGCAAAACTAACACCGCTACTGTTCATTACAAAAAGACCCATCAGAAAAAACAAAATTCCAAGCAAAGTCGCTGAAATATAACCAATATTGAAATCGAAACTGGCTTCTCTAGAACTGCTTTGGTGTTTGGTTTGAAGCGTTTTTTCTCCAGTCCAAATGGAATGCCACACTGCCGCATCTATGGGAATTGGCATCCAGCCCATCAAAGCTATGATAAAACCAATGCCACTAAGTGTCCATAATTCAGGAGATTTATTGAAACTAATTGTTGAAAAATCAACCTGAAATGCTGCAATTATTACTGAAAATAAAGTTGAAACTGTAAGCAAACTGATGACAATTTTCATCAATAAATCCAATTTTTTATATTTTCCAATCAGCAAAATGAGAACACAAAAAATAAGAAGTAGCAAGCTCCAAGTGAAATTTGACCAACCAAAATCAAATAAATATTCAGCTAAACCTGCGGAAACAATTGTGACCGCAGCTTGAATAATGAACATGGTGCAAACAGTAATTAAGGCAAAAATGCCGACATACCATTGTCCAAGCGTTCTGTAACCATCTATTAAATTTTTCCCAGTGGCAGATGCATATCTTGAGCCAAATTCTAAAAATGGATATTTGGTCAGACAAGCAATTAAAATGGCGAAAATTAAAACCACGCCATAATCTGCACCAGCTCGCGTGGCTTGAACCAAATGCGAAACGCCAATAGCGGCGCCAGCTAATAAAAAACCCGGGCCGATGTGTTTTAGCAATACTTTCAAAATGAATGCTTTTAAATGACAATCTTATTAATATTTTTTGAAAATTTCATAATTTCAATAGTGAAATCATAAAGTGAAATTAGTTTTTAACATTACAGCTTATTTTAATTACTTTTGTGAAAGACAATAAACTTTCAACACAAATGCATCAAAAACTGCTATTGAGCGCCAAAGAAATCAAGATTATCTTGCAGCGCTTAGCTTGTCAGCTCGTCGAAAATCATAAGCATTTTGAAAACTCCGTACTTATTGGTATTCAACCCAGAGGAAGTTTGTTGTGCAGTCGGCTTCATCAAATTTTAATCGAAGAATATCAACTTCAAAATATCAAAATTGGAAAATTAGACATTACATTTTACCGTGATGATTTCAGAAGAGGCGACAAAGTTTTGAAAGCCAACGAAACAGAAATCGATTTCATTATAGAGAATAAACGCGTCATTTTAGTTGATGACGTGCTTTATACCGGGCGAAGTATCAGGTCTGCGCTTACAGCTTTACAATCTTTTGGACGTCCTTCAGAAATAGAATTACTCACATTAATCGACCGTCGTTTTAGTCGGCATTTGCCAATTCAGCCAGATTACAAAGGTCGACAAGTGGACGCAATTAATGACGAATATGTGAAAGTGAATTGGCAGGACAAAGATGGAGAAGATGCCATTTATTTATTGAATAATTGAAGATTTTATGAAAGAACTCAGCGTTAATAATTTACTTGGAATAAAATATTTACAGCCGGAAGATCTCAATCTCATTTTTGAAACCGCCGATCAGTTCAAAGAAGTCATCAACCGACCGATTAAAAAAGTGCCGAGTTTAAGAGATATTACCATTGCTAATTTATTTTTTGAAAACAGCACCAGAACCCGTTTGTCTTTTGAATTGGCAGAAAAAAGATTGAGTGCCGATGTGGTCAACTTTTCTGCCGCATCTTCGTCTGTAAATAAAGGCGAAACTTTAGTCGATACGGTCAATAATATTTTGGCGATGAAAGTCGATATGCTTGTGATGCGCCACCCTAATCCGGGTGCCGGTGTGTTTTTGTCCAAACACATCAACGCAAGTATCATCAATGCTGGAGACGGCGCTCACGAACATCCAACACAAGCTTTATTGGATGTATATTCTATAAGAGAAAAATACGGCGAAGTGAAAGGTAAAAATATCGTTATTGTTGGCGATATTCTGCATTCTCGTGTCGCCTTGAGCAATATTTTTGCCCTAAAAAAATTAGGTGCCAAAGTGAAAGTTTGCGGGCCGAATTCATTAATTCCTAAACATATTGAAAGTTTAGGTGTTGAGGTCGAACCCAATTTAATTTATGCTTTGGAATGGTGCGATATCGCTAATATGCTTCGTGTTCAGCATGAACGCATGGACAATTCTTATTTTCCGAGCACCCGTGAATATGTGCAACAATATGGATTGAATAAAACAATTTTAGATCGATTGAAAAAACCGATTACAATTATGCATCCTGGTCCGATCAATCGTGGCGTAGAAATCACCAGTGATGTGGCAGATTCTGAACATTCCATTATTTTAAATCAAGTTGAAAACGGTGTGGCTGTCAGAATGGCGGTAATTTATCTTTTAGCTTCTAAAATCAAACAATATGAAAACTGAAAAGAAGAAAAACTATACCATTCTTATAGATGAAAAAGACGGTGTAAAAGATTTTGCTGAATATTTAAATAGTAATTACGATCAATTTAAAGATGAACACCTTGTTGTTGATATAGAAAAATATGGAAATTTGAGTATGGATGAATTATTGTCGTTTTTGAAACTTTCAACCAAACATCGACAAGCCAAAAAGTCCTTTGTAATTGTAAATGATACAATCAATATAGACGCAGTTCCTGAAGAATTGAACGTTGTGCCAACATTTCAGGAAGCAGAAGATATCATCAATTTAGAAGAAATTGAACGTGATTTAGGCTTTTAGTATGATGGAACTCACAATTCTAGGTTGTCATTCGGCATCACCAAAAGCCAACGTGCATCCAACCGCTCAAATTTTGGATATGAACGGCGAACTTATGCTCATCGATTGTGGCGAAGGCACGCAAGTTCAATTAAGAAGACATAAAATAAAATTTTCGCGCATCAGTCATATTTTTATTTCGCATTTGCACGGCGATCATTATTTCGGATTAATCGGCTTGATTTCTACTTTTAGTTTACTCAATCGCAAAGCACCACTTCATATTCACGCACCAAAAGGTTTAAAAGAAATTATTGAAATTCAATTAAAAGCCAGTCATGCATTTACTTCATATCCATTGATATTTAATGAATTGAATTCAAAACAACCTGAAAAAATTTTAGACAATTCAAAACTTTCAGTAGAAACTATTCCATTAAAACATCGGGTTTACACCAATGGTTTTTTATTTAAAGCCAAACCTGGCGACCGAAAATTACTCATTGATAAAGTACAAAATTTAGACATTGATAAAGCTTATTACAAAAGCATTAAAAAAGGAAAAGATGTGGTTTTGGAAAACGGGGAAGTAATTGCAAATGAAGAAATTACCGAAGCTCCAAAAACGCCTTTAAGTTACGCATTTTGTAGCGATACAATGTTCAAACCAGACATTGTTCCACAAATTGAAAACACAACTTTGCTGTATCATGAATCAACATTTTTGGAAATTCACGAAGATTTGTGTGACAAAACAAAACATTCCACAGCAAAACAAGCGGGAATTATTGCGCAAAAAGCAAATGTAAAACAACTGATTTTAGGACATTTTTCAGCAAGATACCGCAATTCGAAACTGTTTGAAGACGAAGCAAAAGTCGTTTTTGAAAATGCAGTAGCTGCAGAAAGCGGAAAAATATTTCGCTATGAATAAGTTTAAACTTTTTTAAAATGAATTGCGTTAAAAATTTAAATTTTCTAATTTGGCTTTATGGAAAAAAATTTACATGACTATAGAAAATCTTACGAAAAATCGAATCTGATTCGTGAAAATTTAAATGAAAATCCAATTCAGCAATTTAGAGAATGGTTTTATGATGTCGAAAAAGCTGGCGGTTTGGACGAAGCCAACGCCTTGACAATTTCTACGATTGGCAAAGACGGTTTTCCAAAAAGCCGAATTGTACTATTGAAATTTTATGATGAAAACGGCTTTGTTTTTTATACAAATTACAAGAGCGAAAAAGGCCAAGCTTTGCTGAATAATCCAAAAACTTGTTTGACTTTTTTTTGGCCAAATACTGAACGGCAAGTCATAATAAAAGGTGAAGCTGAAAAAGTGCCTGAAAATGTTTCAGACAATTATTTTGCTTCAAGACCAAAAGGCAGTCAACTTGGCGCTTTGGTTTCAAATCAAAGCAGCGTAATTGAAGGCCGTGAAGTTTTAGAAACCGAACTGAAATCACTTGAAGAAAAATACGAAAACAAAACAGTGCCACGTCCAAAAAATTGGGGCGGATTTCTTGTGAAACCACAAAGTATAGAGTTTTGGCAAGGTAGACCAAATCGACTTCACGACAGATTCAGATTCACTTTGATCAATAATTTAGACTGGAAAATAGAACGATTAGCACCTTGATATGAAACGATTAATTTTAGTCAGACACGGAAAATCATCTTGGGAACACAATGTTGAAGATGCGGAACGACCACTTCTGAAACGCGCTTATGATGACGCGCGATTAGTCATCAATTCATTTAGAAATTATATTGATTTCGATTTTGAAATTTTTTCGAGTTATGCCAATCGAGCGAAATCTTCAGCTGAAATTTTTCAATCGGAATTTAATATTTCAGAAGAAAATTTTTACATCAAAAAAGAAATTTACACTTTCGATGTGAATGAACTTTCATCAGAAGTCAAGAAGTTACCAAATTCAATTGATAATATCATGCTTTTTGGACATAATCCAGCGATTACCAATTTTGTGAATTTCTTTGGTTCTGAACAATTCGACAATGTGCCAACCACGGGTTTGGTCGTTTTGGAATTTGATATTTCAACTTGGCAAAATATTCAAAAAGGAACAACCCGCCTAAATTTATTCCCAAAAAATCTTAGATTATGAATAAAAATAAATATAACAATCGTGAGCTGAGTTGGCTGCAATTCAACAGTCGAGTTTTGCAAGAAGCTGCCGATCCGAGCGTTCCTTTGTTAGAAAGATTGCGGTTTTTAGGGATTTTTTCCAATAACTTGGATGAGTTTTTCAAAGTGCGTTATGCCACTGTCAAACGCATAGATTTGGCAGGAAAATCTGGAAAAAAAGCTTTAGGCGGTTTCAATGCAGGGCGTTTGTTGAAAGAAATCACTCAAATTGTGATTAAAAAACAATCTGAAAGTTTAGAAATTTTAGCGTCAATTCAAGAAGAATTGAAAAATCACGATATTTTCATTATCGATGAAAACCAAGTGGATTCTGAACAAGCTAAATTTTTAAAAGAATTTTTTCTTCAAAAAGTCAGCCCAGCCTTGGTCACAATCATGTTGAATGATTTAGATCAAGTGCCGAATTTAAAAGATTCCAAAGCCTATTTGGCGATAAAAATGGTTCAGCTGGAAAAAGACCGTTTGACCAATCGCTATATTTTGATAGAAATTCCATCTAGCGTGGAACGTTTTGTTGAAATTCCTTCTGATGATGACAAAAAATATATCATTTTATTGGATGATTTGATTCGGTTCAACTTGAATGTGATTTTCAATATTTTCGATTATGAAAGCATTTCTGCACACATGATAAAAATCACGCGCGATGCGGAATTGGACTTGGAAGGCGACTTGAGTAAAAGTTATATTGAGAAGTTGATGGACAGCGTGAAAGACCGTTTGCAGGGCGATCCAGTTCGTTTTGTGTATGATAAAAACATAGAACAAGATACTTTGGATTTCCTTTTGAAAAAAATGGAAATTGACAATACAGATAGTTTAATTCCAGGCGGAAAATATCATAATCGCCGTGATTATATGAACTTTCCAGATTTGGGAGCTAAACATTTATTATACGAAAAAATTGAACCTTTACCGATTCCTGGATTGCAAATTCAAGGAAGTTTGTTGGAAAAAATTGCTAAAAAAGATTTCTTGCAATACGTTCCATACCAAACATTTTCTTACACGGTGAAATTTTTGAGAGAAGCCGCTTTGGATCCAAAAGTAAAAGCGATTAAAATTACAATTTACCGTTTGGCTTCACTTTCTCACATTGCCAGTTCATTGATTAATGCTGTGAAAAACGGCAAACGCGTGACGGTTTCCATAGAATTGCAAGCGCGATTTGATGAAGCAAATAACATCAAATATGCTGAAAAAATGGAACGTGAAGGCGTGAAGTTAATTTTTGGCGTGACAGGTTTAAAAGTGCATTCAAAAACATGTATAATTGAACGATTAGAAAATCAAAAAATAAAATATTACGGATTTATAAGCACGGGGAATTTCAACGAGAATACGGCTAAAGTTTATACAGATTATACTTTATTTACGGCGCATCAAGGCATTTTGAAAGATATCAATAAAGTTTTTGAATTTTTTGAAGTCAACTATAAAATCAAAAAATATAAACATCTCATTGTTTCGCCACATTATTCTAGAGAAGCATTTTCTAACTTAGTTGACAATGAAATTGAAAATCACAAAGCTGGTAAAAAATCAGGTATTTATTTAAAAATGAATGCATTGTCAGATTATGGAATGATAGATAAACTCTACGAAGCGAGTCGGGCAGGAGTTCATGTAAAATTGATTGTACGTGGAATCAATTGCTTAATTCCAAAAGTTTCTGGCATGAGCGAAAATATTGAATCGATTAGTATTGTGGATAAATTTTTGGAACATCCACGGCTTTATATTTTTGAAAACGATACGCATAACAAAGTTTTTATTTCTTCAGCCGATTGGATGACTAGAAATATTGACCATCGCGTTGAAGTAACTTGCCCGATATATGATTCAGACATCAAAAAAGAATTGAAAGAAACTTTTGATATTTGTTGGCGAGACAATGTGAAAGCGCGTGATTTTTCTGCTAAAGCGGAAAATACTTATCGGAAAAACGACCAAGCTGAATTCAGAAGTCAGTTTGAAACTTATAAATATTACCAAGAAAAATTGAAAAACATTTCAGAAAACGCAAAATAATATGCTAGAAATCAAAAAATTTGCCGCCATTGATATTGGTTCAAATGCTGTTCGCTTGCTTATTTCAACGGTCACTGAACCCGATAATAAACCGGTAAATTTTAAAAAAACCTCTTTAGTTCGTGTTCCGATTAGATTAGGTCAAGATGTGTTTACAAAAGATTATATTTCTGATGAAAGTGTAAAACGAATGATGGATGCCATGAACGCTTTCAATTTGTTGATGAAGTGTCATAAGATTCATGATTATCGCGCTTGTGCAACTTCCGCGATGCGTGATGCTAGAAATGGTCAAGCTCTAGTTGGAAAAATTGCAAAAGAAGCAGACATAAATATTGAAATTATCGATGGTACGGATGAAGCTGCCATTATTGCCGCTACAGATTTGCATTCACTTGTAGACGATAACAAAACTTATTTATACGTTGATGTTGGTGGCGGAAGTACTGAATTTACGCTGTTTTCTCAAGGCAAAACCATCGCTTCAAAATCTTTCAAGCTCGGTACAGTTAGGATTTTAAACAACACGGTGAAAGAAGATTTATGGGAAGAAGCTGAATCTTGGGTAAAAACTGTGACTAAAAATTACAGCCGAATTGAAATGGTCGGTTCTGGTGGAAATATCAACAATATTTTTAAATCTAGTAATAAAAAATCAGGCAAGCCACTGTCGTATTTTTATTTGAGTTCTTATTTTCAACTCTTAAATTCATTGACTTATGAAGAACGAATTTCTGAATTGAACTTAAATGAAGACCGAGCAGATGTCATTATTCCAGCAACCAAAATTTATTTATCAGCCATGAAATGGAGTCGTGCTAAATCAGTACACGTTCCAAAAATTGGACTTGTAGATGGCATTGTTAAATCGCTTTATAACAACACAGTGAGTTAAAAAAAGAAAGTTTAAAGGCTTATTTTTCTAAAGATTTTAAATCAGCTTCTTTTTAGCTAATTTTTTTTGGTTTCTTTTAAGAGAAATTATAGAAGTGAAGTGATTACCGTTTTCTGGGTCTGAAATTCTTATTGATTTTTCAATGTAAGCATCAAAGTTTCCTTTTTGAAATATTTTTGAAAATAGCTTACTTCTGTAATGTTGAGGTGAAATTTCTTTTTTTCGATTTCCTCTCATATTTATAGGGGAAGTATCACAGTAATAATATAATATTACATGATTTGAATTTAAATATTCTGAAATTATATTTGAAAATTGAAGCAAAGTTTTTATACTATTGTTTGTATATAAATTACTCATTAAAACTATTGAAA
>JBHEPM010000056.1:0-6074 GCA_046260295.1 Psychroflexus sp.
TAGTATAATAATGAAACAAATTCTCTTTCTTTTTATTTTTGTAAATTGAGTTTTTACAAGAAAAATAAAATAAATTATGGGTGTATTAAAAAAACTTAGAAATAAAGACTCGCTATTAAAAGCAAATAATTCACAATCAAGAACTAAAGGTCAAAGATTAGGATGGCAATCTTTATCTGAAACTAAGACTGTTAATTTAAATAATATTTTAATAGATGGAGAAGTTGTTGTTGTAGATAATGAAAAACCTCCAATTCTTGTGCCTTAAATGAGAATAACTTCAAAAGGTTATAAGTTAAAATTCATACAGACTCACCCAAAATGCATTCATCATGAGAAAAGGTATGTGTTTTGACCCCTATAAAACAAAAGTATTCTTTTAAATTTCGATTATTAATTTAAGCGGTTAATTTTTTAGTTAAAATCATATGTTTGTCTTTATTCCATTTTTCCATTGGAGTAATCCTTCCCAGCATTCCGTGTAGCCTTTCTTGGTTATAAAATAGCACATATTCTTTTAAGATTTTTTCTATTTCTCCAAAGGTTCTGTATTCAAACCTATTAAATACTTCTTTCTTTAGAATTCCATGATAGGCTTCCACGTGAGCATTCTCTTCTGGTGTTGCAATGTGTGTAAATTCTTGACTTACTCCTATTAATCCCAGATATTCTCTAACATTTTTAGCTATAAATTGACTTCCATTATCACTTCTAATTACAATGCTTTCAGGATATTGGTGATGCATAAATAAATCAGCAAGCAGTTCTATAACTTGTTTTTGCTTGATAGAATAGGAAAAGAAGTCAGTCAAAATTCTACGTGTATGAACATCTATTATAGATAGTAAATAAGCATTTTTACCTGCATTAGGAATCCATACCATCTTTATATCCATCTCTAAACACTCAAAGGGTCTTACTGTCTTTACTTTTCTAAACTTCACGAACTTCCGACCTGAGCCACTTCTATCTATGCGATCGTCTAACTTCAGTAGATTTGCTTCTTTCATTATTCTATAAAGCTTTTTATGGTTTATAGTAAAGCCATCTCGGTTTAAATAAGAAGTCATTAATCGATAACCACAATCTATAAATGGATGATCTAATAATGATTTTACAGACTCAATAACATGATCCTGGTTAACTAAACCTTTTTTGTTATGGTAAGTAAACTCACTTGGTTTATTACCTTTCTTACTATTTGTAGGCTTTCTATAGTAACTACTATGAACCATTCCTACCATATCGATGAGCTTAGTTTTACTAATCTTATACTTGGCATACATCATATCTACTAAATCTTTTTTGGATCTGACGTCCCAAACTTTTTTTTTAAAAGTTCTCGCTGAACCTCTAGTTCAACTTCCTTATCACAAAGAAGTTTACGAAGGACTCTGTTTTGCTCTTCTGCTTGCTTGAGTTCTTTACTTCTAACTTCATAGGTTACTTTTAAGCCAGCTTCTCCGTGGTTATCATACTTGCGCTTCCAACCATAAAATGTACCTGTACTGACACCGTATTTACGACAAGCTGAAACAACTCCAACTTCTTCTGCACTGGACAGAATCTCTAGCTTCTCTGTTAAACTCCATTTCTTGTATTTCATATTTCAAAAGTATAAATTTGAAATTTAAAATATCACTCCGAACTATTACGGGGCTAAACTAGTATGTCTACAAATTTTTCTCATCAAAAACTAAACTTCATTACATAGTATTAGCAGATTGTCATGAGTATAATTTTTTTGCTATTAAATTTTATGCAAAAAAAGACAGAAAAAGCAATCATAAATATTCTACAATTATAAATAGAGGTGACGTTTCAAATATTTTAGTTACTAGTGCAAAGGTAATACCTGAAATTTTAAACTTTAATTCAAAAGCCTCTTTTGGTTTTATTGGTGCTAGGAGTATAGATTTAGAATCTGATAAAATTGAAGATTATCGGAAAACTCAACGATTTAGGCTATATAGCTATCATATACCACAATTGATAGGAAATAAGACTTTTCTACATAAAGATTATTCTAATATTAGTTCATATGCGCTTTATAATCGACAAGTTGAAGATTTAAATAAATTAGAGAATAATATTAAAGAAAAAATTTGTAATACATACCCAGATTTATTGAATTTTCAACTTTAATCCATTTTAGTTTAAACAATATTCTTTATTCAAGTCAAAACTTTTTTAGAATCAGATTTAAATTTGCTGAATTCAAATTCGTAAATTGGCTTCAAAAAGATGACACACTACGAAATCATTCAAAAGCTAAAATCTATTGTTGAACCATACGTAAACAATCAGTCCAATTTTGAAAAATTGAATGAGAATTCGGATTTTATCAAAGATTTAGAAATAAATTCTGCCAATTTGGTGGATGTGGTTTTGGATGTTGAAGATGAATTCGATATTAGAATTGAAAACGATGATATGGAAAAAATGTTGAACGTTGAAGCTACTGTTGAAGTCATTCAAAAGAAACTCGACCAAAAATGATCGGAAATGACATTGTAGATTTGAATTTGGCGAGAACATCTTCAAATATTTTCAGACCACGATATTTCGATAAAATTCTGAATACTTCCGAACTCAATTTTATACAAAAAAGTCAAAACAAGTTTTTATGTTTTTGGCGAATTTGGACGTTAAAAGAAACGGCTTACAAAGCTTTTCAAAGACATTTTTTGTTTGATGATTTCTATAATCCAAGTCTTTTTTCAAGCGAAATCATCAATTCTGAGTTGGCTTTAGTAAGTTTTCGAAATCAGACTTTGGAAATCAAATCAGAAACAAATTCAAGCTATATTTATAGTTGGACAAAAGCTGAAAATATTCAGGAAAATATCATTGGAAATACCAAAGCTGAAGTTTTTGAAAAGCTAAATAAGGCATTGAATTTAGCATCATTCAGTTTAAAAAAAGACAAAAAGGCTCTGCCTTACTCAGAAATATTTCACAAAAAAACACCGATTTCCAATACGCATCATGGTCAGTTTTATGCCATTATAATTTGATTGACAGTTTTTTAGCAAACATTTGTCAAATGGCACAATTTGTGTTTTAAATGAATTCGTTATCTTTGAAAAAACTTCAACATGTTTAAATACAGTTTTTTAGTAATTATCGGTCTTTTTTCTCTTCAAATTGAAGCGCAAACTACAGATTTTCCTTCGCGCGGTTCTGAAGTGAATAATAATCCGAGATTGAATTCATCTTCATCCAATTCTGGTTCCAGCTTTTTGGGGGTTCCGAACCGAAGCAAAGTGAAAGATCGTTTTTCGAAAGAAGAAGCTGGTGTTGATTTTAAACCCAAAACCAAGTTTACCAATCCCAGTGAATTGTACACCGACAAACTCAATAAAAAGTACGAGAAAGAAGATCGTAAAATGAAAGATGAGTGGGCGGAAGACATGAGTTTGGGTGAGTTTACCACCAATTCTGACAGAATGGTTTTCTTATGTCGCGACCACATGATGTTTGATGGTGACCGCGTTCAAATTCGAGTTAATGGAGAAGTTATTGTTGAAAATTTATTACTGGAAAACGCCTACAAAGAAATCACAATTCCTTTGGAAGTTGGTTTCAATAAAGTTGAATTCATTGCGCTAAATCAAGGCGATGCCGGACCAAATACCGCAGAACTCAGAGTTATTGATGGCAGTGAATTGGTCACTAGAAATGTCTGGAATTTATTGACTGGCGTCAAAGCTTCAACGATGATTATCAGAAATGAATAACTACTTTTTGGATTCTAAATAAGTTTTAGCCATTCGGATTTTACCGTAATCTATTTTTTCCTCCAAAAATTCAAAAATCGGTCGCAACGCATCTTCGTGTTCTACTGAATTCAATGCAATTTTCACTTTTTTGATTTCATCTTCACTCACAAAATCATGAATATTCATGGATTTGCCTTCTTGAAATAATTTAGAAAAATGAGAAAAAATAGTGGTGGATTTCAAACCGCGTATTTCTGCAATTTCATCTAAACTTTTCCCATTTTGGTAGAGATCGTAAGTGATTAAAGTAGTTTGTTTTTTTAATTTCTTCTTCGATTTTTGAAAATTTCGAATCACTTCCAAAAATTCATCTGCATATTTTTCAGCTTTATTTCTATTCACGCCGCTGATGCTCATAAAAGCGTTTTCATCCAAAGGCACTTCACGCTCCATGTCTTTCAAACTTGCATCATTGAAAACCAAATATGGCGGAATATCTTCTTCCACAGAAATCTGCATCCGCAATTGTCGCAATTCATCAAAAAGCGTTGTTCTCTTTTTGGTTTGCGTTGTTTTAGCACTTGATTTGAATGCTAAATCCGCTTGTGGTTTGGTCAGCCAAACTTTTTCATTTTCAAATAAAACTTTTCTGGACAATTCTGTCAATTGAAGCGCGTTGCCTCTGTGGAAAGCAATTTCAGCATAACCCAAATTCACCAATTGCAACATATAATGTTGCCAATCACGCCAACTCGTGTCTTTGCCAACGCCATACGTTTTCAGTTGGTTGTAGTTTTTGTCCATGATATTGGCATTCTGTGCACCACGTAAAATATCTATAATTGTGCCAATGGGTTCAGTTTGTTTTGTTCTGGCAATGGCAGATAATGCTTTTTGCGCTAAAACTTCGGCATCGAAAAATTTCGGTGGATTTTTGCAAACATCACAATAACCACAATTTTCTGACAAATGTTCGCCGAAATAGCCTAATAAAATCCTTCTTCTACAAGATGTGGCTTCGGTGAGTTGTTTCATCCGTTCCAGTTTTGCCAACTGAACTTCTTGATTTGGTGCATCTTCCATAAATCTTCTGTACTGAATTACGTCGCCGTAAGAGTGGAAGAGAAGTGCGTGTGCTTTGATGCCATCACGACCGGAACGACCGATTTCTTGATAGTAACTTTCTATGTTTTTAGGCATATTGTAATGAATTACCCAACGCACATTGGATTTGTCGATGCCCATGCCAAAAGCAACTGTTGCGCATATAATTTGGGTTTTGTCATACACAAAATTCTCTTGAATTTCAGAGCGTTTTTCACTGTCCAAACCAGCATGATAAGCTTGCGCATTAAAACCTTTTGAATTTAATTTTTCCGCCTGTTTTTCAGTAGATTTTCGACTCAAGCAATAAATAATTCCAGCTTCATCTTGATGTTTGAACAGAAAATTTTCAATTTGTTTAAATCTTTTGTCGGCTGGTCGGATTTCAAGAAAAATATTTTCTCTGTCGAAAGAAGAAATAAACTGCTTGGCATTCGGAATATGAAGTTGTGATAAAATATCTGTTCGTGTAGCTTCATCTGCAGTTGCCGTTAATGCTATGATTGGCGTATTTGGTAAAGATTTTTTAAGAAAACTCAATTGCTGATAAGACGGTCTGAAATCGTGTCCCCAAGACGAAATGCAATGCGCTTCATCTACCGCCACACAACTGATGTAAGTTTCGCTTAAGATTTCTTGCAAACCCCCTAAACTTTCCGGTGCGGTGTACAAGAGTTTCAATTCACCTCTGGCAACTTTGGTTTTGATGTCATTTTGAACGTCAAAACTTTGTGTGCTGTTGAAATAATCGGCAGAAATACCGTTGATTTTCAGCCCATCAACTTGGTCTTTCATCAAGGCAATGAGTGGAGAAATAACCAAAGTGAGACCGGAAAATTCCAAAGCTGGCAGTTGAAAACACATGGATTTTCCGCCACCGGTTGGCATGATGACCAAAGCGTCATTGCCTGACAAAACATGGGAAATAATATCAGCCTGTTGCGGTCTGAAATTATCATAACCAAAATATTGTTTTAAGTTTTGTTGGGTGTTTTCAAGTAAATTTTCAGCCATGTTTGAATATCCTAAATTTCAAAGTTGCAAATTACAATTTCTTATGATTTTTATGAATTCAAAGTTGAATTTAGTTAAAGTGAATTTAAGTTGAAACCTGAAAACTTTAGAAAGCTTGAGTCTTTTTTTGACTTCCGATAGAAATTGAAATCTAATAATGATATATTTGCAATTCATGATTTCAAAAAAGACAAAATACGCCATAAACGCTTTGGTTTACCTTGCTAAAAGGGA
>JBHEPM010000056.1:6084-10366 GCA_046260295.1 Psychroflexus sp.
ATGAAGGGCCAATCGTTATCAGTGAAATTGCTGAAGCTGAAAACATTCCACGTAAATTTTTGGAAGCTATTTTGTTGAATTTAAAAAAGTCAGGTATTTTGGCAAGCAAAAAAGGCAAAGGTGGCGGTTATTATTTGTTGCAAAGCCCTGAAGAAATCAATCTAGCCGATGTGATGCGATTGTTTGATGGACCAATTGCATTTTTACCTTGCGTAACTTACAAATATTACGAACGTTGTGAAGAATGTAAAGATGAAGAAACTTGCGGCATTCGCGACGTGTTTTTTGAAGTCAGAAACAAAACTGTGGAATTGTTAAAAGCAGCGAGTTTACAAGAAATCATCAAGCGAGAATCAGCTTTGATAAAAATTTTGTAGGAATTTTTAGTAGAAGTTGAATTTAAATTCGTTTGAATTCAATTGATAAATCAATATTACTTTTTTTATTATATAATTTTTTAAAATTATATCTTTTTAAAGTCTATAGAATTGATAGACTAATCATATATTTGGCAAAAAAATAACTGAATGACAACTGCTGCCATTATTACAATTTGTGTTATTGTTTTGGCAATTATTCTTTTCGCCACCGAAGCGCTCCCTATTGATTTGGTAGCGATTTCCATCATGATTATTTTGGTGCTAACTGGCGTCATTACGCCGCAAGAAGGCGTGGAAGGTTTTAGTAATAAAGCGACGATAACTGTTGCATTTATGTTTGTGCTGAGTGCAGCACTGCTTAAAACCGGCGCGCTTCAAGTTTTGGCTCACAAACTTTCTCATATATTTAGGTATAAATTTAATGCTGGTATTTTGATGATGATGTTGATGATTGCTGTGATTTCAGCTTTTGTGAACAATACACCTGTTGTGGCAGTCTTTATTCCTGTTGTAATTCAAATTGCGCATGCGTCTGGACAAAGTCCGTCCAAAATGCTAATTCCGCTATCTTTTGCCTCTATTTTTGGCGGAATGTGTACGTTAATCGGTACGTCAACCAATATTTTGGTAAGTGGAATTGCAGAAAAAGAAGGCGAAAGTGCCATCGGAATGTTTGAAATGACACCAGTTGCTGGAATTTTGTTAGTTGTGGGTTTAATTTATATGTCAATTTTAGGTATTCGTTTGTTACCAAAAAGCAGACAAAGTAAAGATTTGAAATCAAATTTTAATGTAAATAGTTACATCACAGAAGTTGAACTGTTGGAGAATTCTACTTCCATAGGTAAGAAAATTATGGATTCTGAATTGGTAAATGAATTCAATATGGATGTCATTGAGGTGAAGCGGGACGGAAGTCAATTCACCATGCCACCAGGTGATTTTGAACTTCAACTCGGTGATATTTTGAAAGTGAGGTGCGATGTTGAAAAAATAAAATCGCTGAAAGGCAAAACCAAAAGCTTGTCGGTTTCGCCTTTAAAAATTGGAGATGATGATTTGACAGGAAAAAATTCTGCCTTGGTAGAAATGGTCATTACTTCTTCTTCAGAAATTCACGGCAAAACGCTGAAAGAGTTGGATTTCAGAAGACGTTATCGAGCAATTCCACTAGCGATAAAACATCGTGAAAGTATCAAACACGAACAACTTTACGACGTTAAACTCAGTGCTGGAGATGTGGTTTTGGCTGAAGTGAAATCGCATTATGTCAAGGAATTGAATAAAATGGAATCTGGACAAAACGCACCTTTTGTATTGCTTTCTGAAAATCACATTACAGATTTCGACAAAACTAAATTTGGGATTGTCATTTCACTTATTGGATTAATGATTGTCTTTGCAAGTATTGGTTTTTTAGATATTATGGTAGGCGCTATTTCAGCCGTTATTATTTTAGTTTTGGCTAAAGTTTTAAACATGAAAGAGATTTATGAAGCCATCAATTGGAAGATTATTTTCTTATTAGCTGGGGCTTTAAGTCTTGGTCTGGCGATTAATAAAACCGGCTTGGATGTTCTGATTGCAGAAAATCTAGTTCAATATTTGAGTCCTTATGGCGTGATTGGTGTAATTTCTGGTTTGTATTTTACAACTTCATTTTTAACAGAAATTATGTCCAATAATGCTTCAGCCGCATTGATGGCGCCAATTGCCATTGCGACTGGTCATGCTTTAGGAATTGATGTCATGCCTTTTCTAATCACGGTTATGATGGCAGCTTCTGCAACATTCATGACGCCAATAGGCTACCAAACAAACACCATGGTTTATAGTGCTGGTCAATATAAATTCAGTGACTTTATGAAAGTTGGCGTAATTTTAAATTTATTGTTTTGGCTGATAGCGAGTTTCGTAATTCCGTGGTATTATGGTTTGCTTTAAATGAATTCAAAAAGTAAATAAGCCACATAAAAATTCAAAATAGCAAAAAATAAAGAAGGGAAAGATTGAAGCAAGTTATCCTTAATTTTCAATCTTACACCAAAGCCGATCAGCATCAAAAGGCCTAAACCAACAGCCGCTAAAAAGCCGATTAAGTCGTACAAATAATAGCCAAAAACTAAACCTAAACTGCCGATTATTTGCAGTATCCCAGTTAATTTTCTTTGAAAACTGCTCAATTGAAATCTACTGAATTCTTCCTTCATCTTAGGACTAATGAAGCAACCGAAGCCATAAAACAGAAAAGAAACGCCAATAAATAAAATAAGAATATTGAGAATGGTCATGAATGCTTTTTATGGTGCAAAGAAACGAAATGGCGCATATGGAATATTTCTAATGATCCAAAACCCCACAACTAAAATTAAAGTAACCCATGGCGTGGCGTTGTGATAAAGCAGATTTTGACTTAATTTTTTGGGATTTTTATTATTCTTGAAAAATACAAAAAATTTGTACGCAATTACTAAGACTGCCAAAACAATCAATAAATTATGTTGAATTCCAGCAATGAAATTTCCGTGCAATATTTCGTGAAAGGCTCTTTGGCTACCACAACCAGGACAATGCAGTCCCGTGACTAGATAAAATGGGCATTTTGGAAAAAAATTGAAATTGTTTGGACTGAAATTAAAATAAAAAACGACAATTGCAATTGAAGCAATTGTCGTTAAAACATAAACTATTTTTCTTGTTAAACTCAATGATGAAATGATAAAGCTGTAACTCCTACAAAAATATAAAATATTATTACAAGGATAGAAATTGCAGCAAATGAGACCGCTGAAACTATCGCCCAAGTCTTAGCATTTTGAGATGCACGATAAGCACCCTCATAATCCTGCGACATCCATTTTCTATTAACTTCTGAAGCATAAACAATACTTACAATTCCAGCTGGTAAACAACATAAAATTGTGGTGATAATGGCAAACGCTAAATAATTTGGCGGCGGTGTTTTTGTTACTTGATTCTGATTCTGTTCCAAGTTTATTGTTGCATTTGCTGTTGGCGTTCCATTTCTCTTTCAAATTCTTCCCAAAACGTATCACCAGCTATAACAAACATAAAGATTAGACCAGCTGCCCAAAGTACTATAAATGAAACAATAGAAACAATCCACCAAGTTTTGGCATTTTTGGAAGCACGTTTAGCACCTTCAAAATCTTGTGATTCATATTTTGTTTTCACTTTTGAAGCATATACAATACTTACAATTCCAAAAGCTAAAGAAGGAACCATACATGATATTGCAGAAATTACAGTTGAAATAATAGCCATAGGCATATGACTATTTGGTTGTACTGTCGGTGCTTGATTAGTTTGATTTGTGTCCATTTTTGTTGATTTAAATATTTCGATGTTAAAATTAGTATTTTATTAACTTATAGCAAACAAAACTCGAAAATTATTTTAAAGTGTCTGCAAATTCTTTTAATGCATTTATTGTTTCATCTAAATCCTCGTAAGATAAAGCGTCATTCAGAAAATAACTTTCAAATGCGCTTGGCGGTAAATATATACCGTGTTCTAACATGCCGTGGAAATATTTTTTGAATTTTTCGTTATTTCCTTTGGCTGCACTTTCAAAATCTGTCACAGGATTTTCACAGAAATGTACAGAAATCATCGAACCTAATCTGTTGATTTGGTGAGTGACACCGGCTTCATTCAGAACTTTTGCAATACCTGTGTGTAAATATTCAGTTTTTTTGTCTAGACTTTTGAAAATCTCTGGGTTATTATTCAACTCAGTCAACATCGCCAAGCCAGCAGCCATAGCTAATGGATTCCCGCTTAAAGTTCCGGCTTGATACACCGGACCATCTGGCGCCATATAATCCATAATTTCAGATCTACCAGCAAAAGCACCAACTGGTAAACCGCCACCAACAACT
>JBHEPM010000056.1:10376-13566 GCA_046260295.1 Psychroflexus sp.
TTACGCCAAGCAATTCTTGAACGCCACCTTTTGCTAATCTAAATCCTGTCATCACTTCATCGAAAATCAGCAAGACATTATTGTCATCGCATAGTTGTCTTAAACCTTCTAAAAAACCTTTTTCAGGAATAATGCATCCCATATTTCCAGGAACGGGTTCAATAATAATACAAGCGATTTCATTTTTGTTTTCTTCAACAAGTTGCTTAACGCTTTCCAAATCATTATAATTTGCCGAAAGGGTATCTTTGGCTGTGCCTTTGGTCACGCCAGGAGAATTTGGTTCGCCAAAAGTTGCACCACCACTTCCAGCTTGAATTAAAAACGAGTCGCTGTGTCCGTGATAACAGCCAGCAAATTTTATAATTTTATCTTTTTTCGTATAAGCTCTTGCCAGTCTTACTGCACTCATACAAGCTTCGGTACCGCTATTTACAAATCTAATTTTGTCAATATTTGGTACCATTTCAACAGCAAGTTTGGCAATTTTAGTTTCTATTTCTGTTGGAATTCCAAACGAAGTTCCCAATTTTGTTTTTTCAATCACTGCATCAACAACTGGTTGGTGTGCATGACCTAAAATCATCGGTCCCCAAGATGCGATGTAATCTATGATTTTTCTATCGTCTTCATCATAGAGGTAAGCGCCTTCTGCTTTTTTGATGTAAATCGGTTCGCCGCCTACAGCAGAAAATGCTCTGACAGGTGAATTGACGCCGCCGGGAATATATTTTTTGGCTTCGTTGAATAATGCGCTACTTCTTTTGTAAATCATATATTTTTAATTTTTAACTTTCAATTTTTGTCCAATTTGAATATTGTTAGATTTCAATTTATTAATCAATTTCAATTCTTCTATTGTCAAATCGAATCGCTCAGAAATATTGTAGAGTGTGTCGCCTTTTTTTACTGAATACAATTCGTAATTTTCAGCAGTTTTTGCTGGTTTTGGTAATGAAGAAGAATTTCCATTTAAAATTTCACGATCATAATCATCCAGATTATATCGTTCTATCAAACTGATTAATTTGTTAGGATATCTTGGGTCTGTGGCGTAACCAGCGCGTTTCAAACCTCGCGCCCAAGCTTTGTAATCGTCACTGTCGTAATCGAATAAAAACGCATATCGTTGGCGTTCAAATAAGAATAATGAATGGTCTCTAAATGAATATTTCGCATCATTGTATTTTCTGAAACATTCTTGAGCTTCATCGTCGTCATGATACACTTTTTCACCTTTCCAGCCATTGCATTTTATCCCAAAATGATTGTTGGATTTGCTTGTCAAAGGACCAGTTCCAGAGCCAGATTCCAGAATCCCTTGCGACAATGTGATGCTCGCTGGAATCCCGTAAAGTCGCATTTCTTCTTTTGCAATTTCTGCATAATCGTAAATATAAAGTTCAACGGCACTCATTTTACTCCTATCTATTTTTGAATCTGTTTTTTCAGCAGATTCTGTTTCGATATGATAATCGTCTTCAGAATTTTTCATAGACGTGTCACGCTGTTGAGAAGTTTGCCGGTCAACTTGTGCTTGCTGCCTAGAGTTAGTCTGCTGAGCAGCTTTTCGTTTCGATCCGCACGAGGCTAAAATCAAAATAATTAAGATATAAAAGAGTGATTTAAGATTCATTCTAATGCAATTTTTCAAGTCCTTTTTTGTCGAGTACATTATTCATTCCGCTGATGCCCTGAAGACCTCCAGTATGAATTGCTAAAATACGAGTATTTTTTGAAAAATATCCTTCTTTGATGAGTTGTATAATTCCAAAAAGCATTTTTCCTGTGTAAATCGGGTCAAGTTGAATTTGATATTGTTTTTTAAAATTATTGATGAATTCAACTAATTCTGAATTGATTTTTGCGTAACCTCCAAAATGAAAGTCATTATTGAGCATCCAATTGGTTTTGGAGGTGTATTTTTGAATTTCAGTGTTTAGAAAGTTGCCTTTCAAAGCCGGAAAACCGATGAGTTGTTGATGATTTTTAGAAGCTTCAACTAGTCCTGAAAATGTGCCTCCAGTGCCAAGTGGCGCACAAATTATATCAAAAATATCGTCTTTTTCAGTCAGAATTTCTTGACAACCTCTTATGGCGAGTTCGTTTGTGCCACCTTCAGGAATGATAAGAGTAGAAGGTTTTTCTTGAAGAATTTCCTGAACAATTGGCATTTCAGATTTTTGACGATAAGTGCTTCTGTCAACAAATTGAAGTGTCATTCCTGAATTTACAGCGAAGTCGAGCGTTTTATTCTGACTCAATATTTTTGGTAAATCTTCACCCAATTCTTCTCCGCGAATAATGCCAATACTCGGTATTTTTATCATTTCACAAGCTTTGGCTGTGGCTGCAATATGATTGGAAAACGCACCACCAAAAGTCAATATTTGATTTACATTTTGAGATTTCGCTTGTAATAAATTGTATTTCAGTTTTCTGAATTTATTTCCTGAAACAAAAGGATGAATTAAATCTTCTCGTTTTATCCATAATTCAATTCCAGTTTTTTCGTTTTTATACACAAATTGATTTTTGCTTTTGAATTTTTTATTAAAAAAAGACTGCATTTTGGAAGATTTATAGCTTTAAAGTTTTTCCTATGAAAAGAGTATTCCAAGTAAGCGTTTTTGTTCGATCAAGTGTGGCTAAATAAAGCAACTCAATTTCAATAAATGGTTTCAAATCAATAGGATTTTCAATATTGTTTTTTCTGTTTATTGTAAATTAAATAGACAATTATCCAAACAAAAAATCGATGTTGAATTCAAGTTCTATTACAATTGGGTTAGTGTAATTATTTCCATTATTTAAATTTATTGCATAAACAAGATCAAATCTTTTTAGGCAAATTTTAATTTTCAAATATATCTAAATAATTATTGCTTTCTGGAAATATAATTTTTTTTGAATCTATCACATAGTTTGGGTTCCAAAATATCCGCTTCGGATTTTGAAAGGCGATATAAAAGAACTGGTATCGAATGATATTCGGATGCTCTGTGAATGGAAAGGTTACCAAGTTCAAAAAATGATTTTCAAGAAGGCTACTTTCACGATTTGGTCTCAGTTCCTTCGAAAGTTTGAATTTCAAAATTGATGGCAAGTTTGAAAAAAAAACTTTTTAAAGTTACCCGAAATTTAAGAAAAAGCCTTACTGTGATTTTTTTTTAGGCTCGTAGATATTTTG
>JBHEPM010000057.1:0-13369 GCA_046260295.1 Psychroflexus sp.
CTATAGAATATGGTGTTGCTATGAATATTGCCGGCGGAACGCATCACGCCTACTCCAATCGTGGCGAAGCTTTTTGTATGCTGAATGACCAAGCGATTGGTACACATTACGTATTATCAAAACCTGATTTCAACAAAATTTTGATTGTAGATTTAGATGTTCATCAGGGCAATGGTACGGCAGAAATTTTTCAGAATGATGATCGAGTGTTTACATTTTCCATGCATGGCAAAAGCAATTATCCATTCACAAAAGAAGATTCAGACTTGGATGTTCCGCTTCCAGATAATTGTGGCGATGAGGAGTTTCTATCTAAACTGAAAAATATTTTACCAGAATTAATTCAAAATGTGAAACCAGATTTTATTTTCTATTTATCTGGTGTTGATATTCTGAAAACCGACAAATTAGGGAAATTGGCTTGTACGATCCAAGGCTGCAAACAAAGAGATGAATTTGTGTTTGAAACTTGTCGTAAACATCAAATTCCAGTGGAAGTTAGCATGGGTGGCGGCTATTCTAAAGACATCAAAACTATTATTGAAGCGCACGCCAACACTTACAGAGTGGCACAAAAGCTGTATTTTTAAAACTTAAAAATTATCGTTTCCAATTCACACCCTTGAGCATCAAAGCAGTACGCAGCACATCTTTTTGACTTACAATACCAATGATAATGCCATCTTCAACAACTGGAAATCGGCGACGCTTGGAACGTAAAAATGAATTGGCAGCGTCAAATAAATTGACTTCAGGAGAAATTACTTCTACATTTTTAGACATGTATTTTGAAACGCTGGTATCTTCCATCGGCATATTGTAGTAACGACTTTCAGAAATATGTTTGATACAATCGCCTTCAGAAATAATACCGATGACTTGCTTTTGTTTGTTGATCACAGGTCCGCCAGATACACGATATTTAATGAGCGCATCGACCACTTCTATGATGTTTTGGTCTTCAGTAAATAAAATCATATTCTTAGACATACAGTCTCTCACTGTAATTTTTTCTGCTTTTGCATTTGCTTCGCCGACTTGCTTGCCTTGAAAATTTTTAATTCCCATAATATTTTAATTTGACATTAAAGTAATAAAAATATTCAACATAAATTAATTTTTTGTTAGTAAAATTATATTTATCCTATTTTTAAGTGAATTATTTAAGAAGTTAAGAAATATTTTGTTTTAGCTGTAAAGAGTCTTTTCAAGAATTTATCGGACTTTTAAGCTTAGTTTTCAGGATTCAGTAGAATGAAAAATTAAATTTGTACCAAAATTCAATTTAAGGCATGGCAAGGCGTAAAAAAAACGATTCAGATTTACCCAAAACAAAATTGACCAAAAGCAATCTTAAAAAATCGCTTCGACTTTTTAAATATATTGGTCCGCATAAATGGAAATTAATTCTGGGCATGTTTTTTCTTGGTTTGACAGGAGTTACGGCCTTATTGTTTCCAAAACTGATGGGCGATTTGATTCAAACCGCAGATTTTTCTACTGAAGACATCAATAGAATGGGATTGTTGCTTTTGGCACTGTTTACCGCTCAAGCTATTTTTTCTTTTTTCAGAGTTGTACTATTTGTAAATGTAACTGAAAACATGCTGGAAGCTGTTCGAAATGACACTTACAACAATTTGGTAAAAATGCCGATGCAGTTTTTTTCTACACGACGTGTGAATGAATTAAACAGTCGAGTTGCGGCAGATATTACACAGATCCAAGATACTTTTACCACAGGAATTGCAGAATTCCTAAGACAAATAATCATCGTTGTCGGCGGCATTGCAGCTTTGTTTTTCACTTCAATAAAATTATCTCTTTTGATGATTGCAACCATTCCGGTTTTTGCCATTGTTGCGGTGTTTTTTGGCAGATATATTAAGAAATTATCCAAACAAGCCCAAGATCAAGTGGCGGAATCCAATACAATTGTGGGTGAAAGTTTACAAGGCATCGCCAATGTAAAAGCTTTTACCAACGAAGTTTTTGAAATTCTGCGTTATAATTCTGCAGTTGAAAAAATCAAAAAAATAGCCATCAAAGGCGGTTTGGCGCGTGGTGCGTTTTCATCTTTCATTATTTTTTGCATTTTTGGTGCCATTGTGCTTTTGGTTTGGTATGCGGTAAAATTGCAAAATGTTGGCGAACTTACACAAGCTGAATTAATCACGTTTATTTTATACACGATTTTTGTAGGCGCTTCTATTGGCGGATTGCCGATTCAATATGCGCAAATTCAAAAAGCCATTGGCGCCACCGAACGTGTTTTCGATTTGATTGATGAAACACCAGAAGACGTGCAAACGAAAAGCAAACAAAACAAACTTCAAGGAAATCTTGAGTTTGAAAATGTAGAGTTTGCCTATCCATCTCGACCAGAATTGACGGTGTTGAAACAAATTAGTTTAAAAGCCAATCAAGGAGAAACCGTGGCTATTGTTGGTCCAAGTGGTGCTGGAAAATCTACCATGGCAGCCTTGATTTTAAGATTTTACGAACCTCAAAATGGAATGATTAAATTTGATGAAACGCCAGCTTCAGAATTTAGTTTACACGAATTGCGAAACCAAATGGCGATTGTTCCGCAAGATATTTTGCTTTTTGGTGGTACAATTAAGGAAAACATAGCTTACGGTAAACCAAACGCCACAGATGATGAAATTATTGAGGCGGCAAAAAAAGCCAACGCACACGATTTCATCATGTCTTTTCCTGAAGCTTACGAGACTTTGGTTGGTGAGCGTGGTGTTCAACTTTCAGGCGGACAAAGACAGCGCGTCGCCATTGCTAGAGCCGTACTCAAAAATCCTGTGATTTTGATTTTGGATGAAGCCACGAGTTCTTTGGATTCAGAATCAGAAAAATTGGTGCAAGATGCGCTGAATAAACTTATGCAAGGCAGGACATCTTTTGTCATTGCCCACCGCTTGTCTACGATTAAAAACGCAGACCAGATTTTGGTTTTGGAACAAGGTGAAATTCTAGAATCCGGAACCCACCAAGATTTAATCAACAAAGAAAATGGTTTATACCACAAATTGATTCAGTTGCAAATGGAATTGAATTAGAAAATCTACGAAGTAAATGTTTCAAAACTGTCTAAAATAAATTCAGAAAAAAACAAAAAGATATTGACATTGCTTCATTTTGATTTTATAATTTAGAGACTTCAATTTTTCAAAGCAAATGTTATGGCACCACTCAAAACTTCGTTTCCTAAGGATAAAATGAAAATCGTTCTTTTAGAAAACATCAGTCCTTCGGCTGTGGATAGTTTCAAAAAAGCAGGTTACACCAATATTGAACAACATTCTGGCGCTTTATCTGGAAAAGAATTGGATGAAGTTTTAAAAGATGCCAAAGTGGTTTGCATAAGGTCCAAAACTCAACTTAGGGAGGAAGTCATTGCCAAAGCAAAAAAATTGGTTGCAATTGGTTGTTTTTGTATTGGGACAAATCAAGTGAATCTTGAAGCAGCAAATAAAGCTGGAATTTGCGTGTTTAATGCGCCATTTAGCAACACGAGATCTGTAGCCGAATTGGTGATTGCTTTTGGAATAATGCTGATAAGAAAAATTCCAGATAAAAATAAAGCAGCTCACGCTGGTAATTGGGAAAAAGATTCTGCCAACGCACATGAAATTCGTGGTAAACGCTTGGGAATTTTCGGCTACGGACATATAGGTTCTCAGGTTTCTATTTTGGCAGAAGCTATGGGATTGCGCGTATTTTATTATGATGTAGACAATAAATTACCGCTTGGAAATGCAGAATCTATCGGCAATCTTAAAACCTTAATTGAAAGTTGTGATATCATTTCGCTTCACGTTCCTGGCAATAAACAAACTAAAAATTTGTTTGATAAAAAAGTTTTAGATTGGTTTCAAAATGGGCAAATACTCATCAATATGAGTCGTGGCGATGTTATTGATATTGAAGCTTTAAAACAGGCTTTGAAAGAGAAACGGATTAGTGGTGCGGCTTTGGACGTTTTCCCTGAAGAGCCAAAAAGCAAAGCTGAAAAATTCACTTCACCTTTACAAAACTTGTCGAATGTTTTGTTGACACCACATATTGGCGGTTCTACTGAAGAAGCCCAATGGAATATTGGTTTGGATGTTTCTGCAAAATTGATCAAATATATAGAAAATGGCGCAAGTATTGGCAGCCATTCTATTCCAGAATTGTCCCTGCCAAAGATGGAAGACACACACAGAATTTTGCATATTCATAAAAATGTTTCTGGTGTACTTTCTGAAATCAATTCTAAAATTTCAAAACTAAATGTCAATATTTTAGGTCAGTATTTGAGCACAAATTTCGATGTGGGATATGTAGTTTTAGATATTTCCAAAAACGACTCTTTGGATGCTTTAAAGGAATTGAAAAGTATAGAACACACAATTAAGGCTAGAATTCTGTATTAACTCATTTCATTCTTCTTTATCTGTTTCAATATTATCTGTGTCTTGATTTTTTGGTGGCAAAAAGAAGACAAACGGACGCTGAATGAAATAAGCAATAACCGAACTGAAAATTGATTTGAATTCAGATACAGGAATTCGGCGAGAGCGGAAAGCCAGTAACATTGACAAGCCAAAACTCACAGAAAAGTTCATCAGTCCAATAATGATAATTCCTAGAATAGACCATAAAATCATAGCCGTTGTTGTTTCAAAACCCGAACCATAAACTCCTAAAGCAAAATTCCCACTAGAAAATGCAATGTGACGGATGTCCAAATTCAACCCAAGGAAAACACCGACGGAAGCAGTTGTCCCCATAAAAACGCCAAACCAAAAGTTGGACATTATTCCAGCCCATTTTTTTTCAATAAATTGGGCAAATTTGGCGGTTTTTTTCTTGCCGAATTTTCGTTTCAAAAATGGATGTTTTCCAATGCGTTTATAAATGTTATTGAATTTATTTCTATTGGAAATTCCGCCAGCAATTAAACCAGAAAGGAATAAGAAAATTCCGGCAATTCCAGCATGAAAAATTGCTAATGAAGTTGCCGGATTAAGATTGGAAATAAGTTTAGCCCATTTGCTTTCTGGAATATTATAACCAAAGCCTAAATCGACTAAATATACCACAAGCATAGCTACCGGAAAAGCCATAATAACGTTCCCGGCAAAGGCGATAAATTGCGATCTGAAAACTTCTGAGAAAAGTTTTGCAAAAGCTTGGTGTTTTCTGCGTTTTCCGCCACCAGATTGCATTCCTTTTTCCAAAGCATTCATCAGCGTAGAAGCTGTCATTGCTGGCTGTTTGGTTGCTAAAGTAAAGCCCAGAAGGTACAAAATAACAAAACCGATGGCGTAGTTCATACTGTATAAAAATGCGGCGCCAAAATCGCTTAATTCTAGTTTGTAAAGCAAAACTTTTATGACGCACATAATGCCAACCACAAGTCCGCCACCAATAGAAGTTTTAAACATATTGAGATATCCACTTCGGGAACTTGTAATATAATGTTCGCCAGTTTTGGCCGTGTGTTGTGTGATTTCATAAGAAATCAAACGCGTGCCTTCGCTGACAAATTTGCTCAAATTATTTCTGCCACAATGGTTTTTAACCAAGCGTAGTGCTAAGTTGATGCTGTTTTCTCTGAAGTCGTTTTCGTCTTCACCAGATAAAAATGGCAACATGACTTCCAAACGTAATAATTGCCGTTGAATGCGAAGCAAATCTTGATTGACACGCAAAGAAATTCCAAATTTTTTACTGTTCTTAAAAGCTTGATTGATTAAATCTTTACATTGACCGAGTAAAACAAAAAGTTGTTTAAAATCTTCGTTATCTGGTTTTAAATAATATTGGTCACTATTCAAAATATGTTTTTCAACCAAAGTCAAATCGTTTTGAAAAGCAACAAATGGACTTTCTAAATTATCGTATTCTGGCACCATTCGGATGATGTTATTTTCCATGGCTTTGCCGCAAATTCTCAATGTGATGATTTCAAAACCATACAATAATTGCGATAAAGCTGAACCGATTTCTACAGAACAGTTCAGTGGTTTGAATTCTAATAAAGTAAACAAAATTCTGAATTCGCCTTTGTCAATTGTGGCAATCCATTCTGGGTCATCACTTTTATAAAAAACTTGATTGAAAATATATTCTAGGGTGTCATCTTCTGGTTGTTTGGGTAAAATTTTTGAAAAAATCTTTTCTTTAGCTTCATAAAAAAAATCTGAAACTTCAGGAATACCAGCATCAGCAACCAAAAAGTGAAATTTTTTTTCGCTCAATAATTCCGACAGGTAAGCTGCAAAATGCGTTCTGTAATTGTTGTTTTCCTTCAGCAGACTAATTAATGGCTGAAAACTGACTGTAGTTTCATCGTCTATTTTTTCAGGGCGAAAAATTTCAATAAACTTAGCAAGTATATCTTCTTGTGCAGAAACATTTTTCCAGCTTTCGTCTTCAAAATAAGTTTTAAAAAAACGATAAATATTGGTTTGTTTTTCAGTTTTTTTCTGGAAAATCATCTGCTTTCAAATTTGAAGCATCAAAATACGAAGAGAAAATCGGAAAACTATTAATAAAAATAAAATTTATGTCATCTGGTTTTCAGCCAACCAGTAATACTGAATCGGTTGCTAGATTTTACGGGCTTTACTTCGTGTTCTAAAATTTGACTTTCAAAAATTACCAAACGTCCAGGCACTGGATTGATGGTAATCTTGTCTTCATTTTCTGGATATAATACCAATTCGCCACCATTTTTTAAAGACCAATTTTCATCGTTGAGGTAGCAAACCATGGATAATTTCCTACGGTCGTCGTTTTGAAATGTATCCAAATGCTTTTTGTAAAATGTGCCTTTTGGATAGACGGCGTAATGAAATTCGCGGTGCAAAATTCCTAAAAAACATGTTCTATTCAAATATTCAATAAAATTATTGATGTGTTCAAAGAACTGAGATTCTGTCTTGTCAGCGTTTTTTTCATCAATCCACCGTATAAAATCTCCGCGAATATTTTTAATGATGGCTTCATTGACACGATTGCCAATTGCGGCCTTTTTTAAATCGTCTTGTTTGTATTTGATTTTCAGATTTTGACGCAATTCTGATACTAATTCCGAAGGAAAAAAAGCATCAACAATACTGAATTTTTGGGTAACCAAATCATCGATGATTTGCTCGTAGCGCACATTTTCTGTTGTAGAAATGGCATTGGTCATTAAGTTAGTATTCATTGAATTCTACAAAAAATATTGTGCAAAACTAACTTAAAAAAGCTTTGATTGTTTTTTCGTTTTTAAAATAAATTTCAAAAACCAATATCTAGACTTACAACTGATTTCGGGTTTGTAAAGAATCTTCTTGCTGAATAAAAACTTCATTGATTTGAATATTGAAATTATTGAAGTCACGTTTTAATTTTACGCTTAAATCTTCAATATCTTCAGCTTTTGGCTTATTGCGTTTTGCGTTTTCTTCTAACAATCTGGCATGCGTGTAGAGCGTTCTAATTCTTGCTTCTAAAGAATTTGTTTTTAGATTTTTAGGCACAGTTTGTTGAAGTGAATCTGCCACTTTTAGTATTGTCTCTGCATTATTGACGAGATCTTGAACCGTGTAATCGTTAAATCTTTCAATTTCAGTTTCCAGAGCGATATATTTCATCCAGTCTTTGGTGACATTTTTGGCTTCGTCTGAAAGTTCTGCAATCTGAATGGTGTCTAATTTGAGTTCATTATCCAGATTCGTCGATTTATTTTGGGTTTGTTCAATATTTTCTTTGTCTTTAGTTTCGCTTTTATCCTTACAGGAAAAAAATGAAACTAAAAGACAAAGTATTAATATAATTCTAATATAATTATTAAAAAACATTTCATTTAACTTTAAAGTTGACTTTAATATAGTAAATTTACTAAAGTTATAAAAATTAAATATCCAACCAATGTTTAAAATCAACTTCTTTTTGAATAATTGATTTTAACTCAGTAATCTTTACGCGTTTTTGTTCCATAGTGTCGCGACGTCTTATGGTTACGCTTTCGTCTGTTTTGGTATTGTGATCTACGGTGATGCAAAATGGTGTTCCAGCAGCATCTTGTCTGCGGTAGCGTCTACCAACGGCATCTTTTTCATCATAAGTTACGTTGAAATCCCATTTTAAATCATTTAAAATTTCTTGGGCAATTTCTGGCAAACCATCTTTTTTCAGCAAAGGGAAAATAGCGGCTTTGACAGGAGCAAGAATTGCTGGAATTTTCAAAACGGTTCTGGAACTGCCGTCTTCCAAACTTTCTTCTTTCAGTGCGCTGGAGAAAACCGCCAAAAACATTCTGTCTAAACCGATAGAAGTTTCAATAACGTAAGGCACGTAGCTTTTTTCCAACTCAGGATCATAAAACTGAAGTTTTTTTCCGGAAAGATTTTCATGAGCTTGCAAATCGAAATCTGTTCTGGAATGAATACCTTCCAATTCTTTGAAACCGAAAGGAAATTTAAATTCAATATCGGTGGCAGCATTGGCATAATGTGCCATTTTTTCGTGGTCGTGAAAACGGTAATTTTCTTCACCTAAACCAAGCGATTGATGCCATTTTGTTCGGATTTCTTTCCAATGTTCAAACCACTTCAATTCGTCGCCGGGTCTCACAAAATATTGCATTTCCATTTGTTCAAACTCGCGTTGGCGGAAAATAAATTGTCTGGCTACAATTTCATTTCTGAAGGCTTTTCCGATTTGTGCGATGCCAAACGGAATTTTCATCCGGCCAGTTTTTTGAACGTTGGCAAAATTCACAAAAATGCCTTGTGCAGTTTCTGGCCGTAAATATAAATCTGAAGCAGAGTCTGCTGAAGCACCTAGTTTTGTGCCAAACATCAGGTTGAATTGCTTCACTTTCGTCCAATTTCTGGAACCGCTTACTGGGCAAGCAATCTCTAGTTCTTCTATTAAAGTTTTGACGTCGTCCAGATTTTCTTCCGTAAGTGATTTTGCCAAACGACCCAAAATTTCTTTGGATTGCGCTCTATATTTTACTACTCGCGGATGCGTAGACACAAATTGAGCTTCATCAAAATCGTCGCCAAATCGTTTTTTGGCTTTGGTGATTTCTTTTTGTGCTTTCTGCTCTATTTTTTCGACATAATCTTCCACCAAAACATCAGCACGATAACGCTTTTTAGAATCTTTGTTATCAATCATCGGGTCGTTGAACGCGTCCACATGTCCAGAAGCTTTCCAGGTTTTTGGATGCATCAAAATGGCAGCATCCAAACCAACAATTTCTTCATGCATTTGCACCATGCTGCGCCACCAGTAGTTTTTGATGTTGTTTTTCAGTTCTACGCCGTTTTGTCCATAATCATAAACGGCACTTAAACCGTCATAAATTTCACTGGACGAAAAAATATACCCGTACTCTTTAGCGTGGGCAATTACTTGTTTGAATTTGTCTTGTTCTTTTGCCATAGCGCAAAAGTAAAAAAAGAGATGTTTAAAAGCTTCATTAGTTTAGATTTTATTAAAACACCGACCTATAAATATTTTTAAAAATACAGTCGTTTGATTGAAAATATTTTTTATTTTTACAGTAACCAATTTACTGAAAAACATGATCCGGGACTTCAAAAACCTTTTGTTCCCTAGAATATGTGCGTGTTGTGAAGAAAATTTATTAAAGCATGAAAACGTCATTTGCACATTTTGTAGGAATGATTTGCCACTTTGCCAGAATTTTTTTGATGGCGACCATGATTTACACAAAATTTTATACGGTCGCGTCAGGTTAAATCAAGCGGCAAGTTTGTTTTATTTTGAAAAGAAAAGTAACGTACAGCAATTGATTCACGATTTGAAATACCGAAACAATCGTGCGGTAAGTGCTTTTTTAGGCTATTGGATAAGCGAAATACTTCTAAATGCAGATTGGCAAAATCAAATAGATGTTGTCATCCCTGTTCCACTCCATAAACGGCGACTAAGAAAACGCGGTTTCAATCAAGTTGAAGGTTTTGGTAAAGCCATTGCAGAGAAACTTTCCGCAAAATATGAAGACAAGATTTTACTTAGAAAATCTTCAACCAAAACGCAAGTTTTCAAAAGTCGATTTGCACGAACCGATGTGGTTCAAGGTAATTTTTACACTAAAAATATTGACCTGTTGAATGACAAACATATTTTGTTGGTAGACGATTTGGCAACTACCGGAGCCACTTTGGAAGCTTGTTGGATGTCCTTAAATTCTGCAAAAAACATCAAATTTAATATTGCAACTATGGCGATTAGCAAGTGACAGGTTATTTATTTTATTGTTTCTTTGTATTCAAAATACGATTTAAAATGACGTCTGGATTTTTAATTAGATTGTTTCTGTTTGCAGTTTTGATTTTTTCGGTGTTTGCTTGCGCCAAACGCGGAAGACCAGACGGTGGACCAAAAGATTTTGAACCGCCAAAATTTGTAAACTCTTCACCTGAAAATTATACGGTAAATTTTGACCAAGAAGAAATTACGATAAATTTTAACGAGTTTATCAAATTACAGGATGCACAACAGCAAATTTTTTTTTCGCCACCAATTGAGCCACGACCAGAGATTTATCCTATGGGCTTGCCTAGTAAAAACTTACGAGTTAAAATTTCTATAGATTCTTTGGCAGATAATACAACTTACACCGTCAATTTTGGTAAAAGTATTGAGGACAACACTGAAGGCAATCAACTTCCTTATTTTAAATACGTTTTTTCTACGGGTGATTATGTGGATTCTTTGAATGTAGAAGGCAATGGTTTTGATGCTTACAATCGTGAACCAGATGAAAATATGTCTGTGTTGCTTTACAAAATGGATTCTACCTACACCGATTCATTGGTTTATGAAGAAAAACCGCTTTACGTCGGTTTCGTGCGAGATTCCACCACTTTATTTAATGTGGAAAACATCAAGGCTGGAAAATATAAAATGATAGCACTTTCAGATAAAAACAACAATTATAAATATGATCCAAAACAGGATAAAATTGGCTTTGTAGAAGAACCAATAGAAGTTCCAACAGATGAATTATTTGATCTTTTGGTCTTTAAAGAAATTTTGGATTTTTCAGGAAAGCGTCCAAAACAAATTACAAAACATCATTTTGAATTCGGTTACGAAGGACTTTTGGAAGATTATGATATCGAATTGTTGTCAGAAGCGCCAGAAGATTTTAAATTCAAATACTTCAAAGATAAAGAGACAGACACAATTCATTATTGGTACAAACCATATTTGGAAAACGACAGTTTGCTTTTTGCTTTCAGAAATAATGACAAAATCGACACGGTAGAAATCCGCCCAAAAATGATTGAAGAAGATTCGCTCAAAATTTCTGAAGTGACACCAAAACGCAATCTTTTTGTTGAAAATTTTAAAATTGAAGCCAATACGCCAATTCAAGATTTTAAGAAAGATTCTATGCAATTGATGGATAAAGATTCAATTTTGATGGATTTTGAAGTGAATCTAGATACATTGAAAAATGAATTGGTTTTTCAGTTTGAAAAAGAAGAATCGCAAACCTATAATTTGGAACTTTTCCCGGGTGCAGTCACCGATTTTTTTGAAACCAAAAACGATAGTTTGAGTTTCAAACCCAAAACCAAAGCCTATTCAGATTTCGGGAACTACATCATCACAATCACAAATATTGAAGAATTTCCTGTAATTGTTGAATTGGTGAATGAACAAAATGAAGCGATTGCCTCAGTTTATGAAACTGAAAAAAGCACTTTTGAGTTCAAACACGTAAAACCTGGTGAATATTACATTCGCTTGATTTATGACCAGAATAAAAATGGAAAATGGGATACTGGAGATTTCTTAAAAGGCATAAAACCAGAACCTTTGCTTTACGAAGCCAAACCGATTACAGTACGTGCCAATTGGGATGAACAATTGACGATTACTTTATTTTAAACTGGTCTCGATCTTTTAAAAATCCGAGCTTTTCTCTGGTTTTTTCCAATTCAGAATAATCCAAAGTTAAACTTTCCACAGCTTCGATTTCTAGCGCATGTTGACTGATTTTTTCACCTAAAAAATCATACATAGCAGAATGCCCAACATAGGGAAAATCTTTGCCGTCTTTGCCAATTCTGTTGACACCTAAAGTGTAACTCATGTTTTCAACAGCGCGTGCTTTTAGTAAAATATCCCAAGCTTTGACGCGTTTTTCTGGCCAATTGGCAACGTAAATTAGCAAGTCGTAATCTTCCAGATTTCTAGACCAAGCCGGAAAACGCAAATCATAGCAAATCATTGGGCAGATTTTCCAGCCTTTGTAACTTACGATGAGTTTTTTTGTTCCTGCGGTATAAATTTGCTCTTCTTTTGCTAATGAAAATAAATGCTTTTTGTCATAAATTTCATAATTTCCATCTGGCATCATAAAAATCAAACGATTATAAAATTGCTCATTGACTTTCGCCATGATGCTTCCAGTAATCGCTGTTTGGTGGGTTTGAGAAATATTTTTCATCCACTCCAAAGTTAGTTGAGGTGATTCAGCGCTAGTTTTAGCATTCATGGAAAAACCTGTGGTAAACATTTCTGGTAACACAATGAGATCGGTATTCTGACCATGTTTTTCAATTAATTTTTGAAATTTATCTCGATTGTTTTGCGGTGATTCCCAGATCAATTCAGTTTGAAAATAAGTAACTTTGAGTTTGTCAGTCATAATCAATAAGTTTTTGTCATGTTTTCATCAACTACAATGGTGAAATTACCCAAATTTCGATGGTCTTCTTCTAAATTTTCAAGTTCACTTTGTTCAGCAGCGGCAATTGTTAGGATATTAATTTCGGGTTTGTATTGCTTCAAATACCAGAAAATTCCTTCAAAAATATTGGAATGATAACTGCCATTGAAATGCACAAAAACTTCATTTGGCGAATAATTTTTCAGGATAAAATGCGCCATTGTTGCGTCTTTTAAAGCCTGCGCTTTGACGATGTCATCTCCGCCGTGCCCATTCATCATTTCCAACATGTTTTGATAAGATTCCAAACTGATATCAAATGGAATTGGTAATGGTGCCACCCAGTTTTTGTCTTCAGTAGTTAAAGAATCTAAAGCTTTGAAACCACCATTTTTGTAGACTTTTGAAGCAAATGGTCGTGGTACATTCGTAGCGATAAAATCTATTTTGTGGGTTTTTGCAAAATCAATTAAAGGTTTGTAATCTGTGTCATAATTCTGCCAAGCTCTGGCTTTTTCTTTAAAACCTGGTTCAGAAATGCTATCTTTTAAAAAAAGATTGAGCGTGTTTTGTGTGTCAGCTTCAAACATTTCTGCGCCTAAAATTAAATTGGTTTGACGAGATTTTAAATCCTGAACAACTTCCTCTTGTAAC
>JBHEPM010000058.1:0-6546 GCA_046260295.1 Psychroflexus sp.
GAATTGTCTGGATGAATTGAATTTCAACTAAAAAATCAAATGAATTTTGTAAATTTAATTTTTAAAAATGAAAATTTATGTCTTCTGAAAACGATCATAAAACGCAAAATTTGGAAGCTTTAAAATCTAGAGCAAAGACTTTAAAAGCCATTTTATATTTCACTTTTTTTATTTGGCTTTTGTATTTAGCTTATGTTATTTTTCAAATGTTAAATGGAGAATTTGATAGTTTATTGGTTGTTGGCACCTTCCCGATTGTGGCAGTAATTATCATTATCGGTCAATTGAAATCCAAAACGCGAAAAAAAATTGAAGCGATTGAACAATCTTAGAAATAAAATCCAAAACCACCAGTTACGCCAAATGTTCTGGCGTCGGGTAAGTTTTTGTAATTGCCGCGAAAGTGAAAATCAATTCTTAGAATTCTAAAAATATTGCCTACCCCTAAACTGTAAGACCAATACGGTTTTTTGTCAGGTGCCAATAAAACTGGATTAGTTGTGGATGCGTTTAGCAGTTGATTTTCATCTGAAATACTACCAGAAACAGCCCGCACGGATACAATTTCTCTCAAATCCCAATCTCTTAATATTGGAATTCTGGAGAAAAACCGACCGTTAAAATTGTGTTCAAAATTTACACTTGCGTAGGTGTCTGTAACAAAATCATAAAAATCCAAAAGCGGAAAAGTGCCTTGAATAGAAAATAAAGTTTGATTTCCTGGTACAACATTTAGTAAACTCAATGGCACTTCACCAAAGGTTTTCCCGATTTCTAGAGTCGAAGTAAATCTACCAAATCCACCTATTTGGATAGGTTGCCTATAAAACAATTGCAACTTGTCATAATTGAAATCGCTTGATAAAACATCTTTTACACCTTTAGAATAGTTCAATAAGAATTCGGGATATTTATCTTCGTTGACCGTATAGCGTTCTACACCGAATCCTGTCGTTTTTCTGCCTGGCATAAATCTCAATATGGTAGAAATTTCGGTTTGTTCAGTAAATCCTGAAGTTGTCGTTTGGTTGTCGTCCGTATAATAATCCAGACTGAATTTGTCCGAAGCTGATTCTAAAGTTCTGTAAGTTGCACCCAAACGAATATTGAAATTTTTAAAAGCTTCCATTTGCATAGCAAAACTGCTTAAATTTATGCTTGTCAAACTGGTATTTGCACCAACTGTTAATACAGAAGATGACGCCAAACTTCGCCCCAAAACATCTGAAGTATTGGTCAAACTTGCACCGAGTTGTTCCACATCACGTCGATTTCCGCCAGATATAATGAAACGGTTTTTCGAATCTAAAAGCCACTTGCCAGAAATTCCATATTTGAATTTATCATCACCAAATCCATAAGCCAAAAAACCTTGCACACGCCATTTATCATTTTGAGAAAAATACGTACGTCCCCCAACGCGAAGACGTACTTTCTCAACATCATTGTAACCAAAAGTAGAAAACACTGGCCCAAAATCCCATCCATCTTGCTCCCAATAACCGGTGGCTAAAATGGTTCCAATATTATAAATTCTTTTAAAAGCATCTACGGTTTGTAGTGTATCCAGCATTTTGTAAACCTGTCGCTCATCTTTATTCAGTTCTTCTTGTCGGTTATTTTTCCAAAAGTCATCATCCTGATTGTAGATGGATTCGTCAAAAGTATCTGGTTCGTATTTGTAAAATTTCTTCGGTTTTTCTTTATTGAATTCATAATGATCGTAGAGCGTGGTGCGTTTACCGTAAACGCCTTTAGATTCTTCTTTTTTATTCATGGTAAAATCTGTCATGAATTTGTCTTTTCTTATCAGAAAAACAGAATCATTCAGCACATCAAATTCTTGTTCAATATAAACATCTTTGACCCAGTTGATATTGGCACCTTTCGCCATTGTAAGGTTAATTTGCTTGATTGCCCAAGTCGTATCATTTACCCAGAAATCGCCTTTAAAGGTTAATTCACCTTTGCGTCTTGGATAATATACGATATTGTAGCACCATTTATCACCTATAAAAGTACTGTCTGCCAATACATAGTTGTAGTTATCAACTCCAGTTTTAGAAAGCGGACTCACAAAACTTTTATCGAAGAATTTGATATAATTGTCGTACACATTGTATTCAGCATATAAATCTTTAATAAATTCAATCAAGTTTTGGTTATTGCCGAAACCTGAATTTTTATTACCCAACATCACCTCTTTTTCTTCATTGAAAATATTACTGCCATAAACTTTGGAAGCCGTTTCGTTTAAAAAAATTGGCAAATAAGTTTTGCCGGTCAAATCATTGGTATCCAAATCTTCAAAAATAAATTCCATTCCATTAAAAATGCGACTGTTAATCATAGAACTGTCAATCGTATTCAGGTCGAATTCTATTTTTTCATATTTATCGTATTCGTATTGTTTAAATCTTTTGACGCCATTTTCACGTCGATTTTCCCAAATTTTCTTTAGAATATCAATAGCGGGATTATTTGTTTTTGAAGTTTTTCCAGAGTAGACAATCACTTCACTCAATTGGGCTGAATCTTCTTTCAAAACAACTTTCAAATCGTAGGTTACAGACTCTTCAAGTGGAAATGTTTTTGTTTCGAACCCCATAAAAGAAAATCGGACTTGGTTTTGAGATTCGTTAGCTTGAAGGTAGAATTTACCGTTTTCATCGGAAATTGTTCCTATACTGGTGTTCGGAAACACCACATTCACATAAGGAATTGGCTGGTCATTTTCATCATAAACGTAGCCACTGACTTTCGTCTGACTCCATAAAGCCACCGATGAACATAAAAAAAATAATAGAAATAGATTCTTCATAAAACTAAAAAAGCTTCAGATGCAATTTTATACAAATGAAGCCTAAAAAACGATTAGAATTGTGTTAAATATATAAAACTTTCTTGACCGCCTTGATCACATCTTCGCTATTTGGTAGCCATTCTTTCAAAAGTCCTGGCGAATATGGCGTTGGTGTGTCTGCTGTATTAATTTTGATGATTGGTGCATCCAGATAATCAAAAGCTTCATCTTGAACTCTGTAGGTAATATCTGTAGACACATTACCAAACGGCCAAGCTTCTTCTAAAATCACCAAACGATTGGTCTTTTTTACAGATTTTATTATCGCTTCATAATCCAAGGGACGAACAGTTCTGATATCGATGACTTCACAAGAAACATCATGTTCTTCTTGCAATTTATCGGCTGCTTTATAAGCTTCTTTAATTATTTTTCCAAAAGACACAATTGTGACATCCTCACCTTCTCTCTTGATATCAGCAACACCAATTGGGATAGTGTATTCATCTTCCGGCACTTCGCCTTTATCACCATACATCTGCTCACTTTCCATGAAAATCACTGGATCGTCATCACGAATAGCAGATTTCAGCAAACCTTTGGCGTCGTATGGATTTGATGGAACAATTACTTTTAGTCCAGGTGTATTGGCAAACCAACTTTCAAAAGCTTGTGAATGCGTTGCACCTAATTGACCGGCAGAAGCGGTCGGCCCTCTGAATACAATAGGAATATTGAACTGGCCACCTGACATCTGACGCATTTTAGCTGCGTTATTTATAATTTGATCAATACCGACTAAGGAGAAATTGAAGGTCATGAATTCAATAATTGGACGGTTGCCATTCATGGCTGAACCAACGCCAATACCAGAGAATCCAAGCTCAGAAATCGGCGTATCAATGATGCGTCTTTCGCCAAATTCGTCCAGCATACCTTTGGACGCTTTGTAAGCGCCATTATATTCAGCTACTTCTTCACCCATTAAGTAAATGGATTCGTCAGCACGCATTTCTTCACTCATTGCCTCAACAATAGCTTCTCTAAACTGAATTGTCCTCATTGTATATAATTTGTCTTTATATTAGAAATAAAAGACAAAAATAGTAATTCAAAACGCTTTAAACCATAACAATCTTATAAAATTTTTATTATGCGTGCATAGTATTTTCGCTTCAAAAATCTTATATTCGCAGTGTAATTGAAATAAAACGAAAAAAATGAAAATATTAGTATGTATTAGCCATGTTCCTGATACGACTTCCAAAATTAATTTCACGGACAACGATACAAAATTTGACACTAACGGTGTTCAATTTGTAATCAATCCGAATGATGAATTTGGGCTCACCAGAGCAATGTGGTTCAAAGAAAAACAAGGCGCTTCTGTAGATGTGGTTACAGTTGGCGGAAAAGATACTGAACCAACCATCAGAAAAGCCTTAGCAATCGGCGCAGACACAGCAATTCGTGTAGATACAGAAGCTTTAGATGGTTTTCAAGTTGCTAAAGAATTGGCTAAAGTTGCCAAAGACGGTGGATATGATTTGATTATTGCAGGTCGTGAATCTATCGATTACAACGGCGGAATGGTACCAGGTATGTTGGCAAAAATGATTAATGCCAACTTTGTCAATACTTGCGTTAGTCTAGAAGTTGAAGGCGACAAAGCGACTGCCATTCGTGAAATAGATGGCGGTAAAGAAAAAATAACAACCACTTTCCCACTAGTCATTGGTGGACAAAAAGGATTGGTTGAAGAAAGCGACCTTAAGATACCAAATATGCGCGGCATTATGATGGCAAGAAAAAAACCGCTCAATGTCGTTGAAGCAGTTGCTGCAGATACGCACACCAAAGCTGAAAGTTTCAAAAAACCAGCACCTAAAGGTGAAGTAAAACTTGTAGATGCTGAGAATCTAGACAAATTGATAGATTTACTTCATAACGAAGCAAAAGCGATTTAATAAATTTTAAAAAAAGCAAACACATGTCTATTTTAGTATATACAGAATCAGAAAACGGCAAACTTAAGAAAACAGCTTTTGAAGTTGCTTCTTACGCCAAAGGCATTGCTGAACTTATGGATACTTCAGTAACTGCTGTAAGTATCAATGCTTCAGATATTGAAGAATTAGGTCAGTACGGTGTTGACAAAGTTTTGAAAGTTGACAACGACAATTTATCAAAATTCAATGCAGATGCCTACGCAGAAGTCTTGACACAGGCTGCCAAAAAAGAAGACAGTAAAGTCGTGGTGCTTAGTCAAAGTGCCAATGCTAAATATTTAGCGCCGATATTATCTGTCAATCTCGAAGCTGGTTATGCGTCGAATGCAGTTAAATTACCAAAAGTTGACGGTGATTTCACAGTTGAACGCACGGCTTTCACCAATAAGGCTTTCAACCAGACTTCCATTTCTACAGATGTGAAAGTAATCGGGTTGTCAAACAACGCTTATGGTTTGAAAGAAAATGAAGCTTCCGCAGAAATTGAAGATTTTTCACCAGAATTAAGCGATGATAACTTCGGCATAACTGTCGAATCTGTTGACAAAAACACCGACAAAGTCAGTATTGCTGACGCAGAAATTGTCGTATCTGCAGGTCGTGGCATGAAAGGCCCAGACAACTGGGGAATGATCGAAGAACTAGCCGACATTTTAGGCGCAGCCACAGCTTGCTCCAAACCCGTAAGTGATATGGGATGGCGTCCACACAGTGAACACGTTGGGCAAACCGGAAAACCAGTGGCATCCAATTTATATATCGCTATTGGTATTTCTGGAGCGATTCAACATTTGGCAGGAATCAGTGCCTCCAAAAATAAAGTTGTGATCAACAACGACCCAGAAGCCCCATTTTTCAAGGCGGCAGACTACGGCGTCGTTGGTGATGCCTTTGAGGTTGTTCCGCAATTAATTGAAAAACTAAAAGAATTTAAGGCGAATAACTCATAATTTTTATAAATTGTGCCCCTGCAAAAGGGCGGTCTAATTTTAGGTGCAGTCCTATTTTAGACCGCTTTTTTAATTTTTAGAATGTATGAGCTTATCAAGACTTAGCATAAAAGGAATATCTTACAGTCAAACTCAAAGTGGTGCCTACGCATTACTTCTTAGCGACATGGAAAGTGACAGGCAACTTCCTATTGTTATTGGTGCTTTTGAAGCACAATCCATCGCTATTGCTTTAGAAAAAGAAATCAAACCTCCAAGGCCACTCACCCACGATTTGTTCAAAACCTTTTCAGATCGGTTCAAAATTCTTATCAAGCAAGTGATTATTCATAAATTGGTAGATGGGATTTTTTATTCGAGTTTAATTTGCGAACGCGACGGTATCGAAGAAACTATTGATGCCAGAACTAGCGATGCTATTGCTTTGGCATTGCGTTTTAATGCTCCAATTTTTACCTACAAAAATATTTTAGACAAAGCTGGGATTTATCTGAAAGGCCAAGATACTTCATCAGATATTTACAGTACAGAACATATGACATCTCAGGAAGCTGATAAAGAAACTCCTGAATCAGTCCATAGCGAATTTAGCGGATTAGGTACAAAAAAACTGAATCAACTTTTGGAGAAAGCAGTTCAAGATGAAGATTACGAAAAAGCAGCTAAAATTCGAGATGAAATTTCCAAAAGGAGTTAAATAATGAAAAAATTATACCTTCTACTGTTGTTAATTTTTCCCTTATTAGGTTTTGGCCAAATAACTGAAGGTCAGTGGGACATCAGC
>JBHEPM010000058.1:6556-12879 GCA_046260295.1 Psychroflexus sp.
CAAAACAGATACGAATTCATTTTTCAATGGTGACCAAAGCATCACATTCGAAGCAGACCGTTTCTATATCACACATCAAAAAAAATCTTTTAAAATTGATGGTAATTTCGAATTGAGCAATGATACTTTAATTCTAAACCCCTATTTGGAGAGCGCATCAAGCCAAAGTTTCAAACTGAATAGGCTTAATGATTCCATTATTCAACTCAATAATAATTGGGTGGCTTTAGATCTTAATAAAAATAATTATACCAAAACTGACATCGCTTCTAAGACTACAACCAAAACTTTGGTTACTCATCAAGGCTTTAGTTTCAATAGTCTTTGGCGCGGTGCGCTTGGAATGCTTTCTTTATTACTTATTGCGTTTTTGCTCAGTAAAAACCGAAAAGCCATCAATTGGAAAACAGTCGTTTTTGGTCTTATTGCACAACTCATTCTTGCCATTGGTGTTTTGAAAATTCCATTTGTACAATCAGTTTTTGAATTTGTTGGAAATATTTTTGTTAAAATATTAGATTTTACTGCAGCTGGTAGTGAATTCCTGCTTGGTGATTTGATGAATACTGAAACCTATGGTTATATCTTTGTTTTTCAGATTCTTCCAACTATCATATTCTTTTCAGCACTAACTTCTATATTATTTTATTTAGGAATCATCCAAGTGGTTGTGAAAGGTTTGGCTTGGGTACTTTCAAAATTACTTGGGATTTCCGGTGCAGAAAGTTTAAGTGTTGCAGGTAACATTTTCTTGGGACAAACCGAAGCACCGCTAATGATAAAAGCTTATTTAGAACGCATGACGCGTTCTGAAATTTTATTGGTTATGATTGGTGGCATGGCTACAGTCGCCGGTGGTGTTCTAGCAGCATATATAGGATTTCTCGGTGGTGATGATCCTGTGGCGCGTTTAGCTTTTGCCAAACATTTATTAGCCGCTTCTGTAATGGCTGCACCTGGCGCTATTGTAATTTCAAAAATACTGTATCCGCAACAAGCTAAGGTCAATACAAATGCTGAAGTTTCTTCAGAAAAAATCGGTTCAAATTTACTGGATGCCATTGCCAATGGAACAACAGAAGGTTTGAAGCTAGCCGCAAATGTGGCTGCCATGCTATTGGTATTTGTCGCTTTAATCGCGTTTGTAAATTACGGTTTTGAAAAAATCGGTGGACTTACTGGATTAAACAGTCTAGTTGCTGAACAAACGCCTTATGAAAAATTTTCGCTTGAAGCCGTTTTAGGTACTGTTTTCGCCCCATTGATGTGGCTCATTGGTGTTGCTAAAGAAGATGTCATGCTGATGGGGCAATTGTTGGGAATCAAGTTAGTCGCCAGTGAATTTGTGGGTTACATCCAGTTGGCAGAATTGAAAAACACCGCAAATTTATTGAGTTTCAATTTCGAAAAATCAGTAATTATGGCGACATATATGTTGTGTGGTTTCGCCAATTTTGCATCTATCGGAATACAAATTGGTGGGATTGGATCTTTGGCTCCGGGACAACGCAAAACCTTATCAGAATTCGGAATTCGAGCGCTCATCGGCGGAACTTTGGCTTCATTGATGTCTGCCACGATTGCCGGAATGATTATTGGCTAATTCAATGTCTATAAATTCAAGTTGGTCAAATAGCAAAATCTTATCTTTGATGGTTTGAAAATGAATCAAAAATGATAAAAATACTGTTGAACTGGTTTAGCGTTGCTAAGAATTTGATATTTCAATTTATCCCTGTTTTCATTTTTTTGGTGTTTGCGCTTTTCTTCGGTTTTAATGAAATTTTGTACAAAGATAGCGTCGATTTATTCCTGTCTGCTGTCATTCTTTCAGCTATTTCTTTAGCTTTATTCAGATCTTGGATAATGCAAGTGTGGAATGCACTTAGTTTGGTCATAATATCAAGCATTTCATTTTTAAAAATCAGCTTTTATTATTTGTTTCAGTCCAAACTTGACACCTCTGCATTATATGTGGTTTTCGAATCGAATCAATCTGAATCCATCAGTTTTTTATCCACTTACGTAGACGGTTTCATTGTGGTTTTATTATTAATTTTAATTCTGAATTTTGTTTACGCACTCCTATATAATTTCAAAAACACTTCAAAATACAAGCTTTTTCAGTTTGATTTGAAGAATCTTGGGATTGCAATACTCTGTTTAGCTTTGGCTTTTATTTCGTATAAATTCATTCAAATTAAAATCAAAAAATACAATTTGGTGTATTTGATAGAAGACGCTTATATCTCTTATCATCAAATTCAAAATAGTTTCCAAAATGAATTGACCGCAACTGAAAATCCATGTTTAGACCTTGAAATTACTGAAAATCCACAAACTTTAGTGCTTGTAATTGGCGAGTCTACCTCCGCTAAACACATGAGTTTGTACGGCTATTATCGGCCAACAAACCCAAAACTAAGCGAAATTTCTGAAGAACTCATCGTTTTTGAAGATGTGATTTCTCCAGCAGCACATACCATCCCAGCCTTAAATGCTTTATTAACTTTTGAATGTGAAAATGGTTTGGCGTCCTTGATTCAATTAGCAAATCAAGCGGGTTTTAAGACTTTTTGGATTTCTGCCCAACAACCCATCGGCATGAATGACACTTTGGTCACAACCATTGCTAATGCAGCCGATGTGACTGAATTTCCGAATGCTATGAATATTGGTCAATCTTTCGACAGCCTTTTGTTTGAGCCATATCGCAAAGCTTTGGCTGAGGAACACAACCAAAAACTGATTGTGCTTCACCTCAATGGCACACACCTGAAATATGAAGACAGATATCCACCAGAATTTAATGTTTTCAAGGATCAGCCACAAACTAAATTTGAATCTGAACAAAGCAAAATACAGATCAATACTTATGATAATGCCGTTTTGTACAATGATTTTGTGGTGAGTGAATTTATAAAACGCTTGAAATCTACAAACGTTAATTCAAAATTACTTTACCTGTCTGACCATGGCGACGAAGTTTTTCAGGATATTGATTTTGTCGGACATAACGGCTACTACTCTACCAATGCCATGCTTCATGTGCCATTTATATTGTGGAGTTCAGATCCAAATGAAAATTTTGAACAATGGAAAACATTTACCAAAAGACGCTACATTTTTGATGATTTTGTACATAGTTTTGCCGATTTAGTTGGCATTGAATTTGAAAATTTTCAAGCAAAACGCAGTATTTTTAATTCAAATTTTGAATACAAACCAAGAATTACCAAACAAAATAAAAATTATGATGCGCCTTAAAAAAATCATTATTTCTTTGGCTTGTATCATGGTTTTGGTTTTGGCTTACCACTATTCGCCGTATAAGATTGAACACATCGGCGAACGAGAAAAAATTTGGGCGTATCGTGTCACGACCATGGAAAATTTAGATTTTGTGCAACAACATTATCATGGTTTGGAAATTGACCTTATGTATAATGCAGAACAAAATCAAGTGCAAATTTCACATCCTGATGTCGATTGTCCACCAATGAACTTGAACTCATTTTTAAATGAAATTGATACCCAGAAAATTAATGGCATTTGGTTCGACTTGAAAAATTTAACATTGAGCAATGCAACTGAATTTTCAAAACAACTTAAAAAACACACCCAAAAATTTGATTTCAAAAAAATAGTAGAATCGCCCAATATTGAAGCTTTAGCATTTTTCAATACTGAAGAATTTGAAACCAGCTACTATTTGCCACGAAATTTTTATCCAAACTCAGAAAATTTTGAGTCGACATTAAAAATTATACATGACAATTTGAACCAATTAAAGGTGAACTATATTTCAGCAGAAATGGACAAATATTCGCTTATAAAAGAACATTTTCCTGAGCAAAAGCTTTTATTTTGGTCAAAAAGAGGCACATTTCATTTCAAATATTTTAAGGAATCTTATCATAGACAACAAATTCTCAACGACACAAAAGTAGAAATTTTGCTTGTAAGAATCGATTTCAATTCTGGTTGTTGAAATTTTCAATCGAATTTGAGCTTGGTTTTCAATTCCTGCTTCTCTTCGTAAGAAAATCCCTCTAAAGATTTTTGTTTGAAAAGTTTGGTCAGTGCATTATTCATCTGGTGATATTTTTGGCAACGTTCACAGTTTAAAATATGCAATTGAACACGGATTTTTTGCCAAACACTAGCTTCATTGTATTGCTGTTTATCGCTGAATTCAGCAACTTTTCGACAGGATTTTGGTATCTTTTGTTCGCTTTGCTTACACATAATTTGCTTAATTTCTAAACCAAGTTAGATCCATACATTTTGCCAAAGCAGTTCTGGCTCTATGAATGATCACCCAAAAATTAGACGAAGAAATTTTCATTTCATTACAGATAACTTCTGTATCCATTTCTGCCATAGTTTTCATCTTAAAAACTTCAGCATGTTTTGGGTTGATTTTCTCAAGACAAGCATAAATCGCTTGACCTAATTCATGATTTTCAATCGTTTCTTCACCCGAAGCAGATGTGCTACCAGAAACCTGTTCTTCCAGCCAGTCGCCAGACTCCTCGTTAGATCGGTAATCAATTTTAACTTCAGCTTGGCCTTTTTTAGAGTTGATTCTTCTGTAATAGTCTATAATTTTTCGTTTGAGAATGGAAATTAACCAAGTCTTTTCTGAAGCTTCACCTTTGTAATTATCGATAGATTTTAAACCTGCTAAAAAAGTTTCAGAAACAATATCTTTAGCGACTTCCCTATCGCTTACTTTAGAGATTGTAAAATAAAGAAAATAATCGCTGTAACGATCTACCCAAAATTCAGGTAATAATTCATTTTTACTCATGGTCAAAAGATTTCAGGTTTTAAATATAGTGAAAATATATCCCATTTTTAGTCGAAAAACAAAGCTTAAATGACGACTTTTGCAGTGAAATTTTGAGAGCAAGAATAGTATGATTCAAAAGTCTTTACTAATTATCGGGTTTGTCTGGCCAGAGCCAAATTCTTCAGCGGCTGGCAGTCGCATGATGCAAATTATTGATCTGTTTCAAAAGCGAAATTTTAAAATAATTTATGCATCGCCAGCCCAATTTTCTGAAAATGCCGTCAATCTTGAAAATCTCGGTATTGAACAAAAGAAAATCAAAGTGAATGATTCTGAATTCGACCTTTATATAAAAGATTTATCGCCGACTCATGTAATGTTTGACCGTTTTATGATGGAAGAACAATTTGGTTGGCGCGTGGCAGAACAATGCCCAGATGCCATTCGGATTTTGGACACCGAAGATTTGCATTTTTTCAGAAAAGCCAGACAACAAGCCTTTAAAGATGAAAAAAAATTCAGCAAAGCCTATTTGTATTCAGACCTTGCAAAACGAGAAATCGCCTCGATTTTAAGATCAGATTTGACACTGATTATTTCAAAAGCTGAAATCGATTTATTGGTCAATCAGTTTAAAGTCAACAGAAATTTATTGCTGTATTTGCCATTTTTGATGTCACCAATTGGTGAAAAACATATTGCTAAACTCCCTAAATTTGAAGAACGCCAAAATTTCGTGAGTATCGGTAATTTTCTTCATCCGCCAAATTGGGACAAAACTTTGTATTTGAAAAATGAAATTTGGCCAATAATTCACCGGGCTTTACCCCAAGCAGAAATGCACATTTACGGTGCTTACACTTCCCGAAAAGTGGAACAATTGCACAATCCTAAAGAAAATTTTTTTATAGAAGGACGCGCTGAAAATGCAGTAGAAACCATTCAAAATGCCAAAGTATTACTCGGTCCTTTACGATTTGGCGCCGGTCTGAAGGGGAAGTTTTTGGACAGTATGAAAGCAGGAACACCTTCTGTAACCACCACAATTGGTGCTGAAGGTTTGTGTGGCGATTTGCCTTGGTGTGGCGAAATTGCTAATTCTACCGAGGATATTGCCAAACAAGCCATTAATTTGTACACTTTCGAAAAACGCTGGCAAAAAGCCCAAAAAAATGGATTTCAAATTATCAATAAACGCTTTCAGAAACGGGTGCATTCTGCCAATTTTTTCAAACGTTTAAAAAAGATTGAAAACAACTTAATCCAACTGCGTCAACAAAATTTTGTAGGTCAAATTTTGATGCATCATTCTACACAAAGCACCAAATACATGAGTTTGTGGATTGAAGCCAAAAACAAATCAAGCGACTAGGCTTATTTTTCACATTTGTTTACATTTACAATATGAAAGCATGGCTAATTTTAATTTTGGTATGTTCCGGAATTTCTTGTCAGAATGCCGAACTCAAAAAACGTTCTGCCAAGGATATTTTAGAATCTGAAATGCGACAAATGAATTGGGAAGAAG
>JBHEPM010000058.1:12889-13296 GCA_046260295.1 Psychroflexus sp.
GATTTCTACCCAACTTTTGAATCTTGTAACGAGGTCACTTCCAAAGTTGAAAGTCAAAATTGTTTTACAGATAAAATAAAAATGGCGGTTTTAGATGAACTGAAGGGCAAAACTTTGATTCGTTCCAACCCAAAAGCAGATACAATTCAGCTTCAGCTTCATATTGATCAAAATGGAAATACACAATTGACAAATATCAGCATTTCTGAAACCACGGCTTCTAAAAATCCAGAGCTTCAAAACTGGTTGCGGCATACCATCCAAAATTTACCCAAAGCTTATCCTGCACAAAAACGAAGTGTTCCGGTCAATTTAGATGTAAAATTGCCCATTGTTTTAAAATGAATTAGAATTTTATAACTTACAAAAGTTCTAATTTAAGTGAAACTTTTTGAGTACATTTGCAC
>JBHEPM010000059.1:0-13261 GCA_046260295.1 Psychroflexus sp.
CAACGAAGCTTTTGAACCTTATACATCCAATATTTACACCAGGCGTGTACTTTCAGGTGAATTTATTGTCGTCAACAAACATTTATTGAAAGATTTGGTAAGATTAGGACTATGGAATGACGATGTAAAAGACGCCATTATGCGTGCCAATGGTTCTGTGCAAGGCATCGACATTATTCCAGACGACATCAAAGAATTATATAAAACGGTTTGGGAATTGTCCATGAAAGATATTATTGACATGTCCAGACATCGCGGATATTTCATCGACCAATCGCAATCTTTGAATTTATTTATGGAAGGCGCGACGATGGCAAAACTAACGTCAATGCATTTCTACGCTTGGAAAAGTGGCTTGAAAACTGGGATGTATTACTTAAGAACAAAATCTGCGGTAGATGCGATTAAGTTCACATTGAAAAACGAGAAAAAGGAAAAAGTAGCGCCAAGTCAAGTGGCAGAACATGCGGCAGAAACCTATCAAAACGCTCAACAGCAGCAAGTCAAAGTCTCTGACGATTCTTCGTTAAGTCCAGAAGAACTGAAAGCTTTGATACAACAATCTAAAGAATCTGAAGGCGATGATTGCCTGATGTGCGGGTCTTAAGTTTTTAAAATTATTGTTTATTTCGTTAAAAATCCAGCTTAGTAATGAGCTGGATTTTTTTTGAAATTTATTTCTACTTGTTTTTTATCCATAGTTTAAAATCAAACAGATACTTAAAAAAATTTAAAACCAATACTATAAAATCTTAATGTCCGTTAAAAATTATCTATTTTTGATTAAAATTTGAAAAGCAAAGCAAAACGATTTATTATGAATTTTAGATTATTTTTTTCTTCCATCCTGTTCCTGTTATTGACAACAACCAGTTTAAAGGCTCAGAACAATCCAGATTTCTATGTAGAAAATGGCATCTGTAAATGCCCAGATGCTGAAATTGGCGATACGGGAACATTGACCATAAACGGCGAAACCAATACCTTTACAAAACGAAGCAAAGCCCAACTTGATGCTTTAATAGCTAATGATGATTCTGACCCACAAATTGCACTGACTTGTACATCAGGTATTACGGATATGAACGAATTATTTTTTCAACAAACTAATTTTAATCAAGATATCAGCCATTGGGACACTTCTAATGTGACTGATATGAGAGAGATGTTTGCTTGGACTGAATTCAATCAAGACATCGGTAGTTGGGACACCTCTAACGTTACTTATATGAGTGCTATGTTTGCTAATACTGATTCATTCAATCAATCTATAGCCTCTTGGAATACCTCTAATGTTACTTATATGACTAGTATGTTTGCTAATACTGATGTATTCAATCAAGACATCGGTAGTTGGGATATTTCGAGTGTTAATTTTATGTCTTATATGTTTCAAAATGCGGAATCATTTAATCAAAATTTATCAAACTGGGATTTTGAGACAAATAGTTTATGGTACTTTATAAGTAACTCTGGTATGAGTAGTTCAAATTATGACCTATTTATTGAAAGACTTGTTGAACTAAATCTAAATAATGGCTCATTAGGTGCAGAAAATATAGAATATTGTGATGCCTTTACTCGACAACAACTTATTGATGCAGGCTGGACCATTACAGATGGCGGCACAGCTAATGAATGCGATTTAAATTATGTTTCTGGTCAAGTATTATTTGATGATATGAATGAAGGCTGTGATGCTGATGATAACAATTTGTCGGGTTATTTAATCAATGTTAATAATGGTTCAGAAGATGCAGCCTTTGATATGGATGAAAACGGAGAATATGTTATTGCTTTAGATTCTGGGAATTACACATTAAACATATTAAACCTAAATCCAAACTTAACCTCAAATCCACCTACCCAAACCGTCAATTTTACAGGACAAAACGAAACAATAGAAAATCTAGACTTCTGTATCACCGCCAACCAACAATTTGAAGATTTATCTGTAGATATTTTCCCGCTTGAAGATGCTATTCCAGGTTTTGAAACGGTTTATCAGGTTATAGTTGCCAACAATGGTTCACAAACGGTTTCTAATGCTCAAGTTACTTTTGCTTATGAAGGAAATTTTCAAAGTTTTGTGTCTTCAACTGAAACACCTACAGAAAATACAACTGATTTATTATCCTTTGATTTTGCTGATGTTGAACCTTTTTCTACACATATTTTTGAAATCACAATGCTCAATGTCGTACCGCCAACTTTAAATGGAGGTGAAGTCTTGACATTTACTTCGCAGGTTACACCAGATTCAAACGATAATAATTCTGATGATAATACAGCAGTTCACGAACAAACTGTCGTCAATTCTTTTGATCCAAATGACAAAATGGTGGTTCAAGGCGAGGAAATCGTAGATGAAAAGATTGATCAGTATTTAGATTACAGAATTCGTTTCCAAAATCTAGGAACAGCCAATGCACTTAACATCAAAATCACAGATACCATCAGTGATAAGTTAGACTGGACGACTTTTCAGCCGATCAGTTCTAGTCATGATTTCCGTGTAGAGATCGTTGATGGTGAGCAAATCAATTATTATTTTGATAACATCAATTTGCCCTACGAGGACTTAGACGAAGAAGGCAGTAACGGCTATATCACCTACAAAATCAAACCCAAATCTGATGTTCAAATCGGTGATGTCATTGAAAATACGGCTTATATCTATTTTGATTTCAATTTGCCAATTGTGACTAACACCGCCACAACAACAGTAGTTGATGAGTTGAGTATAGATAATTTTAATCTAGGTGAAATCAACATCTATCCCAATCCGGTTAAGGATTTACTTCATTTGGATTGGTCTTCACATCTAAATGTAGAGTCTATAAATCTTTATGACCTGAATGGAAAACTGATTAAGACTTTTGAAAATCAAAAAGCTTTAGATGTTAGTCAAATTGGAAGTGGTATTTATATTTTGAATGTTGAAACCGATCAAGGGCGTTTTCATGAGAAAGTGATCAAAGAATTATAGAAAATGTAACTAATCAGTAACTCTCGATTCTGCAACAGTAAATAATGCGCTAAGGATAATTTGCCTGTTTTTGATTGCGGTGTCGGTAATGGTTTGGAGTATGGCAAAATTCATCGCTCCTGCAAATGATTTGAACTGACCTGAGATTTTCTGTTTTACACTTAAACAAAGTTTAGTGCAAGGCTTTGATGTTTCTAATTGCCCTTTCAGAGCCGTTATTGTCTGGAGGCACATTTGGGTATTTGAGGTGATTGAAAAGATAGTTCTTGTATTTGACTATACGCCTGTAAAAAGTAGCAATTCTGCTATTTTCCAAACCATGTTTTGCAATATCCTTTATGCAATCGATTTGTACCAAAAGAAACAGTTATATTTAGAAATATAGGTTTATGGATTTAATCATTACTATCTTTAACCATGATATTTTAAATATACACATTGTACTTTTTTTTTAAACTATTCTCAATATTAGAATTTTGAAGTAGATTTTTATATGATAATCAATTAATTATAGAACTTATTTTGAAAGGTTTAAGTAGTAGGAGTCTTAATTCTTTAAACTCATTTCAGGACACGAAAGTTAAAAGGTTGAAATATTAAACAGGAATGAAATTGATTATTCTATCATTGAAAACAATTTTGGTATGCTACTCCTTGAAGCTTTTGTACGGTATAAAATATAAATAAAGCCAATACTTGATAGTAAGATGATTTAGACATAAATGGTAAGAAGAATATGCAAACCTTACAAAACAGTTTACGACAACCAAATGACAAACAAAATGTCGTGAGAAAGTCTTAAAAAGTCGGTAATAATATAAACGGGTTTTAATATTTTTAAAGCTCACTTAAATGCGATGCAATATGAATATTCTTTCGAAAAAAATAATCGAAATACGAAAAGCAAAAGGACTCACGCAAGAAGAACTTGCTGAAAAGTCAAAAGTAAATTTGCGAACAATCCAGCGAATAGAAAATAATGAAAGCGAGCCGAGAGGCAAAACTTTAAATCTAATTTGCAATGCTCTTCAACTCAACACCGCCGAATTGACAAATAATAAAAATGAGAACCCATTAACTATTGAAGCCAAAATTGCCAACGGATTTTTTTTGTTAGCTCTGAATATGGTGTTGATGGGAATTATTGGGTTTTTAACCATAGATAGCAATGCAAATATGAATAGTCGCTTTGGCGGATTTTTAATCAGCACATTTTTACCGCTTTTCATTGTATTGCTTACCCAAAAAATGAGTGGAATGGAAAGAATGCTCAAATTTGGATTTGGATATATCGCCTATTTTATTTTGATTATAGTAATGCATGGTTTTCCAGTTGGATTTAGTACAGGCATATTTCCTTGCCTTTTGTTATCTTTAAGTGTTTTATACTTTGGACAAGAATTGATCAAAAACCCGACCACAGACCACTAGATAATGTTGCTCTTGCTTTCAATATGAAAAAACTACTGAATTTATACTCATTGCAATAACTTCAATTTTAATCCTTGGATTTTTAATTGTTTTGTATTTGAAAAGCTTTTAGAATGATAATTGAAAACAAAACCACTTAATGTTCTATTAACATATGGAATCGATAATAAAGACTATTTTCGCGCTCTCAAATTTTTAAATATAAGTTGATGAAAGAGAATTATGAATTTATGAAAAAGCATTTTGTGACCGACATATCTGCCGGTCTGGTGGTTTTTCTTATTGCATTGCCATTATGTTTAGGTATATCACTCGCCTCTGGCGCACCTTTGTTCTCTGGAATTATCGCTGGAATTATTGGTGGTATTGTTGTTGGGTTTTTTAGTAATTCTAGTATCAATGTCAGCGGTCCTGCCGCAAGTGTTGCGCTAATTATTTTTACGGCAATCCAAAGTATGGGTAGCTTTGAAGCAGTTTTGGTAGCTGTAATTTTGGCTGGTGTATTCCAGATTATCCTTGGTTTTCTAAAGGCTGGAACCGTTGCCTATTTCTTTCCCAACTCTATGATTAAAGGAATTTTAGCTTCCATTGGTTTGATTCTTATTCTGAAACAAATTCCACATGCTTTTGGTGTAGACCATGTTTTTGAAGGCATGGAAAGTTTTAAAAATAATGACGGTACGAACACATTCACCGAAATATTGAAAATCTTTAAAGAAATAAGTTACGGGGCAACTTTAATTACCTTGGTGTCTTTAATTATCATCATCGGTTGGGATAGACCAATGCTGAAGAAATTCAAGTTTTTTAAATTTTTTCCTTCAGCTTTAGCTGCTGTAATTGTAAGTATTTTGCTTAACGAAATATTCAAATTATATGTACCAAGCTTCGCTTTAGATTCTTCACATTTAGTAAAACTGCCAGTTGCCGACTCATTTGGTGAATTTTTTGGATTTTTCCAATTTCCTGATTTTACAGCAATCAATAATCCCGAAGTGATTACCATTGCGCTTTCCATTACGTTTATTGCTAGTTTGGAATCACTTTTAAGTACAGAAGCCGGCGATAAATTGGATCCTTACAAAAGAAGAACCTCTACTAACCGTGAATTAAAAGCACAAGGTATTGGAAATATTGTAGCAGGATTTGTTGGAGGTTTGCCTATTACTGCAGTAATTGTAAGAACTTCTGCTAACGTAAGTTCCGGTGGTAGAACTAAAACAGCAACAATTACCCACGGTATAATTATGCTTGTGTGTGTGGCTTCTATTCCAGTGGTTCTAAACTTAATTCCACTTGCGGCATTGTCTGCCGTTTTATTTGTAGTGGGTTATAAATTAACCAGTATTCCAATTTATAAGGAAATATTCAAACAAGGTAAAAAACAATTTTTACCGTTTATATTAACCATTTTAGTGGTAATGTTTACCGATCTAATTACCGGTATCATGGTAGGTGGTACCATAGCAGTTTTCTTTATTTTACGGGACAATTATAAAAATGCGTACATCACTCAGGAAAAAGTGAAAGAAGAAGCTGGAAAGAAAATTTTGAAGCTGGCACAGGAAACTACTTTCTTAAATAAGGCTGATATTATGCTTTATTTAGACCACCTTCCTGAAAATTCTCATCTAGTCATAGACGGTTCAGATGCAAAGTTTGTTCACCATGACATTTATGAAATTTTAGATGATTTCAAGCAAACCGCAAAATATAAAAATATCAAGCTTGACATTATTAATCTAGAACGAGATTTGACCAATAAATTCTGGAGAAAACAGAATTAGGAAAAATCCAAATTGAAATTAATTTGAAAGGTCTGCACTCTGTGTAGACCTTTTTTTGTTAAGTGTTTATTATTTTTCAAAAGACAGATATTACAACTTTAGCATTTTGTTAAAAATGCGCTGTCTGAACTGAATAATATTAGTGAATATTTAAGCATTCTCTAAAAATGAAATATTATCTTTGCGATTATAATAAAAACCCAACCAATAAATAAGAATTTGAAAATGGATAAAGAAATCAAAGACTTTTTAGATAAAGTTGCAAAACAAAACCCAAACCAACCAGAGTTTATACAAGCTGTAGAAGAGGTTGCTGAAGCAATTATTCCTTTTATGGCAGACAATGGAAAATACGAGAATCATAAACTTTTGGAGCGCATGGTCGAGCCAGAACGTGTGATTATGTTTCGCGTCACCTGGCTAGATGATGATGGTGAAATTCAAGTGAATCGCGGTTACAGAATTCAAATGAACTCTGCCATTGGTCCATACAAAGGTGGATTGCGATTTCACCCTTCTGTGAATTTGAGTATTCTAAAGTTTTTGGCGTTTGAGCAAGTTTTCAAAAACAGCTTGACCACATTGCCAATGGGCGGTGGAAAAGGTGGTGCAGACTTCGATCCTAAAGGAAAATCTGACAATGAAGTGATGCGTTTTTGCCAAAGTTTCATCACAGAACTTTATAGACATATTGGCAATAATACTGATGTTCCCGCCGGAGATATTGGTGTTGGTGCAAGAGAAGTTGGCTACATGTTTGGTCAATACAAGAGAATTCAAAACGAATTCACAGGAATTTTGACAGGAAAAGGTCAGTCTTTCGGAGGTTCATTAATTCGTCCTGAAGCGACTGGCTATGGCAATGTGTATTTCACAAAACACATGTTGGAAACCCAGAATGAAAGTTTAGAAAACAAAACCGTATTGATTTCTGGTTCTGGAAACGTAGCCCAATACGCAGCACAAAAGGCTATTGAGTTTGGTGCTAAAATCTTAACAATGTCAGATTCTAGTGGTTATATTTACGATCAAGAAGGAATTAACCAAGAAAAACTGTCTTTTGTTATGACCATCAAAAATGAAAAAAGAGGCAGAATCAAAGAATATTTGGAGGCATATCCAAGTGCAAAATACGTAGAAGGTAAAACGCCATGGCAAGAAAAAGCAGACATTGCTCTGCCATGTGCCACTCAAAATGAACTTCACCAAGAAGATGCTGAAACACTTGTGAAAAACGGATGCATTTTAGTCGGTGAAGGTGCCAATATGCCTTGTACACCTGAAGCTATTGAAGTTTTTCATAAGAATAAAATTTTATTCTCTCCGGGAAAAGCATCCAATGCTGGTGGTGTGGCTGTGTCTGGTTTAGAAATGTCTCAAAACTCAATGCGTTACAATTGGACATCTGAAGAAGTAGATGCTAAACTCAAGCAAATCATGGGAGAAATTCACGAAGCCTGTGTTACTTATGGTAAAGACAAAAGCGGTTATGTAGATTACGTAAAAGGTGCGAATATCGCTGGATTTGTAAAAGTTGCTGATGCAATGATTGCACAAGGTGCAGTTTAAATACAAGTAAAATTTAAGTAAAAAAGCCTGTTGAATTAATTTTCAGCAGGCTTTATTTTTATTTGAAAACTCACCTTATTTTTGCAATAAACCACACATTTATGAGTTTTGAACACATGATGAAACTTCTATGAAACAATTTATTCTTTTATTGATTTTTGTAACGACAAGTTTGTCTGCACAAGACTTTTCACAAAACTGGAAAGGTCATTTTTCATATTTCAATATTACAGATTTGGTAGAAGGTGATGACAAAATTTACGCAGCAGCGGAAAATGCAGTGTTCATCTACGACCCATTTACACAAGCCACAGAAACCATTTCTTCTATTCAAGGACTTTCCGGAGAGCAAATCACGAAAATTCATTATTCCCAAGATTTTGCTTTGATTTGCATCGGTTACGAAAACGGTTTGGTGCAAATCGTGATGGAGAACAATCAAAATATTTTGAGTGTTGTGGATATTTTAGAAAAAGTATCAATTTCACCCAACCTAAAACGCATCAACCATTTTTATGAATATGAAGGCCGTTTATTCATTTCGACAGATTTTGGTATTTCTGAATATGATTTAAGTAATTTAGAATTTGACGATTCTTATTTTATCGGTAATAATGGCAGCCAAATTGAAGTGAAACAAACCACAGTTGCAAACGGTAGAATTTATGCAGCAACCACCCAAAACGGCATCAGAAGCGCCAATGTAAATTCACCAGATTTAATCAACTTCCAATCTTGGCAAACTGATTTTACCGGAAACTGGAAAGGCATTTTAAATTTCAACGACCAAATTTTTGCTTTGCGAAACGATAATCGCATCTTTCGAATCAATAACTCAAATTTGGTACAGTTAACCAGTTTCAATAGTCAAGTCACCGGTTTCAATGTCAGCGATGGACAGTTGGTTATTTCATCTGCCAATTTGGTTCAGGCTTACAATTCACAACTTAACCTAGAAGCCTTCATCAATAATTTACTGAATGAAGATTTGCTCCTGAATACTGCCATTTCAAGCAATAATCAAATTTATCTCGGACATCAGAGCTTAGGCTTATTGCAATTTCTGAATAATGGTTCAGATCAATTCATTCCGTTGAGTCCAAATGGTCCGCTGCTCAACCGTGTGTTTAGTTTAAATGCTATTCCCAACGAATTGTGGGTGACTTATGGTGAATATTCACAATTTTTAAATCCATATCCGGGTGGAATCAATGAACGTGGCTTAAGTCATTTAATAGGAGAAGATTGGATAAATATTCCGGTATCGGAACTGAATAATGCTAGGGAATTGTCCGACGTTACCATCGATCCTTCCAATCCGTCCAGAGTTTTTGTCAGTAGTTACTTTGACGGTTTATTGGAAATTGAAAACAATACCTTAGTTCAACAATACGACGCCTCCAATAGTATTATTGAAGGTGTTCCGAGTAATATTGAAGACAACAGAATTGGTGCCAGTGATTTCGACACCCAAGGTAATTTATATTTTTCAAATTCACTCACAGAACATCAAATCAAAAGATTGAATGCAGATGGTAGTTTTTATATACCAGACACTTCAGAAGGTCTTGCAAATCCAACACAAACACTTTCAGCAAAATTGGTTGTGGACAGAAACAATAACGCATTTTTAGCAACACAAAAGCGGGGCATTATTGCTTACAACAGCCTTACAAATACTTCAAGAGCTATTGTTAGCAGTGTTCAAGGTGTAGATTTTCCAGATACTTTCAATGAAAATCCAAATATTACAGCTTTGACATTCGACCAAACTTCTAGATTATGGATTGGTACACAAGCGGGTTTGCGCGTAATGTCCAATCCTTCGGGAATTTTCAATGAAAACCCGAATGTGAATGTTTTTCCCATCATTATTGAAGATGTTGATGGTTTGCCACAAGAATTGCTTTTTGAACAATTCATCACCGACATTGCGGTTGATGGCGCAAATAACAAATGGATTGCAACCGCAGATTCCGGTGTTTTTCAAGTCTCTGCCAACGGTCAAGATATTTTGAATATTTTCAATCAAGACAATTCACCTTTGCCAACAAACAGCGTACGAAGTGTTGCCGTAGATCAAATTTCAGGCCGTGTCTATTTTGGCACTACGAGTGGGTTGTTATCTTATTCCAGTAGAATAACTGGAAGTAATGAAAACTTAGACAATTTGCGTGCTTACCCTAATCCTGTGCGACCAAATTATACTGGATTGGTAACTATTGACGGTCTAATTGACAATGCGAATGTGAAAATCACAGATATTACTGGCAATTTGGTGTACGAAGATTTTGTCGATGGTGGAACTTTGGAATGGGACACTCGCGCATTTGGCAGACATAAAGTGGCGTCTGGCGTATATTTAATTATTGTAACTGGCGAAGATCAAGAAGAAACCAAAGTTGGTAAAATCATGATTATTCGCTGATGCAAATCAAAACCAAAGCCATCGTTATTTCTACACTCAAGTTTGGTGAAGCAGATTTGATTGCGAAATGTTTCACCCAAGATCAAGGTTTGACGTCATATTTATTGCGTGGCATCCGAAAATCCAAAAAAGGAAAATTGAGGACTTCTATGTTTCAACAATTGACACTTTTGGATTTGGAAGCGACGCATCGTGATAACAAAAACCTTCAATTCATCAAAGAAGCGAAAGTTTATTTTCCATTCAAAACTTTACACAGCAACATTTACAAATCCAGCATGTTGATGTTTTTGGCTGAGGTTTTAAAAAGCGCTATTCAGGAAGAAGAGCAAAACCAAGCTTTATTTATTTTTTTAGAAGAAAGCATGATGCATTTGGACGAGTCCACTCAATATGCTAATTTTCATTTGTTGTTTTTAGTGCGTTTAAGTCGGTTTTTGGGCTTTTATCCGGATGCTTCAGAAGAAAATGCCAGATTTTTTAATCTTTTGGAAGGACAATTTCAGCCAATTGAAATGAACAAATATTGCATTGAAAATCAAAGTTCTGAGACTCTACGGACTTTGGTTACTGAAAACTACAATTATACTGAAGTTGAAACTTTAAAACTGAATCAGTCCAAACGTCAAGCTTTTTTAGAGTTTTTGATGTTATATTTTCAACTTCATCTTCAGGGTTTCAAAAAACCAAAATCATTGGAAATTCTTCAACAATTGTTTTAATACGACATCATATTGTTATAACTAAAGTCCGCGTTCTTTCTGAATTTGCTCGTAGGCTTCCTGCACTTTGTTGAATTTCTCTTGCGCGCCTTTTTGGTAGGCTTCATCCATGTGTTGTAATTTGTCTGGATGATACTTTTTAGCCATATTTCGGTAGGCTTTTTTAACTTCAGAATCCGAAGCCGATTTTTCGATTTCAAGAATTTTATATGCGTCGTCGGCAGATTTGAAAAACATGGCTTTGATGCTTTCAAAATCTGAATGTCCAATTCTTAAATTTTGAGAAATATGAAGCAAAACTTTCAATTCTGAATCCGACACATGTCCATCTGCCATAGCAATATTGAACAAAAAGTGCAAAATTTGCAAACGCACTTCATAACGAACCCGTGGACGCAAGTAGTCACAAATTCTTATTGCAGAAATTTCACGATTTTTGATGACTTCATTGAAAGTTCTGAAAGTTGCATTGGCGCGTTCTTTACCATAAGCTTGGACAAAATACATACGCACATAATCCAATTCACGTTGGGACGTTTTGCCATCGGCTTTTATTACAAGCGAAGACAAGGACAGTAAGTTCAACTCAAAATCACCAGGAGAAACGCTGGATTTCTGCTCTTGAAATACTTGATCAAAAAAACTACCAGAACCCTGTCGGCTTTTCGTGCTAGAACCGCGAAAAATTCGATCTAATATTGCACCGATGAAAAAACCTAAAATTGCTCCACCAATACGAAAATAAAAAAAGCCAAGTATGGCACCAATCCACTTCAAATCTGAAAAATTATATCTGCAAATATAAAATCCTGTGGGGTTTATCTCGGGCTAAATTTCAGAATTTTAAGATAGATTTACCTTGTTTCACAAACAATCATAATCATTGTGTTAAGACTCAGGTGCATAAATTTCATTTTTTATACATTTGTATTTAAAATAAATATAAATAAAACTAAACAAGATATGTATCCACCAGAATTAGTAAAACCAATGGCTCAAGAACTTACAACTGTAGGTTTTGATGAGTTGAAAAGCAAAGCTGATGTTGATGTCGCTTTGGCTAAAGAAGGCACAACTTTGGTTGTGGTCAATTCCGTTTGCGGATGCGCCGCTGCCAATGCTAGACCTGGCGCTATTAAATCTTTGGAAAACAGCAAAAAACCAGACCATTTGGTCACTGTGTTTGCTGGTGTTGACAAAGAAGCGACTGACGAAGCGAGAGGGAAAATGGTGCCATTTCCGCCAAGTTCTCCATCCATGGCATTGTTCAAAGATGGTGAGTTGGTGCACATGCTAGAGCGTCACCACATCGAAGGACGTCCAGCAGAAATGATTGCGGACAATCTTATGGATGCTTACAACGAGCATTGCTAAGATTCTAAAACATTATTAAATTTTTAAAAAAGCTATTTTCTTTCTGAAAATGGCTTTTTTTATTGAATTTTTTAAAAGTTCACTTAAAATTTCAGAACCAGTTCTACTAGAAATATTTAGTTGTTTTAAATTTACACTAGAATTTTAAAAACCTGATAACAGAATTCAAATGTTTAGTTTTTCGCACTTGTCAAATTGAATGAAATTTAATCTATGAAAAAAATATTGGCCTACCCGTTTTCGGTAGTTTTCTATCTCTGTTTCGGTTTTACTTTGCTGGTTTTTCAATTGATTCAATATTTGTCTTTTCGGATTTTTGGTTACCAAGCGCACAAAAAAAGCGTGGATATTTTCAATCTTTTCTTAATGGGTTGCCTGAATATTGTGGGCACAAGATTTCAATTTGAAAATCCAAATACTTTCAGTGTAAATCGACCGCATATTATCGTGTCCAACCACCAAAGTATGTTCGATATTCCACCGATAATTTGGTATTTACGCCAATTGCATCCAAAATTTATCAGCAAAATTGAATTGGCGAGAGGCATTCCAAGCATATCTTTCAATTTGAAACACGGCGGTTCAGTATTAATCGACAGAAAAAATCCAGAACAAGCCACAGCGCAAATCAAGAAATTAGGGCGATACATTGGTAAATACAAGCGTTCAGCCGTTATTTTTCCTGAAGGCACACGAAGCCGAGATGGCGTGCCGAAAACTTTTGCCTACAAAGGTTTGAAAACACTTTTTGAAGCTTGTCCAGACGCGGTAGTTGTGCCAGTAAGTATTCATAATTCATGGAAACTTCAGAAATATGGGATGTTTCCGATAAATCATGGCGTCAAATTACGTTTGAAAGTTCACCAAACATTGGAAGTAAAAAATTTCGAAATTGATACTTTAATCCAAAAGTTGGAACACCTCATTTCTGAAGACGTCATACAAAACCCAAAATAATGAC
>JBHEPM010000006.1:0-4722 GCA_046260295.1 Psychroflexus sp.
TTTTATATTTTTTGAACATGTGGTTTGAATTAGTTGTTGTAATGTAATTTTTTGTTTTAGGGATTAGCAGTTTATGAAGTCTTAAAAAACGGTAAAACTTATCTCTACCTATCTTAATGTCAGCATTTATAAAATCTTCTTTAAGGCCATCATGAAGCTTGATTCCTCCTGTTTTAGAACCTACTTTTTTACGGTAGTCCTTGACCATCTTTAACATTTTTTGATGATCTATTTCTTTCTTTTGTTGGACTTTGAGTCGTTTATAGAAGGCTTGTTTAGAGATCCCAAAACATCCATAGAACCATTTTCTTTTAAACGGTTTTTCTTCTTTAGTTCTATCTCTTTTGCTAATGTTTTGGGCAATGACTTTTTTGACATATCCACTCCAGTAATAAGCTCCATATCAGCAATAATGTCCTGTTGAAAGTCTTTTTGAAACTCAAGCTCTTCAATCTTTTCCTTGAGTTTTTTGATTTCTTCGTTTTTACTCATTCCAGTATTTTGTTGGACCAAGGTACTGTATTTTCTTAACCAATAGGTAATAGTTGTCCTGGCTATATCATATTTATTAGATGCTTGATTGCTGGATAACTGTCCATTTAATATTTGGTCAACAACTAATAATTTGGTTTCTAGATTCGCTTTTTGATAGCTTTTTTTTCGCCAATGTTCTTTTTTGGGTTTCATAAGTGACTATAATTAATGGTTTAATTTTTAGTCAACCTATTTCAGGAAAGTTCAGTTTCAGCTTCAAAATCTACGTCTGGAAATAAATTGCTTATCAAAGATTTATCGCAATCTGATTCAGAATTTATAGAAGTTGTGGACAATTATGACAACGATTTATATGTGATTGAAAATAAAGATTCAAAATTATTCATTGTCACAGATAAAGATGCGCCAAACAAGCGAATTGTGAGCGTAGATGCTAAAAATCCACAACCAGAAAATTGGGAAGATTTCATCCCTGAAACCAAACACGTGTTGTCACCATCTACAGGTTCAGGCTATTTCTTTGCTGAATATATGGTTGATGCTGTTTCAAAAGTGAAACAATACGATTACGACGGTGAATTAGTTAGAGAAGTCGAATTGCCTGGCATTGGCTCTGTCGGTGGTTTTGGTGGAAAAAAGGAAGCTGAAGAATTGTATTATTCATTCACCAATTATACCACGCCAGGAACGATTTATAAATTCAATCCGGAAACTGGTGATTCTGAAATTTACCAAAAACCAGATATCAAGTTTGACACTGAAAATTATGAAAGTCAACAGGTTTTTTACAAATCGAAAGACGGCACTGAAATTCCGATGATTATCACACACAAAAAAGGAATTGAACTGGACGGCACCAATCCAACGATGCTTTATGGTTACGGCGGTTTCAATATTTCGTTGACGCCATCATTCAGCACAGCGAATACCATTTGGTTAGAAAATGGCGGAATTTATGCTGTCGCAAATCTTCGTGGTGGCGGTGAATACGGTAAAGATTGGCACAATGCTGGCATAAAAACAAAAAAGCAAAATGTTTTTGATGATTTTATAGCCGCTGCGGAATATTTAATTGATGAAAAGTATACATCTTCAGAAAAACTTGCAATTAGAGGCGGTTCCAACGGCGGACTTTTAGTCGGTGCAACCATGACGCAAAGACCAGATTTAGTTCAAGTCGCTTTGCCTGCGGTTGGCGTTTTGGATATGTTGCGTTATCATACTTTTACTTCTGGCGCAGGTTGGGCTTATGATTATGGCACATCTGAAGATAGTCCAGAAATGTTTGAATATTTAAAAGGCTATTCACCATTGCATAATATCAAAGAAGATACTGAATATCCGGCAACTTTAGTCACTACTGGCGATCATGATGATCGTGTGGTGCCAGCGCATAGTTTTAAATTTGCTGCAGAATTGCAAAGCAAGCAAAGCGGTGACAATCCAACCCTAATCCGTATTGAAACCAATGCTGGACATGGCGCCGGAAAACCCACAGAAATGATTATCCAAGAATATGCAGATATATTTGCCTTTACTTTTTATAATATGGGAATCGAAAAATTGTAGAAATAATTTATAAAAAAACAAAAACCCCGTGTTCAATCTGAATTAAACACGGGGTTTTTATTTACAAACTAGCTGAATAAAGCCTTGATTTGTGATTTGTCAAAAGATTTCTTGTTGCTGTCTGTGGTAATGATATTGTGAGAAATTTCCTTTTTAGTGTCTTGAAGTTGAATAATTTTCTCTTCAATAGTATCTTTACAAATCATTCGATATGCCATTACGTGCTTTTTTTGACCAATTCGGTAACATCGGTCTATGGCTTGACTTTCAACTGCTGGATTCCACCAAGGATCGACAAGGAAAACGTAATCTGCTGCGGTAAGATTCAGACCTGTGCCGCCAGCTTTCAAACTGATAAGAAAAATTCTTATATCATCGTTATTTTGAAAATGCTCAACGCGTTCTTCTCTATTTTTCGTTTTGCCGTCTAGATATTCGTAATCAAGTTGTTCAATATCCAGTCTTTTTTTCACTAATGCCAGCATTTTTGTAAATTGTGAAAAGACCACAATTTTATGCTTTGAAGTTTTGTTTTTGATTTGTTCTATCAGCAAATCTAATTTTACAGAGCTTTTTCCGTAATCTTCGTCATCGCTGAGTAATTCTGGAGAATTGCAAATTTGTCTTAATTTGGTAAGCCCTTCCAAAACATACATTTGCGATTTTTCTGCGCCTTGTTCTTCAATTTTGTTTAGCAAATAATCTCTGTATTTTTCTTTGAAAGATTCATAAACTTGCCGTTGTGACTTGTCCATATTGCAATACATAATATTTTCAGACTTTTCGGGCAATTCTGTGGCTACTTTTTCTTTGGTACGCCTCAACAAAAACGGATGAATCATTTGGTTGAGAAGTTGTGCGGTTTCTTTATTTTTATCCTTGTCAATGGCTTCAGAAAATTCTTTTTTGAAATGAGACATATTGCCTAATAAGCCTGGATTAAGAAAATTCATCTGCGCATAAAGGTCGAAAGTGTTATTTTCTATTGGCGTTCCTGTAAGTGCCAATCTGTTTTTACTTTTCAGCAAACAAGCTGCTTTGTAACGTTTGGAAGTTGGATTTTTGATGGCTTGACTTTCATCCAAAATAATGTAATGAAAAGTGTTTTTCTTCAAAAAATCAATATCTCTGAGCATGATGCCGTAGGTGGTCAAAACAATATCGTGTTTGTCAAAATCTTTTTGGGAATTGACTCTTTCTGACCCAGTGTAATTGAGTGATTTCAGACTTGGACAGAATTTTTCTATTTCTTTAGTCCAGTTGAAAATCAAAGAAGTTGGCGCAATGACTAAATGTGGCGATTTGTTTTTGGCTTGTGTTTTTAAATAACTAATAAACGCAATGGTTTGAAGCGTTTTGCCCAATCCCATATCATCGGCTAAACAGCCACCAAGTTGGTTTTCATCTAGAAATGCTAACCATTTTAGACCTTCCAATTGATAAGGACGCAAAGTGGCGTTTATGTTTTTTGGCGGAACAACTTTTACATCGGTTTTTAGGTTTTTCAGCCGTTCTTTTTTCTTTTGTAACTCAATAAGAAAGTCAGGTTTGTCTTCTAAATCTTCATAAAGTTGGTCTATAATATTGAATTGGTAATTTGAAAGCTTGATTTGGTCATTTTTGACTTCACCGGCTTTGAAATATTTCGAAAATTTATCCAGCCATTTTTGTGGCAAAATGCCATAACTGCCATCGTTGAGTTTTACATAATTCTGCTTGTTAATCATGGCTTTGCGAACCTCTTTCAAAGAAACTTTTTGCTGTCCATAGTGAATAGAAACATCAAGGTCGAACCAATCTGTGTTGGAGTTCACGCTCATGCTTACTGAAGCTTTGTTCAGGTTATATTTGAAAGATTTCAGATCGTTTGCGCCAAAAATTTCTACATCTTGACTTTTCATTTTTTCTGAAAAATGCAAAAACCATTCGTCTTCTAAAAGATCATCTGGCTCAAGCGCAAAAGGTGGTTGTTGATTTTGAAATTTGCTATGCAATTCTTGAAAATCTTCCAGAAATCTGTTTTCAAAATCGACATGTCTTGGGCTTATTTTTTCGGTCTTTTTGTCTAAACGCAATTCTTTAGACTGCAATAATATTAGCGTTTCAGGATATTGAACTGCTGGTTTGAAAATGATTTGTGAACCTTCAAAATCTTTTAAATAGACTTGTTTTTTTAGACTTTCATTTTTGATTTCAGCTTTCGGTGTTTTTTTGAAAACTTTGTTTTTTACTTCAAAATGTTGGCTAAGTGGTTCTATAAAATTTTGGTAGATTTTCAGTTCATCATTTTTGATGAAATTCAGCACACTTTTATCTAAAAATCCTTCTAAATAGAGGTAAGTAATGGGATTTTTAAACAGGTAAATCGTATTATCTTTCCTGCAAAAATATGGATTAATATCGATTTTTTTGGACGCTAATTTATAGTTTTTGCCGTCAATTTTTAGTAAAGCTTCTAAAGTGTATATTTTTTCTTTTTCCAAAAATTTAAAAAACAATTCTGGATTTTGATCACTTACTGTGACTGGTTTTAGGTTTCTTTTTACCAAAGAGCTGAATGCGTGTTTTTCAAAAACTTGATAATCGTCTTTCAAGTTTTTTAATGCCTTTTTGAAAACAGAAAGCGATTCATGGTAGTTGTCTAAATCGAAATATCGT
>JBHEPM010000006.1:4732-15809 GCA_046260295.1 Psychroflexus sp.
ATTTCGAAAACATCCAAAAGGATTTTTTGTTCTTGTTCACTAAATTCATTTCTGAATTCTAAAAAATCTTCTGAAAAAATTCTTACAAATGAGGCGGTAAACTCTTGACTGTTTTTTTTGAGTTTTCCTAAAAACGGAAAGAGATCTATTCCGCCAGATTCAGGTTCAATTTCTATACAAAAACCGAGTCCCTTATTATTAAAAAGTTTCTTTTCATTTTGGTAATCAAAAAGGTATTTATCTTGATTGTCTTTATATTTTAGATGAGGTATAAAATCTTTACTTTCTTCAATATTTACAATACCGTCAGGAAATTTACTTTCAACACTAATCCCATTTTTATCAATTATGAAATCGAAATACTCGTGTGGGTCAAATTTTTCACTAAAGTTATTGGTTTTTGAAAAATCATTTATAATGATGTCTAAATAATCTGGGTGAAACACATATTTGGTGAACAACTCCATTATATTTAACAATGAAATTTTAATGTGAAAACAAGGTTTCGGCTGAGGACAATTACAGGTGATGACTAATTCTTGAGTTTCGTCATCGTATTTGAAAGATTGTTTAAAATTTGTTCGGCCAAAATTTGTTATTGAGAGGATTTCATTAGGCTTATAAGAAGTCACTTCTGAAAGGCTATCAACATCAAATTTTGATTCAAGATCTTCAATATTTTCACCAAAAACATGTTTTGAAAGAAGGTGGTCTTTTTTCAGTTGAATAGTTATTTCATTTGAAATTTTGGCTATGTTTTCTTCAGAAATCTGGTCGTTGTTTTGGATTATGTAATCCAAAGCTGCAACTTCGTGTTTGCAAATTCTGCCACCTGTAAAAGGACAAGTACAACTGGTGTCAACCATATTTCCTGAAAAGAATATGCGAATGATATAAGGTTCAATGTTGGAACCAAAATATCTGAAATTTATCTGACTTTCCGAGACATATTCTACGTTGTGAAGTTTAACGCTATTCGCTCTGCTTTTGACAGCCTTACTGGCTAAATTCTTATGTTTTTTTAGCGCTGATATGTTCATAAAAGAAGACTTTAAAAAAAACGCTAAAATAAATGTTTCAATAGATATATGATGAAATTAATCCACGACAATTTTAAATGAATGCGCCAAGTTTTTGAAATTCTCCAATTCTGCGACAAGTGAACCAACAGCAAGCTTGGCTTCAATTTTTATAGGAACTTTATTTTCATCTGCAGACACCCAAAACGTGAGACTTTCTTCTGCTTCAAAAACGCGGTCTGCCATAACATAAGGTCTGAACTTTAAACATTTGACTTTTCCGAACTTAGTGTCGACAATTTCTTCACCCAAAAACTTGGTTTTGAAATTGTAGTTTTCATCATCAAAAAACATATCTAAAAGGAATTCTTGACCTTTTTCTAAATTATCGGGGTCAATTAAATTTCTCAATTTGTAAAACGCAGACAGCATGTCTTGAGATTTTGGCTTAAAATCAAAGGTGTCTGTTCTATTGTATTTAAAATCTTTGACTTTTACTCGATTTTTATCATGGTCAAAATATAATTCTTTATGCTTTTTGTAACCACCTTCATTAATATCTCTTACAAATTTATGAGGCAATCCTTCATCATCGATATAAGTTTCATACTGGTCACGAACTTTAAAAAAAACATCCAGCAAACCGACACTTTTTCCTTTTCCGACAATATGAAACAGATTTTTACCATCATAAACTGTATCATTGATTTTTAGAGTCGCAGTGCTGGCTTTAAACCAGCCATATTTTATTTTAAAACTTAACCATTCGCCATCTTTATAGGCATTTTCATTTTGTGCCTGAAGAACACTTACGCAAAGCAAAAAAGAAAAAAGGATTAGTTTCATAAAAATCAAATTGAACTATTACTATTAAATTTCAAAATTTGTTAGAATAATACACATTAGCTTCAAGTTTAATGTTTTTTTGTGATTAATATTGTCTAATCCTCATTTTATTTTTCAGTTGAGTTTATTTCTTATACAGTTGGGATAATAAAATTCAAAATATTGCTAAATTAATGGTAAATAGCAGAAGTTAGCCTATGTTTTTTCAAAAGCGATTTGAAATCAGAGATTTAGCAAAAAAACTTCTGCAAATAATTTGTAAAATACTTGATAGTTAATTCAAAAAAATTACATTTGCAAAAATTATAAATGACGTTTAAAGATGTATTGGACTTTAGAACTAGCATCCTATTTAAGTGATGCACCGTGGCCTGCCACCAAAGATGAATTGATAGATTATGCCATTAGAACAGGTGCGCCATTAGAAGTTGTAGAAAATTTACAATCTATTGAAGATGAAGGCGATACATACGATTCTATAGAAGAAATTTGGCCTGACTATCCAACGGATGAAGATTACCTTTGGAATGAAGATGAATACTAATTCATCCTCAAAAATAAAAAATCACAACTAAAGTCTCGTAAAGAGACTTTTTTTTTTCGTTACCTTTGACTATTCAAAAAAATAAAATCCAAACATGGGTGTTTTAGATTCAGTATTAAAAGTATTTGTTGGCGATAAAGCCAAGAAAGACGTGCAAGCGATTATGCCAATCGTTAATAAAATAAAAAGCTTCGAAAAGGAATTCGAAGCCCTAAGCATAGACGAACTCCGTCAGAATACAGTCAAATTTAAATCTCAAATAAGCGAAGCCACCGAAGAATTTCGCAACGAAATTGCTAAGCTTCAGGAAAAAGTAGAAGCCGAACAAGATATAGACGAAAAAGAAAATATTTACGGTGAAATTGACGATTTAAAAACTAAAATATACGAAGTTTCAGAAAAAGTCCTCAACGACATTTTACCAGAAGCTTTTGCAACTGTAAAAGAAACCGCCAAACGATTTTTTCATAATACAACTTTAGAAGTTTCAGCTTCAGAATTTGACCGCACAATTTCCGCAACCAAAGATTATGTGACTTTAGAAGGCGACAAAGCCATTTGGAAAAATTCTTGGGACGCCGTTGGAAAACCGATCACTTGGGACATGATTCACTACGATGTTCAATTAATCGGCGGAATTGCCATGCACCAAGGAAAAATTGCAGAAATGCAAACCGGTGAAGGAAAAACATTAGTCGCCACTTTACCAATGTATTTGAACGCTTTGAGTGGAAATGGCGTTCATCTTGTCACTGTCAACGATTATTTAGCAAAACGTGACAGCGCCTGGATGGCACCAATTTTTGAATTTCACGGCTTAAGTGTAGATTGTGTAGATTACTACAAACCAAATTCCGAAGCCAGACGCCACGCATATAACGCAGATATTACTTACGGTACGAATAATGAATTCGGTTTTGATTATCTTCGAGACAATATGAGTCACGCACCGGGAGATTTGGTGCAAAGACCGCATAATTTTGCCATTGTAGATGAAGTAGATTCCGTATTAATCGACGACGCCAGAACACCATTAATTATTTCCGGACCAGTGCCAAAAGGCGATGTCCATGAATTTGAAGATTTAAAACCACAAATCGGACAAATTGTTGAAGTTCAAAGGAAACATTTGACAGGCGTTTTAGCAGAAGCTAAAAAACTCATCAAAGCTGGAGATACCAAAGAAGGCGGTTTTCAGTTGTTAAGAGTTTACCGTGGATTACCAAAGAACAAAGCATTAATTAAATTTCTGAGTGAAGAAGGCGTCAAGCAATTGCTTCAAAAAACAGAAAATCACTACATGCAAGACAACAATCGTGAAATGCACAAAGTAGATGCAGAATTATACTTTACGATTGAAGAAAAAAGCAATCAAATTGACCTGACAGACAAAGGCATCGATTTTCTTTCTGGAGAAGAAGAAAAAGACTTTTTCGTCATGCCTGAAATTGGGATGGAAATTGCCAAAATTGAAAAAGAAGGATTTTCAAAAGAAGAAGAAGCCGAAAAGAAAGAAGAATTATACAGAGATTTCAGCGTAAAAAGTGAACGTATTCACACCTTAAGACAACTGCTGAAAGCTTACACTTTATTTGAAAAAGACACCGAATACGTGGTGATGGACAATAAAGTGAAAATCGTAGACGAACAAACTGGCCGAATTATGGATGGCAGACGTTATTCAGACGGACTTCACCAAGCCATTGAAGCCAAAGAAAACGTCAAAATTGAAGACGCCACCCAAACTTTTGCCACAGTCACACTTCAGAATTATTTCAGAATGTACAATAAACTGTCCGGAATGACCGGTACAGCTGTGACAGAAGCTGGAGAATTTTGGGAAATCTACAAATTGGATGTTGTTGAAATTCCAACCAACAAACCAATTGCCAGAGACGATAAACAAGACAAAGTGTTCAAAACCAAACGCGAGAAGTACAATGCCATTATTGACGAAGTAGCTCAACTTTCGGCGCAAGGCAGACCTATTCTGATTGGTACAACTTCCGTAGAAATTTCAGAATTGCTGAGTAGAATGCTGAAATTACGCTCCGTAAAACACAATGTACTGAATGCAAAACTCCACAAACGCGAAGCAGATATTGTCGCCGAAGCAGGAATGAAAGGCGTTGTTACCATTGCTACAAATATGGCAGGTCGTGGTACGGATATTAAACTATCTAAAGAAGTAAAAGAAGCCGGAGGTTTAGCCATAGTTGGTACAGAGCGCCATGATTCTCGTCGAGTAGACAGACAATTGCGTGGACGTGCTGGACGTCAAGGAGATCCGGGAAGTTCACAGTTTTACGTGTCTTTGGAAGATAATTTGATGCGACTTTTCGGAAGTGAAAAAATTGCCAAATTGATGGACAGAATGGGCTTGGAAGAAGGTGAAGTGATTCAGCATTCTATGATTTCAAAATCCATAGAACGCGCCCAGAAAAAAGTTGAAGAAAACAATTTCGGCATCAGAAAACGATTGTTGGAATATGATGACGTGATGAACGCGCAAAGGGAAGTGATTTACAAGCGTCGTTACAATGCATTATTCGGTGAAAGATTACGTATTGACATCGCCAATATGATTTTCGACACGGCAGAAGTCATTACGGAATCGAATCATAAAGCCAATGATTTCGAAAATTTCGAATTCGAGTTGATTCGTTTCTTCTCAATGAATTCTCCGGTAAGCAAAGCTGAATTTGATAAACAAGCCGTTCAGAAAACAGCGGGAATTGTTTATAAACAAGCTTACGAAAACTATACAAACAAAATGGAAAGCAATGCAGAAGAAGCTTTTCCAGTGCCGTTTACGGATGGACAGAAAACGCTTCAGGTGGTTACCAATCTTCAAAAAGCTTATGAAAGTGAAGGCAAAGAGTTAATCACAGATTTTGAAAAAAACATTTCTTTAGCCATTATTGATGAAGCTTGGAAAAACCATTTGAGAAAAATGGACGAGTTGAAACAAAGTGTTCAGTTGGCGGTTCATGAGCAAAAAGATCCGCTTTTGATTTATAAATTTGAAGCCTTTGAATTGTTCAAAGTTATGTTGGAAGAAGTAAATAAAGATGTAATTTCATTCTTATTCAAAGGTGAATTACCACAGCGTGAACCAGAACAAATCACAGAAGCCAAGCAACGACGACCAAAAGAAAATCTTGAAACTCAAAAAGAGGAAATTCAGAATTTAGATCAACGCGCAGCACAATCAAGACAAGCAGGCGCGCAAGCTGGACAACAACAGCAACAAGTCACGGAAACCATTGTTAGAGAACAGCCGAAAATTGGTAGAAACGACAAAGTCACCATCAAAAATGTGGCAAATGGCGAAGAAAAAACTGTAAAATATAAGCAAGCCATTCCGCTTATAGACAAAGGCGAGTGGGTTTTGGTGAACCAATAACAAAGCGATGAAGAAGTTTGAAATTGAGTTGAAGTGGGCAACGGCTTTTACGGCCATCAGTATTGCGTGGGTTTATTTTGAAAAATACCTAGGCTATCACGACGAATTGGTTTCTAAACAAGGTGTGTTTAGCTTATTGCTCATCATTCCACAAGCTTTGATTTATATCGTTTCTATTCGTCAAAAACGGGAACGTTACTACAACGGCACAATAACTTGGCAGAAAGCTTTTCTGTCTGGCGTGGTGCTTACTGCGGTAATTGCTGGATTGTCACCAGCTGCTATTTATTTAATGGCAGAAATCATTTCGCCGGCATTTTTCTCTAATATTGTAGAATTTAGAGCTAATGAAGGTGTGCCAAGAGAAGCTTTGGAACAAATTTATAATCTCAATTCGTACGTAACCCAAGCAATTTTCAATAATCTAGCAACAGGCGTTTTCTTGGCTGCGATTATTGCCTTGATTTTAAAGAAAGAGGAAAAATAAAGACACTCCAAATTTTAAGTGTTATTTGTTTAAAATAAAGTTGCTTATATAATTAAACAGAATACAGGCTACGATACTTAATTATATAATCTGATAATCTTGAAAATTGATTTTTTGAACCTTTAAACTTTACAGTTTGTTTAAAACTGTTTAGACCATATTTGTCTAAAAACAAACCAATAGAGGCATTTAAAAATGAAGATGACATAGACAAATCAGAGTCTACGTGCAAAATTAAGGTGCTATTATCTAAATAAGCATCTTTTAAAGAATTAAATAAAACTATTCCTTGTTCATTTGAACTCGAATTTTTTACGATATCTTTTAATATCAAAGTTTTCATAGGAATACATTTTAAAACTAATAACTGTAAATATACAAAAAAAATTAAAAATCAAATATTTGGTCTGAATCATCTTTTTCTTCAAAGGTATTCAAGTCCACTTCAACTTTAATTAAAGTTCCAGAGAAATTAAATTCAGTTTTTCCAGCGGAATACATTTTGTTTGATTTTTTCTCAACTATTCCATTATTTGATATAATCAATAATCTTCCATTTGAACTTTCAGTAAATTCAAGTAAATTATTTAACCCAAAGCCACGATTTCTAGGTGTAGAATTTACTGAAATACCCTTTTCAAGTGATTTAAGAATTGCTTTCCAATCTTCAATTTCAGTTTTTTGTTCAACTTCATATGATTTTATCGATGTTGGTATTCCCACTCCAAAGTCGCATATTGAAAAGGATAACTTATTATTTTTTGGGTAAAATTGAGTAATTATATAGCCGGTAATTGGAGATTTCGAATGGTCAAAAACATTATTGAATACTTCATCGATATTAGATGCTAAAGGGACTAAATCTTTATCTTTCGCAAACCTTTCAAAATATTTGTTTGCATACATTGAATAGGAGTAAATCATGCTTTCTGATATTTTCCAAAGACAAAGAGTCGTTTTATTTTTTGAGAGTGTAAATTTGTTTCTATCAAACTCTTCTTTCCAATATTCTTTAAACTTTATATTATATAAGTGATTATTAAAGCCTTCTGTTCCTCCTACAAATTTCACATCACAACCATTTACAAAAAAACTTTCAATCAAACATGCTAAAACAACAAAGTCATCGGTATCCATGAATTTGACGTTGTTGAAATCAACTATTAAATGGTTTACATCCTCGGTATGTTTTAAGCTATTCCTTATGAAACTAAACCAATCATCTGCTTTTTGAGAAGAAGGAACTTTCAAAATATATTTTTTCATTAAAACATAATTTGAAACAAATATAATGTAAAACTCAATGACAAAAAATTTTCAAAAAATATCAGAACATTTGTTTAAAATAACTAAAATAAACTCAGAATAGGAAAAATAAGCTGCAAACGTAAACGATTCAAATCTTCGTCCATACTGTTGGTGACATTCGCATATTCAGAATCCCAGTCGTTTTCACTGATATTGATATCGTAAGACAATTGAATTCGTAATTGTTCTTTTTCAGGTTTGTCTTTATCTCTAAATACGTAGCCTATTGTTGGACCAACCATATATTGGCGATGGTTCAATTTGGCAACACGACCAAAACTGTTGGGGTCATCTAAGTCTATTTCAGAATTTTTATCATAAAACTCAAGATTGCTGCTAAAAGTGCTTATACCAACACCAAGATTCAAAAAATTTCTGCTCTTGGTTTCAAGTACATTTCTGGTGTAGCGTAAACCTATAGAAACATTTCCAATTTTATGCTCAAAATCACCATCTTCTCTAGACATATTCGCCAGACCTAAATCGAAATCTATTCTATTTTTTTCAGCAAAATAAAACCCTAATCCAATAGAATATTCAAGCGGAAAGCGCCTCACAGTAGGAACACCAGCTTCACTTAGGTAAGGATTGATGTTTAGTGCATCCGTATAATTCATGCCAACTCCAAAATAATATTCCATTTTAAAACTACTTTTGTTGTCTTCTTTTGTGTCAGATTTTTCTGTGTCTGCAGTTAAATTTTCGGATTCGTCATTATTTTGACTAAATCCAATTGTAATACATAATAAAAAAACGAGCGTTGTATAAAATTTGCTCATGACATAGTGTTTTTGATTAGAATTGGAAAACGACAAAATTAATGCCAGAACTTTATTCATTTTCTAAAGATTCAATCAATTCGTCTGTAATTTCTAAATTATGATAGACGTTTTGGACATCGTCATCATCTTCAAATTTTTCGATGAGGTTCATGATTTTTTTGGTATCTTCCAGAGAAAGTTCAGTTGTATTTAGCGGAATGCGTTGCACTTCAGCATTTTTAGGTTCTATGTTGAGCTTTTCCAGCTTGGTAGACATTTTACCGAAATCTGTGAATTCAGTAAAAACGGTGATTATATCATCTTCTTTTTCAATATCTGTAGCGCCGCCGTCAATCAATTCAAGTTCGAGTTCATCTTCTTCTAATTCTAGATTTTCTGTGTTGAGAACAAAAACACCTTTGCGGTCAAATAGGAATTCTAATGAGCCATTTGTGCCCAAACTTCCGCCGTTTTTACTAAAAATAGATCGTACAGAAGCGACAGTTCGGTTGGTATTGTCGGTGGTACATTCTACAAAAATCGCGATGCCATTCGGACCGTAACCTTCAAAAGTGACTGTGTCGTAATTGTCGGCATCTGCGCCTGAAGCTTTTTTGACGGCACGCTGAATGGTGTCTTTTGGCATATTGACGCCTTTGGCGTTAGAAATAGCGTTTCTTAAAGTCGGATTGGTTTCCGGATCTGGACCGCCACCTTCTTTCACTGCTACGGTGATTTCTTTAATTGCTCTGGTAAATTCTTTAGCGCGTTTTTTATCTTGAGCGCCTTTTCTGTGTTTGATATTTGCCCATTTGCTGTGTCCTGCCATTAGATTTTTAATTTAAAAATTAATAGATAAACCAACAATATATAAAAATGAATTTTAAATCAAAAATCTGTTTAAATTTCGTTTACCAAGTTAGTTTACTACTGATGACTTCCGCGGTTTTTTGCTTGAGCATTTTTCGGTTGGCAAGATTCAGTTCTAAACCTTTGGTATGAATCATAGGATGCACAAAAGCGTGAAGTACGCCAGGTTTTCCTGTTAAGAATTCATATCTGAAATGCGTTTTACTGTCTGGAAATGATATTGGAACGATAGGAATTTGATGTTCTATAGAAAGTCGAAATGCGCCATCTTTGAATTCATCTAGTTTTTTGGTAATATCTCTGGGCACGCCACCTTCGGGAAAAATACAAATACTTGTGCCGTTTTTCAATCGTCGTTGGGCTTCTTCAAAAGCTTTTTTTCTGCTTCGCGGATTTTTACGGTCGACCAAAATGCAAGAACGACGATATACTATTCCGAAAACGGGAAGTTTAGCCAACTCTTCTTTGCCAATGAATACAAACGGATTTTTGGAGACATAAATCATCATCATAATGTCAATCATGCTGGTATGATTGGCAGTAAGCATATAACTTTCATTCTTTTTCAATTTAGCGTTATATTTGACTTTAGGATAAAAACCCATACCAAAAAGTATAATTTTTGCCCAAAATCTGCCAATTTTATAAGTGTTTTTGTACCACTTTTCTTTAGAAGTGGTAATGAGTAAAGCCGGCAACAGTATGATAATCGGTACAATGACCAATATGTAAAACCAAATTCGCCAAATAAATATAAATAAAATTCGAAACCATTTCATAGTCGGCAAATTTAGCAAATTGAATGGTTTGGTTGGTCAAAACATTTATCTTTGAAGCGATTTGATACAAACTTATAATTATGTCTAGAATTTTGACCGGTGTTCAAAGCACAGGAACGCCGCATTTAGGAAATTTACTCGGAGCAATTATTCCAGCAATTGAAATGGCAAATGCACCAAACAACGAGTCTTTTTTGTTCATCGCTAATTTGCACACATTAACGCAAATAAAAGATGCGGAAGTGCTTAAAAATAATACTTACGCCACGGCAGCAACTTGGCTAGCTTTTGGTTTGGATGTTGAAAAAACCACGTTTTACAGACAAAGCGATGTGCCACAGGTTACAGAACTGAGTTGGTATTTAAGTTGTATGTTTCCTTATCAAAGATTAACCTTGGCACATTCATTTAAAGATAAATCTGACCGTTTGAGCGATGTCAATGCTGGACTTTTTACTTATCCAATGTTGATGGCAGCCGATATTTTGCTGTATGATGCGGAGCAAATTCCTGTAGGCAAAGACCAAATTCAACATATTGAAATGACGAGAGATGTTGCGGAGCGTTTTCATGCCAAATATGGTGAAACTTTCGTTTTGCCAGAAGCCAAAATTTCTGAATCGACAAAATATGTGCCAGGAACAGACGGTGAAAAAATGAGTAAATCCAAAGGAAATATCATCAATTTGTTTCAAACCGACAAAAAGTTACGCAAACAAATCATGCAAATCGAAACCGATAGCACGCCATTGGAAGCGCCAAAAAATCCTGAAACTTGCAATGTGTTTCAAATTTATAAACTCATTGCCAATGCTGAAGATGTAGAAGATTTGAAACAAAAATATTTGGCTGGTGGTTTTGGATATGGACACGCCAAACAAGCTCTATTTGAATTGATTCGGGACACTTACAGCAAAGAACGTCAACTTTTTGAAGATTTTATGAACGATAAATCTGAAATCGATAGGTTGCTGAAAATCGGTGCAGAAAAAGCTACAAATGTTGCTGATGATGTATTGAATCGCGTTAGAATAAAATTAGGCTACTAATAATTATC
>JBHEPM010000006.1:15819-30614 GCA_046260295.1 Psychroflexus sp.
CCTTTATTTTAGTGTTTTGAAATTTCAGTTATGATGAAAAATGTATTAGGTACAAAGTTGAAAGCTTGTTCTTATGATCCTATGACAGGCGTGTTTCGAGATGGATTTTGCAAATATACTGAACAAGACACAGGATTACATATTGTTGCAGCGAAGGTGACCGAAGGCTTTTTGGAATGGAATAAAGCCAGAGGAAATGATTTGGTCACGCCGAAACCACAATGGAGCTTTACTGGTTTGAAACCCGGCGATTGGTGGTGTATTTGTATGGGAGTATGGTTGAAAAGCAAGGAAGCTGGTCATCCCCTACATCTGAAATTGGAATCTTGTCATGAAAAAATGCTGGAATACGTATCTTTAGAAACATTGAAACAATGGGAATATAAAGACTAATACAATTTAAACATCAAATAGCGCTATTAAACGCATTTCTGAATTTGTTCTCAAAAAACACTTCAAACCTAATTATTTTGTATTCTCAAGAATGAATACAAAATAATTTACCACTGATTTTCTTCAGTTTATATAGAAAAGGAGACCGATTATAAATAAAAAACAACTTCTAAAATACTATCATATATATTTGAAAATTATTCAAATAAAATGATGTTATTATGAAAAATTTTCAATTCCTACTTCTATTGTGTTTCGCACATGTATTAAATTCTCAAATTCAAGAAGCACCAGATTTTACTATTGAACCCGGATTTGCACCAAATTTTATTGAATTTTCGCAAGATGATCAATATTTAGTTTTGGAAGATGAGAACAGATATCAGGTTTGGAATATGGCGAATTCAGAAAAGATAATTGAAGGTAAACATCGTTTTAAGATTGGTAGGTTACTTTCCGGAAGCAATATTTCCGAAGGTAGTGGCTATTTCTTATTTGGAAATGAAAACATTTTTTTAGCCATTGATTACACACTCAATTTTACGAATGTTGTGGCTTTCGACTTGAAAAAGGGCGAGGAAATCTGGTCTACAGAAAATTTAGACATGGGACTTTCTACTTTTGAAATTATGCATCAGGTTTTATCTTCAGGAAGAACCGTTCAGGAGGTGCCACAACTAAACAGTTCAGTTCATATAGATTACAATTATTTTACGAAAGATCTTGTTTTGGATAAACTGGTGAGTTACATGCCACAACGAAGCTCGATAAGTGTAAATGGAAAAGAAGGTTTACAGTTTTTAGATTTAAAAACTGGAGAAATATTATGGACACAACCTGAGTTGAAAGGAGGTGTTGGCGAAATTTTTTACGACGAAACTCATGATATTCTTGTGGCTATCCGTGTCAATAATAGCGAATTTGAAAATTTATCTTCAAAACCTGAAGTTCAAGCTCTGAATGCTGAAAACGGTGATTTGATTTGGACTACAAAATATGATGGCGATTTTATTCCCGGAACTGCATTTGTTTATGAAGATATTTTGATTTTGCCATATTATGGCTTGAGTTTAATCGATATTGAAAACGGAGAAGAACTTGATGGAGACGTGAAAGCAAGTATGAAGCGAGCTCGAAGAATGGCCAGAAATATGTCAATTTTAGGAAGTCAAGGTCTTGGCGATAACGGATCTTATCCAATTTTGGATGAAAGTGGAATCATGCATTATTTTGTTGGTTTTCAAAACGGCAAACATCTAAATCCTGACGGCGGCAAAAAAGCTTATTTACAAATCGATGTACTTAAGGATAAATTTATTTTAGTTGAAGAAGACATTGCTAAAACCAACAACAGAGTTGTTCAAGAGTTGCTTACAGATGAACGATTTTATGTGAAATTGACCAAAGGTTTATCTAGCACTTACATCATTTCTTTGGATAGGAAGACCGGTAAAGTGATTTTTGAAACCGATAAAATTAAAAACAGATTTGGTTCTGACACGGATCCTTTTTTGCTAGATGGCAATAGAATTGTTGATATTTCTGCTAAAGGAATTTATTTCTACGACTCAATGTCTGGAGAGGAAAATGCGTTTATAAAATTTAAAGCCTTTGATGTAGGTAGACTTAGAAATCATATTATTTACAAGAATGGTTTGATTTTACTAGGCACAAAAGGTGTTTCATTTACAGACGATTATGGAAATGTGAAGCACACGATAGAAGATTTTGGAAAAGTTCGAGACTACCGAATCGGAGGTGAAATCTGGTTAGTTGAAGACAAAAGATTTGTCAGGTTGAATGCTGAAACTCTCGAAGTCTTGGATGATCTAAGCTTTAAGCGTAAAGAAAACGTATTTTTTAGTCCTTCTGGGAAACATTTTTTGAAATTGAATGAAGAGGGAACAAAACTGAATGTTTACAATATGTAAGTTTTCATAATTCAAATAAATAAAAAAATCGCCTGAAATTTAATCTCAGGCGATTTGATTTTTTATGCATCTTTCAGAGATTTCATGTCAATCACGAAACGATATTTTACGTCAGATTTTACAACACGGTCAAAAGCAGTGTTGATATTTTGGATATCTATCATTTCAACATCAGACACGATATTGTGTTCACCACAGAAATCTAACATTTCTTGAGTTTCTTTGATACCACCTATAACAGAACCAGCTAGATGTCTTCTTTTACCAATAAGCAATCCGCCGTGCACAGGATCTAAAGGCTCAATTGCGCCAACCATAACCATTGTTTTGTCTCGCTTGAGCAGATTCAAATACGGGTTGACATCATGACCAACTGGAACAGTATTCAGAAGAAAATCGAATGAATTGACGTGTTTTTTCATCTGTTCTTGATCTTTGGAAATCAAAACTTCATTGGCACCAAGAGATTTAGCATCCTCACTTTTGTTTGGAGATGTTGTAATCATGACGACATGTGCGCCAAGTGCATTGGCAAATTTTACACCCATGTGTCCAAGTCCGCCAAGACCGATAACGCCAACCTTATCTCCTTTTTTAACATTCCAATGTCTTAGTGGCGACCAAGTTGTAATGCCAGCGCAAAGTAATGGTGGCGTCGCTTTGATGTCGATATTTTCTGGAACACGCAAGACGAATTTTTTGTTGACAACAACATTTTCAGAATAACCGCCAAAAGTATGACCACCCAAGTGTTCGTCTTTACCGTTGTAAGTGGCAACCATTCCATTTTCGCAATATTGTTCTAAATTGTCTTTGCAAGCTTCACATTCTTGGCAAGAATCAACCATACAACCAACGCCGACCACATCACCTTTTTTGAAATCTTTTACATTATCACCAACAGCAGTTACACGTCCGATAATTTCGTGACCAGGAACGACTGGGTATTTTGAGTTTTTCCAGTCGTTTCTTACCTGATGAATATCTGTGTGACAAACGCCACAAAAATCAATTTCAATTTTGACATCATCGGCAAGTATATCTCTTCTGTTGATTTCTAGTTGTGCTAAATCTGCATCTTTGGATTGAGCGCCATAAGCTTTTACTTCTGTCATATTATTTTTTTAAATGGAATTTAGATAAAAATGATGAACAATTTTTAGGCTTTAACTTTCTTTAACTTACTAAGCTTAAATAAACTTTTTTCAAAAATTACATGCTACAGAAAGCGAAAATATTTTAGTTTCAATCCATTGTACCTATACAGTCCACAAAATATTATTACTTTGCTAATTTAAATTTAACAGCAATGAATAGAAAGTTATATTTAATTCTTATCACTTCTGTTTCTGCTTTAGGTGGATTACTTTTTGGATTTGACACTGGTGTGATCAACGGAGCTCAGTATTTTTTGAGCCAATATTTTGATTTAGATTCCACGATGAAGGGTTGGGTAGTCGCCTCTGCGCTTCTTGGTTGTTTGACAGGTGCGCTTGCAGCTGGCTACATCAGCTCTAAAATTGGTAGAAAATTTGCATTAATAATTTCTGCATTTTTATTTACACTTTCTGCGTGGGGTTCTGGTTTACCAGAGTTTTTGCCAGAATCTGTTAGTCTGCTTGTTTTTTTTAGAATTCTAGGCGGATTAGGTATTGGGATTGCCTCAATGTGTGCACCAATGTATATTGCTGAAATTGCGCCTTCACATAAACGCGGAAATCTCGTGACCTTTTATCAGTTGGCTATTGTTGTTGGATTTTTCGTCGTTTTTTTAGTGACCTATTTTATTGGAAAAAATTTGAGTGTTGCTGAAAACATTGAATTTGGTTGGCGAAAAATGTTTTGGTCTGAATTGATTCCGAGTATTTTATTTTTGGTGCTTTTATTTTTTGTTCCTAAAAGTCCAAGATGGCTTTATTTAAAAGGAAACCCTGAAGATGCACACAAGACTTTAGTGAAAATTCATGGAGAAAAACTCGCAGCTTTAGAAGCTAAGCAAATTATTAATTCCATCAATGAAAATAAAAAGAAGATTAAAGTTGATTTTTTTTCAAAACCTATCATCACTATTATTTTTATAGGCACAATATTTTCTATGCTTCAGCAACTTACGGGAATAAACGCTGTTTTGTATTATGGTTCAGATATTTTTGAAAAAGCACTTGGTTTTGGTAAAGAAAATGTTTTGGAACAACAAATTTTACTAGCGTTTATAAATTTGATATTTACTTTTATTGCCATGTTTTCTGTCGATAAATTTGGCAGAAAACCTCTCATTTATATTGGTTCCGTTGGTATGATTACAGGTTTTCTATTTCTTGGTGTTTCGCTTCAACAGGAAAGTGTAGGAGTTATTTCACTTATCGGTGTTTTACTTTTTATTGCTTCGTTTGCGATGTCAATGGGTCCGGTGGTTTGGGTGCTTTTGTCAGAAATGTTTCCCAACCGCATAAGAAGTGCCGCCATGTCCATTGCAGTAGCAGCCCAATGGGCAACAAACTATTTAGTTTCACAGTTTTTTCCTGTTATTTCTGACAGTGAAACTAATATGAATTCATTCTGGAATGGTTCATTGCCGTATTTTGTTTTTATCGGATTCATCATCTTTATCATTATATTTACTCATAAATTTATACCAGAAACAAAAAATAAATCTCTTGAAGAACTTGAAAACATTTGGGAAACAAAATTTTGACTTTTTGAGACAAAGTCTCAAACTTTTAGTTAAGAGTTGTCTGTATTTAAGTTTCGCAGTAAATCTTTATGCACAAGAATTACCTCCTGTTTTAAAATTTTCAACTGAAGATTATAACGCAGATAATCAAAACTGGTCGGTCACTCAAACTACAGATAAAAATGTATTTTTTGCAAACAGTAAAGGCTTATTAAAATTTGATGGAGAACAATGGGAACTTAAGGATTCACCTAATAAAACAATTCTTAGGTCTGTTTTTGCTGTAAATAATAAAGTTTATAGTGGTGCTTACATGGATTTTGGTGTTTGGACAAAAGATAGTTTAGGCGATTACCAATACCAATCGCTTTCTAAAGATCTTGATTTAATTGAGGATGAACAGTTTTGGAAAATTGATAAATTAAAACAATATCTTGTTTTCCAGTCATTAAATTCAATTTATCTCTACAATACAACTAACAAAGAATATGATGTTATATCCTCGACTTTTGGTATAAATAAAATGGTAATTATTGAGAATATTTTGTATTACCAAAAAATAAACGAAGGGATTTTTAAACAAGTGAATGGCAAGGAAATTGTCGTGAATTCATCTGAAATTTTCAAGAGAAGTTTACTGATTAATCTGTATAAAATTAACAACCAGATTCATGCTCAAACCCAGTATAATGGGATTATCAATTTAGAAACTAATGAAGTATATCGCCCGGACAACTTTCAGGAGACTTGGTCAAATGTTTCGGTTTACAATAGCATTCAGCTTTCGAATGGTGAAATTTACTTGGGAACAATTTCACATGGATTATTGAAACTTTTGGATAATGAAGTAGAGTATCAAATCAATCAAGAAAATGGCTTGTCAAACAATACAGTTTTAAACTTGTTTGAAGACCAAGATGATAACATTTGGCTTGGTTTGGATAATGGAATTAATTGTGTTAATAAAAGTTCTAGCATTTCCATTTATAATGATGATAAAGGAGAACTCGGCACGGTATATTGTTCTATAAAATTCAATGATACCATTTATTTAGGGACAAATCAGGGTTTATTTTCACGTCATCAATCTGAAAAGAAGTTTCGATTTATCAAAGGAACTAAAGGTCAAGTTTGGTCATTATTCAAACACGAAAATACGCTTTTGTGTGGTCACAATATTGGCACATTTAAAATTGAAGGCAATCAAGCGAATTTAATCAGCAATTTTCAAGGTGCCTGGATGTTCAGAGCAGCCAATGATTCAACAATTATTTCAGGAAATTATAATGGTTTACATCTTTTTAAAAGAGAAAAAAATGATAGCCTGACTTACTTGAAAAAAATTAAAGGTTTCAATATTTCGACCAAATATTTTGAATTTATTGATGATTATAGCATTCTTGTAAATCATGAATACAAAGGTGTTTTTAAGCTTAAATTGAATGAAGATTTAACCGAAGTTATTGATGTGCAAAAAGATGTTTCAGTTCCAAAAGGTTTGTACTCTTCTATAATAAAGCACCAAGACAAAATACTATATGCTTACAAAAACGGTATTTTCACTTATGACGAAACTACCTCAACATTTATAAAAGACGAAGAACTATCTTCAATTTATAGCCCTGAAAATTATACTTCTGGTCGATTGGTAAAGTCTGAAGACGGTAAGATTTGGGTATTTTCACAAACTGACATCACTTTGCTTTTGCCAAGTTCAGTTGAAAATGATTTTATTACTGAACATATTCCGCTAAATCATGCCAATAGGGAACAAATTTCTGGTTATGAAAATGCAAGCCTCATAGCTCCAAACACATATTTATTAGGAAATAGCAACGGATATCAATTGTTAGATTTAGATGATTTTGTTCAACCTCAACCTGAAGTATTTATCAATTCTATTAGTGTACAAAATAAATGGGATGACGTGATTACTGGTCTAACTAATAAGCATGAGTTAGAGTATAAATATAACAATCTAAATTTCAATGTAAGTGCTTATAATTATGAGGCATCATTCAAAACAGAATACCAATATAAGCTAGATAATTATACTGAAAGTTGGAGTAATTGGCAAAAGGGCAGCGATGTCAGTTTCAAGAATTTACCACATGGTAATTATACTTTTAAAGTCAGATCTCGAATAGGTAAAAACAATATAAGCGACGTCTTAAATTATCAATTTACGATTTTGAAACCCTTTTATTTGAGCAATCAAATGATTGGTGTTTATATATTAACTGTTATATTTCTAGGTATTATCATTCATATGCTTTACAAGCAATATTATAAAAAGCAAAAACGTAAACTTCAAGAAAAAGCAAATAAAGAAATTGAGCTAAAAGATTTGGAAAGCCAACAAAAGATCATGAAAATTAGTAATGAAAAACTTAAACAAGATATTGAGAATAAAAATAAAGAGTTGGCTATTTCTACCATGAGTTTAATTAAAAAAAATGAGTTTCTGTCAGCCATAAAAAGTGATTTAAAATTAGTTAAAATTAAGGATGAAAAGCTCGATAAAGTTCTTAGAACTATAAATCGAAACCTCAACAACACGGATGATTGGAAATTTTTCGAAGAAGCATTTAACAATGCTGATAAAGATTTTTTAAAGAAAATTAAATCCAAACATCCATCACTTACTCCAAATGACCTTAAGCTTTGTGCTTACTTACGCCTAAATTTATCGTCTAAAGAAATTGCCCCTCTGTTTAATATCTCTACTAGAAGTGTAGAAGTCAAACGATATCGATTGCGAAAAAAGATGGATTTAAGTCGAAATGATAGTTTGACTAACTATATATTGGAATTATAACGCCCTTACACCTCAGTTTTTTAACCAAACAACACCCATACAAATAAGTTTTGTCAGTTAAATAATTATTTTTAAGACTGCTTTAACATCCCAATCTGAAAGGCTTTAGCGAAAATTATTATGAATAATTCATAAATTGGTATCCATCTTTGAATTGTATGTTTTTTGTAGTGTATTTTTATAAATATTTCACAACTAAAACCTTTAAGTTTGAGAATACTGATTTTTCAAAATTCTAACACATGAAAAAATTTCTAATCGCAAGCACTTTAATACTTTTTACATCTTTTGGATTTTCTCAAGCTCAAGATGTAAAAGTTGTAACTAGCACTCAAGGCATCAAGTTACAAGTAGATGGTAAAGACTTCATCGTAAATGGTATGAATTGGGATTATTTTCCCATTGGAACCAACTACACTTATAGTCTATGGGATCAATCTGATGAAAAAATAAAAGCCGCCTTGGACTCAGAAATGGGTTTGCTTAAAAACATGGGCGTCAACACAATAAGACTTTACACAGGTATTCAGCCCAAATGGATAAAGTATATTTATGAGAATTACGGCATTTACACAATGTTAAATCATTCTTTTGGAAGATATGGCTTAACTATTGATGGCGTTTGGACTCCTGTAACAGATTATTCAGATCCAGCAACACGAAAAATTTTACTTTCAGAAGTAGAGGAACTTGCCACAGAATACAAAGATACACCCGGTTTACTACTTTATTTACTAGGAAATGAAAATAACTATGGATTGTTCTGGGCTGGAGCTGAAACTGAAGACTTTCCAGACGAAGAAGACCAACAAAGAGCTGTTGGTGAAAACCGCGGTCGACCGATGTATCAATTGATGAATGAAGCTACGCTTAAGATGAAAGAAATTAATAATTCTTTACCTGTAGCCATTTGCAACGGTGACTTATTGTTTTTAGATATTATCGCTGAAGAATGTCCAGATGTAGATATTTATGGTACAAACATGTATCGTGGCGCTTCATTTGGAAATGCTTTTGAGCGCGTAAAAAAAGAATACGGTAAACCCATATTGTTTACTGAATTTGGAGCAGACGCCTTCAACGCTCAAGAAAATCAGGAAGATCAGAAATCGCAAGCACACTATATGGTAAGTAATTGGGAGGAGATTTATAAAAATGCAGCAGGCTTGAACAATGCCGGAAACTCAATCGGTGGTTTCACATTTCAATTCAGTGATGGTTGGTGGAAATACGGACAAACAGAAAATTTAGATGTTCACGACAGTAATGCATCATGGTCTAATGGCGGTTACGAAAGAGATCATGTTGAAGGAGAAAACAATATGAATGAAGAATGGTTTGGAGTCTGTGCCAAAGGTCCAACCAATGCCAGAGGTTTATACGATCTATATCCAAGAGCTGCATATTATGCTTTGAAAGAAGCCCACAAACTTAATCCATACGAAGAAGGCGTTGACCTTAATTTTGTGGACAATTACTTTGAAAATATTGAATTGATGGAAGCTGTATTAAAAGCACGCGGTGACAAAGCAGCTTTATCTGGTGGAACTACTGATAAGCTTAGTATAAGCAGACTATCAGCTCAGTTTTCAACATTCTACACAGGAGGACATTTAATAACAACACCAGATAATCCGGACCCGAATAGTAATGCTTATCCAAACCAGCTTGGTTTTGACCACATGGAATCCTATTTTGTTGGTGTTGAAGCTAGACCTGCGCCGAATATGAGAGCAAACGTAGAATTTAATATTGTTGGAAATGTAGCAGAAAACCCGATTAACGAAATCTTTTACGAGAATAGATCAAGACCAATTACGGTCAATACGCCAGAAGGAGAAACAATCATCAATGATAATAATCGTTTGAATATTTACCAAGCAGAATATGAATGGAAAGCAAAACATTTTGACCTTAGAGGGTTTTACAGAACTAGTCACTACCACTGGCAATACGAAGGCGATTTCTTTGGATTATATCCTGAAGCCAATTACGGACCAAACTTAGATATATACGGTGGTGAAATTTTAGGATTTGAAGTAGATGGAAAAGGAGTTGCAGAAGGTTTGAAAGCAGCATTTGGCCCTCAACTTTGGTGGGGTGCTAATCCAACTGCTCTTTTCAAATATAGAACGAATATTGCAAAATGGGATGTAACAGGAATTTACCACAGAGATATTCAAACCGAATTACAATTTGATGAAAACGGACGACGAGTGTTGGATCAGAATCAAGTTCGAAGTGGGGTCATTCCACCATGGCCAACAGAAAGAATAGCAATTGCTTTAGAACGTGATTTTGGGAAGTTTGGGATAACCTTAGGAGGTCTTTGGAGCGGAAGTCCCTTGAACGGAAGCGCTTATCAAGATATAACAGGTTCGGATGGAAACTATACGGTTTATGAAGATGTTATTAAGGCCGAAGATAACTGGGGAGGTAAAGGTAAAATTACTTATGAAGGTGGTAAGTTTAACTGGTACGCTCAAGGTGCATTAATGGGACTTATAGCAAACGCAGGTCCAGATGCCACCCAAACATTTACTGGTTGGAAGCTAAAGGATTCAGGTAGCGGGAATCAATCTAATTTTCTTTCAGGCTTTACATATAATATAGGGAAATGGCAAATTGCGCCTAACTTTTTGTGGCAAAAACCTCTTGTAGGTCCTATTCCAAACGATATTGAAGCTCCTGGTAGATTGAGAAATATTATTGACGATCCTTTTGCGGTAAGAAGCAATAGAGAAACCACAGCAGGAGAAATATTACTTACTTTCGATCCAACACCCGGTACTTGGATGTATGATTGGGACAATGATAGATCAGAAGATGCAGAGTTTGCAATGAGTGCGGGCTTTGTGTATCGCCATCATCCAACAGCTATGGATGCCCACATCGGTTTTTTAGCTGACCGTACATTTTTTGCATTTCCAAATTCCGCACCAGCCGAAGATTTATGGGAAGCCCACACAAGAATGGTTTCTAAGCTAACACCAGACCTGGGCATTATTGGAAATTTCTACTATGGAAACGGACAAGCCAATGGTGACGACCCTAGATTGATCAAACGCTTTGGCGGTGACATTAGAATGATTTATAAGAAAGTTAAAGTACAAACTCACGTAAAAGTCAACGATTGGGGACCTTTTGATTATCACAGAGACTTCAACTTAACTTTTCCATTACAACTAATGCTAGATATTTCAACAAGTATAAGCAAACCTGATTGGTTCATTTTACCAAATACTAAAATTGGAATTATGGGTACTTGGCGATCTTTAAACGAAAACTCACCAAGATACTCCCCAGCAACACCGCCTGAAAACGTTTTTCCACCTCAGCCTACCTTAAATCCTATCGGTTTTTCAAATGGGTCTGAATGGGAAGTCAGAACATATATACATATTAACTTAGGAAAATAAAAAGTCATGATAAATAAAAAACATAAATCATTTAATTATAGCTGGCTCTTAGCAGCTTGCTTAATAATTGTATTGGGCTGTGAACGTGATATTTCAGATGATGCGGTTTTGGCAACATTTCCTAGAACAGCAGAAGTCTTTATAGATGCGCCAATCGGAATGGGAAGCAATTTTTATTTCCCTTATGCAGACTCTAAAGCCACAGCATGGTCTGTAGACGAAGACGAAAGTTATCAAGGTTTAACATCAATGCGTATTGATGTTCCAAACGAAAATGACCCAGCTGGAAGTTATGCTGGAGCAATTCTAAGAATAGACGGTTCTGGTCGAGATTTAACAGGCTTTGATGCCTTAACGTTTTGGGCAAGAGCTTCACAAGGAGTTACCATCGGTGAATTTGGATTAGGTGAAGACTTTAATGACAATACATACTTAACAACAATTACTAATGTTAGCCTTGGTACAGCATGGCAAAAAGTTATTATTCCGTTGCCAGACCCTTCTGTTCTTACAGAAGAGTCTGGTATGTTTAGATATGCTGCTGGAACTAACGGTACAGGCGGTTCAGCTTACACTATTTGGGTGGATGAATTGCAGTTTGAAAAATTAGGAACCATAGCTCAGCCTCGTCCAGCTATTCAAAATGGAGAAGATATAGTTACTCAAAATTTTATTGGTGGTATATTTTCAGTAACCGGTTTGACACAAACTTTAAATACGACAACGGGAGATGTAACTACTGTAATTGCATCGTCATTTTTTGAATTTTCTTCATCTAATGAAAATGTAGCAACTGTAAATCAAGACGGACAAGTGAGTGTTATTGGTTCTGGTACAGCTGTAATTACTGCTACCTTAGGAGATGAAGAAGCTCAGGGATCACTAACTGTAGAGTCTCTAGGTGATTTTATACCAGCACCTGTCCCAACTAGAGATTCTGAAAATGTAATTTCCATTTTTAGTGACGCCTACAATAATGTGCCTGTTGATTATTACAACGGATTTTTTAATGGTGACGGGCAAACCACTCAAGGTGGTACTGGTCCAAATGGAGCAGATATCAGTGTGGACGGAGACGGAATCATAAATTATACTGACCTTAATTTCGTTGGAATAGGTACATTTATGAATGTTCCACCTATCAATGCAACATCTATGTCTCATCTTCATGTAGACATTAATGTTAATGAAGAGATGACCTCAGGTGACTTTATAAGACTTCAACTCATCAATAATGTTGGAGGTAATGAAACTTCTGGTTCAGTTACATTAACAAATAATGAGCTTACTACGAACGAATGGGAAGGTTTTGACATTCCATTAAGTCAGTTTTCAGGCTTATCCGACAGGTCACAAATTGGCCTATTGTTTTTCATATCAGATTCTTCAATATCTGATATTTATGTAGATAACATCTATTTTTATTCAGAAGACTAAGTAACTAGATAGATGCTTAAACAATTTATACAACATTCAAATAATTGACTAAAAATAAAAAAAATGAAGAATAACAAAATAATATTGATGGCAAGCCTTATTGCAATTACTTTTTTCAGTTGTGATACAGACGAAACCCAAACGGTTACAACTTTTGATAATTTGGTGATGGAAGATGAGTTTAATGGTTCTGAGTTAAACTCAAATCTGTGGACTTATGAAACTGGAACCGGCACAGATGGATGGGGAAATCAGGAATTACAGTATTATACAGATAGACCTGAAAATGTAAAAGTTGAAGAAGGAATCCTTACAATTACAGCTCAGCGAGAATCTTTTCAAGGATCGAATTTTACATCTGCACGTATTATCACAAAAGACAAATTCGAACAGACTTATGGTAGATTCGAAGCACGCATAAAGTTACCTTGGGGTCGTGGGTTATGGCCGGCTTTTTGGCTTTTGGGAGCCGATATTGATCAAGTAGGATGGCCGCAGACAGGTGAAGTAGACATTATGGAATATCGCGGTCAAGATCCAACCATTGTTCATGGTAGTGTGCATGGCCCTGGCTATTCCGCAGGAAACGCTGTAACCAAAACTTTTGACCTTGTGGATTCTAGATTCGACACAGATTTTCACGTATTCGGCATAGAGTGGGGGCCAAATTATATCAATTTTTATGTTGACGATTCTTTATATAACCGAATTACGCCTGAAGATGTCTCTGGAGAATGGGTTTATGATAAACCGTTCTTTATCTTAATCAATATGGCTGTTGGCGGTACTTTTGTTGGCTCTCCTAGCGATGACACAGTTTTTCCGCAAACTTTAGAAATTGATTACATCAGAGTATACGAAAAATAAAAGTTGAATAAAGCGATACATTATTCTTAAATCGCTTTTGATATTAAACCGAAGAAGAAATAAACATAAAATATTATAATGAACCAAGCTAAGATGGTAGACAATCAAACATCAAAAACAAGTGAATTAGAACAAGTAAGATTAAATGGTGAAAAATTTTTAAAAATCACCAACAACGATGCTATGCGACCATTTTTTATGAGCATCGTAAGCGATTCTAATCACTGGATGTTTATTTCAAGTAATGGCGGTTTAACAGCAGGAAGACGGAATTCAGAATATTCACTTTTCCCTTATTATACAGACGATAAAATAACAGAATCTGCACATTATACTGGAAGTAAATCGATTTTTAAAGTACATTTTGAAAACAAAATCAATTTTTGGGAACCATTTTCAAATCGTTTTGTCGAGCAATATAAAATTACACGCAATATTTATAAAAATATCTATGGCGATAAACTGATTTTTGAAGAAATTAACCATAGCTTAAATATGAGTTATTCGTATCGCTGGTCAACCAGTGATCAATTTGGTTTTGTAAAAAAAGTAGAGATTACTAACCATAACACAACAGCCCTAAAAGTTGAAGTTTTAGACGGTCTACAAAACGTCTTGCCAGCTGGCGTTGTCACCGATTTACAAGCCCAAAGCAGTAACTTAGTCGATGCTTACAAACGCAGCGAACTCTATAAAAAATTAGGCTTAGGGATTTTTGCATTGAGCGCAGTTCCCGTAGATAAAGCCGAACCAAGCGAAGCTTTAAAAGCTAATGTTGTTTGGTCGCTAGGAATTGAAAATCCAACTTATTTATTATCATCATTGCAACTTGAAAGCTTTAGGTCTGGAAAACAAATTTTTGAAGAAACCGATGTAAAAGCTGAAAAAGGAGCTTACTTTATTAATAAAACACTTCAACTAGAAGCTGAAACTTCTAAATCTTGGCTTATTGTTGCCGATGTTAATTATAATCATGCTGCCGTAGTAAAACTTCAACATGACTTAAAGCAAGCTAATTTATCAGAATTAATTCAACAAGACATCGAATTAGGAACGCATAAATTAATGCAACTTAATGGTGCTGCAGATGGTTTGCAACGGTCTAATGATAATTTAAGAGACATTCGTCATTATTCTAACACCATGTTTAACATCATGCGTGGTGGAATTTTTGACAACAATTACCAGATTGAACGCTGGGACTTTAAAGCTTACGCGAACAAAGCAAATAAAACGTTAGCAACAAAGTATAAAGC
>JBHEPM010000060.1:0-10231 GCA_046260295.1 Psychroflexus sp.
GAAAACGGCAAAGCCATGACTTACACTTTAGCAATGGTCGATGAAGGTTTACTTGATTTAACCAATTTCAACACGCCAGATATTTACAATTATTTCTATGCCAAAAAAGCACTTGGCGTAAAAACTTTTGACATTTACGATGATGTGATTGGGGCTTTTGGTGGCAACATCAAAAACATTTATGCCATCGGTGGCGGCGATGCAGCTGCTGCAGCTAAAAACAGAAAAGCAGAGCGTTTTAAACCAGTAGTTCGGTTTTTAGGACCATTCAAATTAGAAAAGGGAGAGATAAAACAACACGAAATCAGCATGCCAAATTATATTGGTTCGGTTAAAATGATGCTGGTTGCTGGAAATCTAAAAAATCAAGCTTTTGGCAATACCGAAGAGGTTATGAAAGTGAAAAAACCACTCATGACTTTATTGTCTGCGCCAAGAAAATTATCGCCTGGCGAAACAATAAAATTACCGGTTACTGTTTTTGCTATGGAAAAAAATATCAAAAATGTAGAAGTTGAATTATCGCTAAGCGAAGGACTTCAGCCTATTGGAACACAAAAGAAAAAAATCAATTTTACAGAAACCGGCGAACAAATTGTTTGTTTCGATTTTAAAGTCATCGGTTCAAAATCTGTAGAAAATATTTCTGTCACCGCTAAATCGAATGGCGAAAAATCTTCTGCCAATGTTGAAATCGATGTGCTTAATCCCAATCCGATTTCAAGGCGACAAAATTTAATAGTTATTGATGAAAATTCTTCGCAGACGTTCAATTTAAATCCTTTTGGTGTCAAAGGTACTAACGAAGCTTTTGTAGAATTTTCAGCGCTTCCACCGATGAATATTTACAAACGTGTGGACGAACTTATTCGATATCCGCATGGATGTGTAGAGCAAACCACTTCTGCAGCATTTCCGCAACTATTTTTGTCGGACATTACAGAAGTTAGTGTTTCCAAAAAACAAGACATCGAAAAAAATATCAAAGCAGCAATTTCCAAATTATACGATTTTCAGGATTCTTCTGGCGGCATCACTTATTGGGCTGGCGGAACTGTCGGTGATTGGAGCACAAGTTATGTTGGCCATTTTATGCTGGAAGCCAAACGAAAAGGCTACAAACTACCAGTTACTTTTCTGAATAATTGGACGAGATATCAGAAAAATCAAGCCAGAACATGGCGAAACAACGACAGGTACAATCGTTCTCATATCCAAGCCTACAGACTATTCACTTTAGCTTTGGCGGGGCAACCAGAAATGGCAGCTATGAATAAGTTGAGAAGTTCTGAAAACTTGAGTAACAGTACAATTTTCAGGTTGGCACATACTTATGCAATAGTTGGGCAAGCACAAGTTGCAGAAGATTTACTAAAATCGGCTGCCATAAATTTCAAAACCAATCGCAGTAATAATGCAACTTTCGGTTCAGAATTGAGAGATCAAGCCATGGCTTTGGAAACTTTGGTCGCCATGAAAGACGAACAAAGACACAAACTTGCTGAACAAATTGCAGACCGTTTATCTTCTGAGGATTGGTTAAGCACGCAAGAAACCGCTTTTGCACTTTTGGCTTTATCCAAACTCATTCAGAATAGAAATGAAAGTTTGGATGTGGAATTTACACAACACAATTCTACTGAAACGATTCAATCTAAAAAATCGATTATCAAACGAGATTTGATCACAAACACGAATAAATCTGAATTGGAAATAAAAAATAAAGCCAATCAAAAATTATATGCCAGTTTGGTTGAACTCGGAAAACTACCTTTGGGTGAAGAAATGACAGACAGCAAAAATCTGCGTGTTTTCAGTAATTTTTATGCAGCTTCAGGAGAAAAGCTAGATGTTTCTGAACTTAGACAAGGAACCGCAATTCATCTGGAAGTTATTGTGGAAAACACATCTCAAACTGACTTAACGAATTTGGCGCTTCAGCAATTCGTGCCAAGCGGTTGGAAAATTGTCAACACGAGTTTTACTGATTTCAGAAGTGGAGAAAATCAAGCTGCAGATTATATCGATATGCGCGATGATCGGGTTAATTTCTATTTTGATTTAGAAGGCAACAAGCAAGTGAAATTCAAATTGAGCTTGAATGCGTCTTATTTAGGTGAATATTATTTGCCTGGCGCTCAGGTTGAAACCATGTATGATAGAAATTATTTTGCAAGAAATAAAGGCGAATGGATTAAAGTTGTGGACTAGAAATGCGTAAAATTTCAGCTCGTTTAAAAAAAATAAAATTGAAGTATAAAATTGGTTTTATTTTATGTTTTATCGCTTTTGGATTTTGGTATTTCTGTCTTCCTAACCCGCTATTCAAAACACCTTATAGCACAATTGTTTTGGATAAAAATCAGAAATTGGTCGGGGCGAAAATTGCCAAAGATGGACAATGGCGTTTTCCGAAATCGGACAGCATTCCACAAAAAATAAAGATTTCAGTACAATTATTTGAAGATGAATATTTCAATTATCATCCAGGTTTCAATCCTGTGTCTATTGCCAAAGCATTTTGGCAAAACGCAACTTCAGAATCTCGACGAGGCGGCAGCACGATTAGTCAACAATTGATTCGGCTGTCACGTCAAAATCCAGCAAGAAATTACGCTGAAAAGTTTGTTGAATTGGTGAAATCAACAAGGTTGGAAGCTAAATACAGCAAAGAAGAAATTCTGAATTTATATCTTTCGCATGCGCCATTTGGCGGAAATGTGGTCGGTATCGATGCTGCGGCGTGGCGATATTTTGGCATTCCTGCCGAAGAATTAAGTTGGGGGCAAGCGGCGGCTTTAGCGGTTCTTCCAAATGCGCCGTCCTTGGTTTTTCCTGGAAAAAATGAAGCGATTTTGAAGAAAAAAAGAAATCGCCTTTTACTGAAACTCTACAACAAAGAAATAATTGACAAATCAACTTACGAGCTTTCCAAACTCGAAAATTTACCAAGTAAACCAAAAAAATTACCAAATCTTGCGCCGCATTTTCTAGAAATGGCAAGGCAGAACAATGAGGGACAGAATATTCATTCAACTTTGGATTTGACACTTCAGAAAAAAGTAAACCGAATTGTAGAAAAATATTACCAAGAATATTCCGAAGAAAAAATTTACAATTTAGGGCTTGTTGTGATGGATCTAGACAATCAATCTGTGTTGGCGTATGTTGGGAATTCAAACACGAGTCTTCAAAACGAAAAATATGTGGACAACGTGCAAAGTCGAAGAAGTACCGGCAGTTTGCTTAAACCATTTTTGTATGCTGCCATGTTGGACGACGGCAAAATACTTCCTGAAATGATGATTAAAGACATTCCAACTGCCATCGCCAATTATCGTCCTGAAAATTTTTCAAAACAATTTCAAGGCGTAGTTCCCGCAGATGATGCACTCACGGAATCTTTGAATGTTCCAGCGGTTTTGAATTTACAATCTTATGGTTTGGAACGCTTTTACAGAGATTTGAAAAGGAGTAACTTAAAAGGTTTAAATCGAGATTTCAATGATTACGGCTTGACGCTAATTCTGGGTGGCGCTGAAAGTTCGCTTTGGGAGTTGACAAAACTCTATGGTAACTTCGCTAAAAATTTGAATTTTTATAATGAAAATTCCAGTCAATATCCGACAAATGCTTTTGATGAAATTCGATATCAACAATCATCAAAAAATGAATATAAACTCAGTTTTGAACCGCAGGTTTTCAGTGCGGGCGCTACATTTCTTAGTTTAGAAGCTTTAAAAAATCTAAAACGTCCGGCTTCAGAAATCAACTGGCAATATTTCAAAAATTCTCAGAAAATATCTTGGAAAACAGGCACCAGTTATGGACATAAAGATGCATGGGCAATCGGTGTGAATTCTAAATTCGCAGTTGGCATTTGGGTGGGAAATTCTAACGGCGAAGGTCGCGCTGGACTCACAGGTGTCACCAAAGCTGCGCCACTCATGTTTGATGTTTTCAAAACTTTGGATCAAGATGAACAGAAATTTCAAACACCTTTTGACGATTTGGTAGAGGTGGAAGTTTGTGAAATTTCAGGTTTTTTGAAATCCATCAATTGCCCGAAAACAAAACAGATTTTGAGTACACCAAAAGGGCAAAATGCGGCGGTTTGTCCATATCATAAAATGATTACTTTGGATGAAAATGAAAATTTTCAAGTAAACATCAATTGTGCTGGAAACCAATCTGTCAAAACAAAAGCGCATTTCGTATTGCCACCAAAACTGGCTTATTTTTACAAAAATCCAGATTATAATAGCTTGCCGCCATTTCATCCTGAATGTTTAGAATATGCAAGTGAAAATGTGATGGATTTTATCAATTTGAAACCCCAACAATCTTTCATCATTCCAAAGAATTTTGAAGAATTACACAATGGGATTGTTGTCAAAATTGCACATCAAAACGATACAGACATTCATTGGTTTTTGGACGGAAAATATTTGAAAACAACCACCATTTTCCATGAAATCGAATTATTACCAAGTGAAGGCGTGCATAAATTAACTGCTACGGACAAATCCGGCAGAGAAATTTCAAGAGGGTTTTCAGTAGAAATTAGTGATTAGTGAATTTTTAATAACCGCTTTACACAATCGCTTTTTAAGAACTTGGTTTTTTCCAGTACATTTGCATTAATTTTGAAGTTATGGCAAAAATAAGAATCACCAAACAATTCACTTTTGAAACCGCACACGCCTTGTATGGTTACGATGGAAAATGCAGAAATATTCATGGTCATAGTTATAAACTAGATGTCACTGTGATTGGTAAACCAATTTCAGACATGCAAAACGTAAAGTGCGGAATGGTCATTGACTTTGGCGATTTAAAACAAATCGTAAAGACCGAAGTTGTGGACAAAATGGATCACGCCATAATTCTGAATAAAGACACGCCACATATTGAACTCGCGGAAACTTTAAAACGCAGTGGTCACAATGTGGTTTTAGTGAATTACCAACCTACAAGTGAAAATATGGTGATTGATTTTGCAGATAAAATTAAAAATAAACTCAGCAAAGATTTAAAACTTCATTCACTGAAATTAAGAGAAACAGAAACCGCTTTTGCTGAATGGTTTGCTAACGATAACTAGTAAATATTTCATTTTAAAAATCTACTTGAAAATCATTGTTATCTCCTGATGCGTCTGCGTTTTCTTCAGAACTTGAAGCTTCATCGTCGCATTCTATTTGAATACTAACCTCTTCTGGTTTTTTAAATTCTTCTTTAGAAATTTCCAGTTCTTCATCAGCATAAACATCTTTCATGTACATTCCCCAAATTGGCAAAGCCATAGTTGCGCCTTGTCCATAAGTAATTGTTGGAAATCTTACTGAACGGTCTTCTCCACCAACCCAAATTCCAGTGGCTAGATTTGGCACCATACCGATGAACCAACCATCACTTTGGTTTTGTGTGGTTCCAGTTTTCCCGGCAATGTCGTTTTCAAACGCATAAGGATAGCCAGTTACAGCTCGTTTATAATGCGTTAAATTTTTTGCATACTCAGAATTTGTCTTTAGTCGTGCGCCAGAACCAAATTTTGTGACGCCTTCCAAAAGTTTAATGGTAACATAAGCGGATTCTTCACTTAAAACGTCTCTGCTTTCTGGCTGATGCTGGTATAAAATTGTGCCATTTTTATCTTCAATTCTTTGAATGGCATAAGGTTTTACGTAAACACCTTGATTGGCGAATGTGCTGTAGGCAGAAACCATTTCGTATACACTAATATCTGGCGTACCTAGAGCTATTGAAGGCACAGCATCCATATTAGAAACGTCAACGCCAAGCTTGTCGACTAAATTAATGACATTTTCCGGACCGGTTTTATCGATTAGTCGTGCTGTGATTGTGTTGATAGATTCGGCCAAAGCACGTTTTAAAGTTTTGTTTCCGCCGTATTCTCCACCGCTATTTACTGGCGTCCAGTCTTCCATTACGCCATGTCTCCCTTTTGGAATCGTGTATGGCGTGTTCGGTAGTTCGTAGCAAGGTGACAAATGCAATTGATCAATAGCTGTAGCGTACACAAACGGTTTAAAGGTTGAACCGACCTGGCGTTTGGCTTGTTTAACGTGTTCGTATTTGAAAAACTTATAATTCACGCCACCAACCCAAGCTTTTATTTCACCTGTTTGTGGTGTTGTGGACATCATTCCAGTATTGAGAAAAGATTTGAAATAACGAATAGAATCTCTTGGGGTCATCAAAGTGTCAATTTCTCCATTCCAAGAAAACAAACGCATTTCGGTTTTCGTATTGAATGCTTTTTGAATAGAATCTTCTTCAATTCCTCTTTTTTTCATTCGCTTGTAGCGATCGGAATTTTTCATCTCACGATTTAAAATTCTGTCGATTTCAGATTGGTTGACACTGCGAAATGGTGCGGTTTTGTTGTTTTTATTTTGTCTGTCAAATTCATTCTGAAGATTTTTCATATGTCTCTCCACAGCATCTTCAGCATAAGTTTGCATTTTGGAATCTATTGTAGTATATATTTTCAAACCATCTCTATAAATACTATAAGAACTGCCGTCAGATTTTGGATTGTCTTCAATCCAATCTTTTAAGAAATCTTGTAAATAAGAACGAAAATAAGTTGCCAAACCATCGTCATGTTGTTCTGGTGAATATTGTGTGGTGAGTGGTAAATCTTGAAGTGAATCTTTGACTTTGGTTGTAATGTAGCCATTTTTTTCCATCTGTTTCAAAACCTGATTTCTACGTGTGATAGAGTTTTCCTTAAATTGTTCTTTGATTGGATTGTAAAGAATCGGGTTTTTGAGCATCGCTACTAAAGTCGCTGATTCTTCAACATTTAAGTCTTCAGGTTCTTTGGAAAAATATATTCTTGATGCTGAACGTATTCCTACCGCCTGATATAGGAAATCGAATTTGTTCAAATACATCGTGATTATTTCTTCTTTGGTATATTGTTCCTCCAAACGAACGGCAATAACCCATTCTTTAGCTTTTTGTTTCAATCGATTTAATAAACCAACTTGGTTTGGATCTGTAAATAATTGCTTGGACAATTGTTGGGTGATTGTACTTGCGCCTCCTTTGTTTCCTAAATATACAGCGGCTCTAATCGTTCCTTTGGCGTCGATGCCGGAATGCGAATAGAAGCGTTCATCTTCTGTGGCGACCAGAGCATTGATTAAATGATCAGGAAGATCTTGATATTTGACGGGCGTTCGGTTTTCTTTGAAATATTTTCCTAAAGTTTTTCCATCTGAAGAAAGTACTTCGGTCGCTAGATTGGTTTCTGGATTTTCTAACTCTTCAAAAGTTGGCATTTTTCCAAATACGCCCCAACCAGCCAACAAAAAAATTAGAACCACGGACAAAATACCGACAGCAAATAATATCCAAAAGCCTAAAATATATTTTTTAAAACTACTTTTCTTTGTTTTTTTCTCTCCCATGTTTTATAAGGAATTAATTATTTTTCCTAACTTCAATACTAAAACCAAAGTCTAGGATTCCACTTAAAGTATCCAAAGCCTGAACTTCTCCAAACTTGCGCATGGCTTGCTGAACTTCCAAAGTGTATTCTCCAGATTCGTCAAATTTCACGCCATTTTTATACCACAATTTGCTTTCTTTCACACTTCCAAAACCTTGTCCCATCAATTCACCGTTGGGGTAAGCCATTTCGTAAGCCAAAGTATCGCTCACTATTTTTCCGTTGGGAAAATTCATTTTGGTAATTAAAAACAAGTTGCTGAATAAATACTCTTGATTCAGTCTAGTGTTCAAAAATACGTTGTATGTATTGCTCGTATCTGGCGCTTCAAATTTAAATTTCTGAACATCAGACTTTGCCCAACCTTTATCAAAACTAGCATATTCTGAATGCACTTCAGCATTATTGCAAGCAAAAATCGATATTCCTAAAATGAAAAGAAAAATATACCTAAGACTTCGCATTGTTTTTTTGTGGCTTTCTTTTGTTATTCTTGCTATTGTTGTTGTTTGAATTTCTGTTTGGCTTGCGTTTTTTCTTGCTTCTTTTGTTTTTTTTGCCTTTGGCTTTGTCGAATCTCGTCAAACTATCTTGTCCCACAACATTTTCAAACTCGGCTTTATCAGGCAAAATTTCAGCAGTAAATTCTTCAAGACTTGCCACGGGATTTTTCTCTCTTTGGGCTTTCAGAATTGTTTGAACCGCCTCGGTATCCAGTTCTATCCAGTTGTTGTATTCTTTTTCATAAGCATACCAAAGTTTGCCTTTGAAAATATCGATTTTCTGACAAACAGCATCTCCTTTTTTGGTGACCAATTTTTGGTCTTGTTTTGGGAAATCTTTGAGTGCTTCTAGATAAGAGTCGAGTTCGTAATTCAAACAACATTTCAATTTTCCACATTGTCCGGCTAATTTTAACGGATTTAGCGACAATTGCTGATATCTTGCTGCTGAAGTTTTGACGGTTCGGAAATCTGTCAACCATGTTGAACAGCACAATTCTCGACCACAAGAACCGATGCCGCCAAGTCTAGACGCTTCCTGACGAAAACCGATTTGGCGCATTTCTATTCTGGTTTTAAATTCGTAAGCAAATTCTTTAATCAATTGTCTGAAATCCACGCGTTCTTCTGCCGTATAATAAAAAACGGCTTTGGAAGCATCGCCTTGAAATTCCACATCACTGATTTTCATTTTCAAACGCAATCTGATGGCGATTTGGCGCGCTTTTACTTTGATTGGTTCTTCGCGATCGCGGGCAGTTTGCCAAACATCGATATCTTTTTGCGAAGCTTTTCTGTAAACTTTGGGAAGATCTTCAGCTTTTGGATTTTGTTTTTTCTTTTTCATCTGAACTTTTACCAGTTCTCCGGTTAAAGTGACGATGCCAATATCGTGTCCTGGCGCTGCTTCTGTGGCAACAATATCTCCGATGGAAAGGCTTAGATCTTCGGTATTTCTAAAGAATTCTTTTCTGCTATTTTTGAATCTAACTTCAACACAATCAAATTTTTCTTGGCCATTTGGCAACTCTACATCAGACAACCAGTCGAAAACAGTCAATTTGTTGCAGCCGTCTGTGCCACAAGTGCCATTATTTTTGCAACCTTTCGGTTGGCCGTCTTTTCCGGTTGAGCAACTGCTACATCCCATAAACTCTATATATAGACGTATTTCTGAAATTGAAATACGGTTGATTAATAATTACGATTTTAATAACCGCTAAGATATTAAAATATTGCCAGACGGTGGAAAGACTTCAATATTGGTTTTGCAAGAAGTTATTTTGGGATTTTTTTCACTTGAATTTTTTTTTCAAAATATTTTTTGAGATTGAAAATTCTATTTTTAAAATCAAGACTTTTTCGGAATCCATTTTACTTCTTCAGCGTTTACGTCTTTGGCGATTTTTCTGGACAACACAAATAAATAATCTGAGAGTCGGTTGAGGTATTTCAAAACTTGTTCATCAAAAGCTTCGATTTCGTGAAGCGCTGCAGAGATGCGTTCTGCACGGCGGCAAACCGTTCTTGCAACGTGACAATGCGATACGGAAGGATGTCCGCCAGGCAACACAAAATGCATCATTTCTGGTAGATTTTCATTCATTTTGTCGATTTCATTTTCAAGAAACTGAACGTCTTCTTCAGAAATTTTCGGAATATTCAGGCGTTCTTTGCCGTTTTTCAACTTGGCTTTTTCAGGATCGGTGGCCAGAATAGCACCAACGGTGAATAATTTATCCTGAATTTTTTCTAAAGTCGATTTGCTGTTTTGGTCAATATTTTGATCTCGAACTAAACCAATATGGGCATTCAATTCATCTACGGTGCCGTAACTATCTATTCTGATATGGTGTTTTGGAACGCGTGTTCCGCCAAATAACGCCGTGGTTCCTTTATCGCCGGTTTTTGTATAAATCTTCATTTTTCATTTATTTTTATCTGAAATTCAAGATTGATTTCACATTCTGAAATTTCAATTTGTTGACTAAATTACAGTCAAATGTAAATATTTTAATCAAATAATTGAAAATAGGAAGGTTTAATTGGAGTAAATTAAGGTTTCAAGAAAACTAAAATTCTTGTTTGGCTTCTTCATAATATTCTTGAAAAAGCTCCAACATCGCAATTGTAGCTTTGGTGAGATTCTTGGTTTCTAGCAAAATTCCAAAATATAATTTTGAGTTTTTAGGACTGTTTTCGTTTTCACGAATACGGTCAATTTGCTTTTGAAGCAAAGCGGAAA
>JBHEPM010000060.1:10241-12741 GCA_046260295.1 Psychroflexus sp.
TGTTTTTTCTTTTCCAATTAATTCTTTTATTTCATCAAACTTTTGATTGTTAAAGGCTTCGATCACTTCAGAATAGACTTCGTCCAATGAACGTTGCACCTTTTTCAAATCCCTTATTTGATTAAATTTCAAGTTTTTATGATTATTACTCACATGCTTATGACTGCTTCTTGTAATGTAAGCGATGGATTGCACCATGTCTTGCAAATGATCCAAAGTTAAAACATAAAATTTGGACGCTTGAACATTGGTGTCTTCCAAAGATTTGATGTAGTAGAAAACGTTGTCTTTCAATTCGTCGATTTCAGATTCCAATTCAGATTGTTTTTTTAGACTTTTTTTGAATCTGGACAAATCGTGATAACCCAAATTGTTAACCACTTCTAGCAACAAATCATTGATGCCACGAATAACCTGAATGATATTTTGTGAAGATTCTGTGGTGATTTCATTTATGGTAATAATATCCGTACGATTGAATTTCTTTTTATTTTTTTCAGATTTCACTTTTCTAGAATGTCTGTAAGCACTTCTGATTACTGAAGCCAAGGCCAAAACCACCAAAATTCCAATAGCGTAATATGAACCAAACCAAATAATTACGGCCAGAACACTCGCTGCTACAAACGCAATGGCAGCAGTAGCGACCCAACTCCCAATTACATTGAAAACGCCTGCAACCCGAAAAACTGCGCTTTCTCGACCCCAAGCTCTGTCGCCAAATGAAGTTCCCATGGCAACCATAAATGTGACGTAAGTTGTAGATAATGGCAAGGTGAAATTTGTGGCGATGGAGATCAAAATACTTGCCAAGACCAAATTGACCGAAGCTCGAAGCAAATCGAATGCAGGTTTGGCGACACTTTTCTGATATTTCAAAGCTTTATCTGGAAAGCTAAATCTAGAATTTATTTTCTCTTGAATTGGATCTGACAATAATTGTGAAAAAGTCTGCCCAACAAAGACAGAATACCTCACCACAGTTCTTGACAACATATTTGGTTTAAAACGCTCCTTGCCTTCTCCTTGTCGACCAAGGTTGACACCAGTTTGAACAACGTATTGCGCTTTGCTGGAAAACCATAATGTAACGACCATAATTCCGCCAGCAATAATTAACAAATAAGTTGGCGTCTGAACTTCGCCAGCCAAACCATCCATCAAAAAATCCGATGGTAACACGCCACTTGCCAAAAAACTTTCTTGCCACAACAAAAACGACTGCCAAGCGGCAATACTCACGCCGATAAAGTTAACCAAATCATTTCCAGCAAACGCCAAAGCCAAAGCGAAGGTGCCAATAACTACAATCACTTTTAGAATATGACAATGAAAAACATGAATGAGCAAAAGCGAAACTAAAGTCCAAAACAAGAAGCTAATGCCAATAATTAGCAACTTGTTGTCCAAAATGAAATTAACAAAATTTTGATCTAAAAAACTGATGGAATTGGTGCCTTTGATCAAAATAAAATAGGTGATTGCTGCTAAAGAAACTCCACCAAAAATACCCCCGATGTGTTTTAGTTTATGTGAATAATCAAAAGAAAACAGAAGTCGAGACACAAACTGAACTATTGCACCTATCGTGAATGCAATAAAAACTGACAACAAAATTCCCAAACTAATTTCTGAAGCTTTTTCAACGTTAATAAAGCTTTTTAAATCACTTAGTGTATTGCCGGATTCATAAATTTTCAACATCGAAATGGCTACCGCCGCTCCTAGTAGTTCAAAAACTACAGAAACCGTTGTAGACGTTGGAATACCCATGGAATTGAAAAAATCTAACAATAAAATATCGGTGATTAAAACCGCTAAAAAAATAATGATGATTTCATCAAAATAAAAAAGTTCAGGATTGAAAATGCCTTTCCTTGCAACCTCCATTAGTCCTGAAGAAAACACAGCACCGACCAAAACACCAAGTCCAGCAACAATTAGGATCGTTCGCATTGGCACTGCTTTAGAGCCAATGGCAGAATTCAAAAAATTAACTGCATCGTTACTCACACCAACAATCAAGTCAGCAAAAGCCAAAACAAACAACAGAACAATAAGTATGATGTAAGTCGTTTCCATTCAGAAAAATAATCTGCAAAAATGAATAAAATTATCCGTTTGGATAATTTTATCTTGTTATCAAATGATTAAGATATGGTGAGGAAATCTGCACTAATTTATTGTTTTCAAATTAAATAAAAAAAATTTTCAAAACCACTTAGAGAATTTAAAAATCGCATAAGCCAAAAATAAAAAACCTCAACTGACTAAAGTTGGTTTTTAAAAGGTGGTGCCTCCAGCCCCGAAGCCTCGGGGGAACCAGAGCCTATTCTTTAATTTAAAATATCTTTTAAAATTTCAGGATTATCGATAACCTTTTTTATGAATTTTCGGCTTTTCATCCGTTTTATAAACTTTTCTAAAAAAAGTGCGTATTCCCTAGATTTACATTCAAAAATAAGTTTCAATTCCCAATCGCTAGCAACTCTTGTAAAAG
>JBHEPM010000060.1:12881-13165 GCA_046260295.1 Psychroflexus sp.
ATAACGAACTATCAAAGGAAACCACAGACATAACACCTATATTTCTAAAAAACAGGCTTCAACTAGAGTTAAACGATAGTGCACCAAAAACAAAGAAAAATCAAAAACTGACATTTTCTGAACTAGTAGATAGGTTTATAGAATATAAAGACGGTAATATTAAAGCAGTTACATTAAGATCATACAAACAAGCTTCAAAACACTTAAAGAGCTTCCAAGGCCAAAAGGGCAGATTATTTGAATTAGATGAAATCGATTCACAATTCCATAAAGATTTTGTCAAG
>JBHEPM010000061.1:0-12903 GCA_046260295.1 Psychroflexus sp.
ATATTTTTCCCGTCTAAGGTGTGCAGAACCTTTGCCGCCGTTTCCGGATTTCAGGTGTAGTTTGATGTAGTCTACAAAATTCCCTTCAGTCATTTGGTGTGTTTATGAATTATAATTGGTCTATGACTTTGCTGATGCGTGCAGTGATTTCTGAAATTGTACCCACGCCGTCAATGCCATAATATTTGTCTTCTTTTTTGTAAAATTCTTTCAGAACTGCAGTTTCTTTGTAATACACTTTTATTCTGTTTCTGATTACAGATTCGTCGGCATCGTCTTTTCTGCCTGAAGTTTTGCCGCGTTCTAAAAGTCTTTCAACGAGTTTTTCGTCAGGAACTTCTAAAGCAATCATCGCATCGATTTTTGAAGATTTAGAATCCATCAAATCATTCAAAGCTTCGGCTTGGGCTTTAGTTCTTGGAAATCCATCGAATATGAAACCTTTGCTGTCCATGTTTTTTTCAACTTCAGCATTCAGCATTTTTATGGTGACTTCATCCGGAACCAAAGCGCCTTTGTCAATGTAAGATTTTGCCAATTGGCCTAATTCTGTTTCGTTTTTAATATTATATCTAAAAATATCTCCAGTGGAAATATGCTTTAAACTGTATTTTTCTTTAAGATTTTCAGCTTGCGTGCCTTTACCTGCTCCCGGAGGGCCAAACAATACGATATTAATCATTTGATTTTGATTTTAATTGATATATTTCTGAAATATTTCTACCTAATCCGTCGTAATCTAAACCGTAACCGACAATAAATTTATTCGGAATTTCCAAACCGACATAATCTATCGGAAAAGATTTTTTATAAGCTTCGGGCTTGTAAAATAAACTCACAATTTTGTAAGAAGCGACTGCTTCAGTTTTGAGTTGTGCCACGATATGCTCCAGTGTGTTTCCGGTATCTACAATATCTTCAACCACAATTACATCACGATTTTCGAGATTTCCGGCGCCGAGTAAAGTTTTGACGTCACCTGTGGAAGATGTGCCTTCGTAAGAAGCAAGTTTGGTGAAACTAACTTCACAGTCGCCCTCGTAATATTTCATTAAATCTGACAAAAACATAAACGCACCATTCAAAATACCTAGAAAAATCGGCGTTTTTCCTTTATAATCGTCATTGATTTTTTGTGCTAAATTTTGAACAGCTTTTTGAATTTCATCATGATTAAGATAAGGCTCAAATTCTAAATCGTGGAGTTTAACCATTTTTTAAACTTTTAAAAAGGCAAATATAAGGATTCCAATCTTACTAGGTTTATAATGAAAGGCTTTATTCAATTCTAAAAACTAAGGGGTTTTTGCCAGATTCATTAAAAACTAATTCCAATGATATTTCATCTAAATGGGAATCCTTGGATTGAAATTTTGAGAAATAGCTTCATAAACCCTCTTTTTTAGGGGGTTTATGCTAATTTGGATAACTTTCTTTTAAAAAGAAAACGTTAATAAAAAGTTAATATATATTACTTTGTATTGCATAGTAGTGTTTAAAAGATATATCTTTGTGATGTAATAAAACTCATTTAGAATGGAATTATGAAAATAGAAAACACAAAAGCACAAATGCGGAAAGGGGTTTTAGAGTATTGTATTTTGTCGGTGCTTCATCAAAATGACGCTTATGTTGCTGAAATATTAGAAACGCTGAAAGCCGCAAAGCTTTTGGTTGTGGAAGGTACGATTTATCCGTTACTCACCCGTTTGAAAAACGCTGATCTGCTGTCTTATCGTTGGGAAGAATCTACCGGCGGTCCGCCTCGTAAATATTATGCTTTAACTGAAAAAGGTGAAAATTTTCTGCAAGAACTTTCTGAAACCTGGAACGAACTCAGCTTTGCAGTAGAACAAGTTACACAATCAAAATCAAAAGACGATGAATAAAACAATCAACATAAATTTAGCCAATGTCTTCTTTCATATCGATGAAGACGCTTTTAGAAAATTGGATCAGTATCTGAAAACCATAGAAAAATATTTGAGCAACGAAGAAAGTCGAAGTGAAATTTTACAAGATATTGAAGCCAGAATTGCTGAAATTTTTAGTTCAAATATCAATCACGGAAACGAAGTCATCACTATAAAACATGTGGATGAAGTCATAGAAATTATGGGCGAACCAGAAGTTTATCGCATCGAAGACGAGGAAGATTTCAATAGTAAAAAATCAACGCGTCAAACTTCAGCTAAAAAATTATACAGAGATATAGATCGAAATTATATCGGTGGCGTGTCTTCTGGTTTGAGTCATTATTTTGGAATAGATGTATTTTGGATTCGATTGATTTGGGTAATTTCTGCATTTCTCTCTTTTGGTATTACACTTGGCATTTACATCTTGCTGTGGATTCTGATTGAGCCAGCAAGAACAACCGCAGAAAAACTCGCCATGCAAGGCGAGCCGGTCAATTTGTCCAACATTGAACGAAAAGTGAAAGAAGGTTACGACAAATTTGCCGATAAAGTAGGTGACATAGATTATGAAAAATATTCACAACAAACCAAGTCTGGTTTAACCCGATTTTTTGATGGTTTGGGTGAAGTTTTGAAAACTTTAGGTCAGTTTCTAGCCAAAGTTTTAGGGATTGTGCTGCTGATGATTTCAGGTCTGGTTTTGGTAAGTTTACTGATTTCGTTATTCAGTTTTGGTACGATTTCCATTTTTGAATTGGGCGATTTTTCCAGAGCAGAACTATTTTTACTGGATTTGCCAACTTGGCTTCAATTGCTGATTTATTTTTTCATCGTCGCCATTCCGTTTTTTTACATGTTGATTTTGAGCTTAAAACTCTTGTTTTCCAATCTTAAATCTATCGGAAAAACCACCCACATTTCATTATTGGCCTTATGGATTTTAGCGGTAATTACAGTTACTATTTTCGGGGTGAAAAAAGGTTTGGAAAGAACCTACAGCGCAGAAGTAGTAGAAGTTCAAAATTTGGGATCTAGGCAAGGAGATACGCTGAAAGTCAAGATGAATAACAACTTGTTGTACAGCGATGCGCTTATCAAAAGTTCAAGACAAAAACTGGTGGTTGATAATGATAATCAAGAGTTTTTGTACAGTTCAAATATCGACATTGCTTTAAAATCTGCCCAAGACTCTGTAATCAAACTCAGAATGGAAAAATCTGCTCGTGCATCTAGCGTTAGTTTGGCTAGGCAACGTGCTTCAGAAGTTGCTTATGATTATGAAATTGGCAATAAAACTTTAAAATTAGACAGTTATTTCTTGACAAATCCAGACTATTTGGATCAAAATTTTAGTTTGAATGTGACGCTTTTTATACCGAAAAATATGATCTTTAGAGTCGACGATAATTTGCAAATATTTTTGAATCGAAGCGCCGTAAATCCTGATTTTTTCGGGCATTTGGTGAAATTTGAAAATCAAACTTTGAAGTGCATTGATTGCGAAACTAAAACTAAAACTAAAACTAAAGAAGCAACAACTGAAAACGATAATAACCAAATATAATTCAACTTAATACATCAAAACTATGAAAACCTATTTATCAATTTTCGCATTAATTGTAATGCTTGCAACGAGTTGTAACACGAATTTTAATTTTTCAGACCAAGTGAATGGAACAGGAGAAGTGCTGGATGAACGTATGGATTTGGGCACTTTCCATGAAATTAAATTGGAAAAAGGCTGGAAAGTCAACCTGATTCCAAGCACCAAAAACTACATGGAAGTTGAAGCTAATACCAACTTGTTGGATATTTTGGTGGTGGAAGAGGGCGACGGGAAATTGCTTATCGGTGCAGAATCCAATATCGGCAATGCAGATGCTAAAAATATTAATTTGTATTTCACAGAACGACTCGACAATATTTCTGTATCAAGCGGCACAGATTTAACAGCTGAAAGCGTTTTAGATTTTGAAAATTTAGAGCTAAAAGTTTCTAGCGGTGCAGATGCAGAATTCAATGCGAAGCTAAAAAACTTGAAAGCTTCAGTTTCTAGCGGCGCAGATTTGACGATGAATGTTTGGGGCGAAGAAGTGATTTTAGATTCATCCAGCGGTTCCGATGCTAATTTAGAAGTCAATGTAATGAACACCGAAATCAGTGCTTCATCTGGCTCTGATGTAGAAATCAAAGGCGAAACCGACAATTTAAACATCGATTCTTCTAGCGGTTCTGACGTTGATGCCAGGGCTTTGAAAGCGAAAACTGTTCAAGTTTCAGCAAGTTCAGGTTCAGATATTGACGTTTATCCTCTGGAAAATTTGAAAGCCAAACATTCTAGTGGCGGTTCTATAGAATATTTCCATAAGCCATCAAATTCTCTAGAAATTGAAGATTCTAAATCTGGTGGTGGCGTTAAATTTAAAAGTTAAAAATAAATTTTGTTTGTTTTAGTTGTTTGTCAACGAAGGAAAATCGTACTGATTTTCCTTCAATGGCAAAATGAAAGACGAAGTTAGAAAGAGAAAAACGAAAAAGGATAATTCATTTACATCATGATTTGCATCGCTAAAATATTAATTCAAATTCTTATCACGTTTATTTTGTGAATTCTTCCTGGGTTCAGCTTTGTTTTCGTTGAATGCAGAAGGCAAAAGTTGCGGAATGAAACTGATTATTATCGGTAGCAAAACGCTGCCGCCAGGCAAAACAAAAATAGTCAAAGATGGAATGCTCTTGAAAATATCCAATAATTGAGATTTGACTTTGGCTTTTTCTTCAGGAAGCAAATCTCTGTTTGCAGATTGCTTTAGCAAAACAAACAACTCTTTACTTTCCATAATTTCCTGTACCAAGCGTTTTTTGTTTCTTGTCAACAATGTTTTGGCGGCCCGCTGACTTCGGTTGTAAAAGTGCTTCAGTGGATTGCTATAGTTGAAATAAGCGATTTGCTTTTTGTTGGTATTGATAAATTCAAACAAAGAAGTGAGGGATAATTGAACCTCCTGCGGTGATAAATTCAATTTTTGTCCCAATTTTTGAAGCATTTCAGTTTCTTCAGGATCTACCAATTTATCACTATAAACTGCCATGCAAGTCAAATCTATCAAATATTTTGAGGTGGGTGTGTGGTTCAATTCTTCAAATTCTAAAGTCTGAAAATCACTTTCATTTAAATTTTTCGGTTTAGTGTAGCGCAGTGAACTTTGCAGAAGTTTGATGATTAAATATTCGTATGTTGATCTGTTATTTTTTTGCTGAAGTGCTGAAAACACAAGACTGATAATCTGAAATTCCAAGTTCTTAGCAAACTCTAAGGGCGATGTGTTGGTTTTCAAATAATGCTGAAAAGCCAACACGTCGGTAAATAGTAAAGCATTGGTAATAAGATGGCTAAAGTTTTTCTGAATCAGATTCTCATTGGTTTGTATGCGTTCATGAATTAAGCGTTCTAACTTTGCATCTGGTTTTGATTTCAGTCTAAATATGGATTTGAATGCCTGTTTTTGAAAATTCAAGAATTTATAAAATTCCAGAATTCTCAAAATGATTTCTTCAATTTCAAAAGATTGATTTTGCTTGAAATCTACATAAATCAAACCAGCCAAAAGATTGATTTTAGCCAATTCTTGCTGCGTCAGTTTATGTACAGAATCCACCGCCAAAACTGAGTTTTGATTCGTGCCGTAAATGAAACCAGCCGTCCGTAATTCAGAGTAAAAATCATCAAAACCAATTCCGGTTTCAAATTTGGTCAGACTGAGTTTCACGGCGTGTTTTAACCAACTGGAAGTTGAAGGATTCATGAATTTTTATAGTTTTCAAATGTGAACGATATTTTTAAGGAGTGAAATAGGAAAGTAAAACATTAATGACACATCATAATTTGAAAGACAAAATTAATTAAAAAAATCCCGCTAAAACTGAATTTAGCGAGATTTTGAACTTTGACATAAACTTAATTTATTCTTCCAAAGTCACGGTTCTTGTCACGTGATTGAATGGACCTTTAATTGGCTCAAGATTTTCGTCAACTAAGGTTAACTCAATTTTGTTTTCGCCCATTGGCATGTTTTCAATAACATGTGGTATCCACTGGTCAACCAAAAATTCTTGGTTATTGACTTTAACTTTTACTTTGTTGCCATCTTGAGCAATTTCTGTGTTTAACAAGAAAAAATCTAAAAGCACTTTTTCAGTATCTTTTCCTTTGTAAGTGCCTTTAGGACGACTGTAAAATAAATGTTCGGCAGAGAAATCAACATCCATTTTTTGATCATCAGATGGCTCTCCAGCGCGAATTTTTTTTACGATAAATGAATTTGGATTTTTTACAGATTCATGATAAGATCTAGATAAAAACGCTAATAAAACGTGGTCGCCTTCCAGTATTTCCTTACTAAATTCTGGTTCATAGTGTGCAGAATATGGCCCATTATCTAAAATAAAATGAATATGTTGGCCTTTCCCAGAATTTGCCAAGCCGTTTTTGCCAGCATTTTCTGTTTGCACGCCCAATTCATAGTTTTCAACTTCAAAGTCAAAATCTACTTCTCCAGCTTCCACTTCTATAGTTTCACCGCCGGGATGGGAGAGTTTAGATTCTGCAAATTCTGGAGATTTCATCGCTAAGGGTTCTAAAGTGATAATGGTATCCATTACGCTTTCTGTTTCTTTAGTTTTATCCTCAGTTTTTTCCTCTTTGTTGTCTGTGTTTTGTTTACAACTTGAAAAAATCAATGCTGTAAATAAAAAAGTTAATAATGTTATTTTTTTCATAGTGTTTATAATTTAATGTTGCGTAAATGTAAGAATTTTAAAAAAATCTATAAAAAATAGACGTTATCTTAACATTAAATTTGGGTTTCTATAGCAATTCAGTATTTACTTTGACTTCGTTGTGAAGCAATGTACGATGTACAGGACATTTACCAGCAATTTTGATAATGCGCTGTTTTTGGTCATCGTCCAAATCTCCAACACATTCAATTTTGCAATCAAAAATATCAAGTTTTTGAGTATTTCCTTCTGAATCTTCGGTTTTTTCTTTGCTGTGATCTATATGAACTTTCACCTCTTCCAAATCCCATTTTTTATGTTTGACATACATTTGGATTGTCATTGCAGTGCATTCTGCTAAGCTTGCAGCCAACATTTCGTAAGGTGAAGGACCAAAATTATGACCGCCAGCAGTTTTGGGTTCGTCACCGGTAATTTGAAAATCACCAACTTTCATCGCTGTGGTAAATTTATCTTCTTTTTTCAAAGTAGCAGCAACTTGGCTATCGCTTTTCACTTTTGGTTGGGTTTCCAATTCCAAATATCGCTTCGCCCAAGCCGCAATCACACCGCCAGTATATTTTGAGTCTTTATTGTCGCTGAGCAAGTGGTCGGCTTGGTCTAAACTCACAAAACTTTTTGGATGGTGAGCAAGTTTGAAGAGTTTCTCAGCATTGTCGATGCTAACAATTTTATCTTGAGGCGAATGAAATATCAAATAAGGTTTTTTTAAATCATTTAGAAAGATGTCAACTTTCATGTTTTCAATATCTTCCAAAAAACTTTTTTTTATTTTGAAATCACGTCCGCCAATATTTATTGTGAAAGACTCAGAGTCAGTATTTTCGGTATTTCGTTGTATCAAATTCTTAACGTGTTCAGGATTACTTGGACTTGCAATACTCACCACAGCTTTGATATTGTCCAATTGTTTTGCTGCAAAAAGTGCCGCAGTTCCACCCAAAGAATGTCCAACGAGTAGGCTTGGTGCTCTATAATTATCTTTTAAAAAATTTGAAGCTTCTACCAAGTCTTCAATATTATGAGAAAAATCTGTGTCTTCAAACTCACCTTCACTTTGACCTAAACCTGTAAAATCGAATCTTAAAACCCCAATTCCAGCATCGGCTAAAGCTGTAGAAATGTGTTTGATTGTTTTGAGGTTTTTTCCACAAGTAAAACAATGTGCAAAAATAGCAAAAGCCTGCGGATGCTGATATTTTGGCAATTCAATACGACCAACTAATTCTTGTCCGTTTTTATTATTGAAAGATACTTTTTTTAATGACATAGTCGTGATTTGAATACATTTTAGATTAGTCGAAATTACGAAATATCTTTCAAATTTTAAGATCAAATCTGAAATTCGACTAAAAAATTGAAACTTTTGCTTTTATAAAATTTTCTATTCACTAATTTTTTAAAATGGCTTCAATGAAGTTTTAAAATAAATTTGCACCTATAAATTCAGTATTATAGGTGCAAAAAATATGTTGATTTCAGAAAAAATAAATCTAAAAAATCTAGGTTTATTTTTTCAAAACTTTAAAAACTTCACTTGTGTTTTGGCCTTCAATTTTGAAAATAAAAAGACCAGATTTCCAAGTGGACATGTCAATGTAGTTTGTTTTAGAATTCAATTCAGTTTGTTGAATCAGTTGACCTTGCACAGAATATATAGAAACTTTACTTCCAATAACTGCTTCTGGCACTTGAATTGTCGTCTGTGCATTGGCAGGATTTGGATAGATTCTTAAATCGGCTTCAACAATTTTTTCCGCACTTAAATCGTCTTCTTGGTAAACACGGACGTAATCAATTTCCATGGTACTTTCCGTAAAACTACTTTCTATACTTGGCTGAATGGCAATATTGAGCAACAAATATTGTTCGTCATCAAATGGCCAAGTGGTATCGTCCTGAACTTCTGGCTCGTAAGTGTAATGTTCTACGCCATCTACGCTAAAAACCATTCTGTCTGGATACCAATCTAAACTATAGGTGTGAAATTCAGTAGAAGCGGTAGGAATAACTTGCCCGCCATGATTTATCGTTCCGCCAAAGCTAGAAGGCGTGTGCATGGCACTTTGGACAAAATTTTGATTCGTACCCCAATGTTCCATAATATCTATTTCACCACAAGCTGGCCAAGCAGTTGTGCCATAACCTTGGTTATCCCAATAGGCGCCATTTTCTGTGATGTTTTTGCCCAACATCCAAATTGCTGGCCACGTGCCAATGCCTGTTGGTAGTTTTGCACGAACTTCAACGCGCCCGTAAGTGAATGCAAATTTAGAATTTAATCTAGCAGACGTATAGTTTTTGGTGACGCCTTGGTCGGTGAAAGTTTCAGCTTTGGCGACCAAATTCATGATGCCGTCCTCAACATAAGTATTGTCTAAACGGTCGGTGTAATGTTGAATTTCTCCGTTAAACCATGAATTTCCATTAGGCAATTCTGTTTGGTGAAACCATTTTGAACTATCCAACTCGCCATCTTCGTCAAATTCATCAGACCAAACCAATTCGTCATAAACGGGATCTTCTGAACTTTGCGAAATCATTGTAAAACCTATTAAGGCAATACCTATTGAAAGTATAAACTTTAGCATTTTTAGCGTGCAATATACAAAGTCATATAAACCTATGTGTTCATTTTAAGAAAATTAACAAATCTTAGATTTAACTGATTTTAAAAACCTTATTTAAAATTTGTCAAAAGATAACAAATATTTTTACCAATCAATGAAAGATATACCAATGCCAAATGTTGTTTGACGGTGATTATAATCGATTAAAGTTTCGCCATAGCCTGTGAATGCTTGAAAGTGAAACCTTAAATTAGATTTAACCGAATAAAAATAATTAAGTTCAAGACTTCCTCTGTTATTATTAAAATTCATTGAGTTTTTACCGATAAAATTGAAGCTATGTTTGTCTATGTTGTAAATTAAAGTAGCTTCTAATCGACCCATATAATCACTTATAGCTGGATTATCGTCTTTATCTGAACTTTCGATTCTTATCCAAGGTTTGAGATACATTTGAAAATTATCTTTTTCGAAAGCGGCATGAAACACAATTCTATTCCAACTTCTAGATCTTGGCAAATCTCTACCGTTGGATTGATGATTGAAACCAAAACCTGCCATTCTTAAGTCAACACCAAAAATATCTATTTTCACAGGGAAGTTGACGAAAATTTCTGGTTCATAATTCAATTCTCGAAATGGTCTGGAAATAGGATCATTATAAACTTGCCAATTGGCCAGTTGCGTATATCCTAGCCATAAATCTCCATAACCAAATAGAAAAGATTGTATCAATTTGGTTTTCAAACTCAATTGAAATTTGGCTTCTACACTGTCATAGTTTTGTGCTTCAGTAAAACTATTATCAGCATTTTCGCTTTGCGGAAGTTCATTTGGGCTGCTAGACCACCTCGCTGGTAAAACATATATAGGTTTGTAAAATGTGAGTTTGAAAGTTCCGTTTTTGTCTTCATCATCAAGTTCCCAGCGTTCAGACAAGGTTTTTTCAATCACATCATCCTCTCCAAAAAAAGATTGAGATTGCACGGTGTAACCAATTATAAAACAGAAAAGTATGTAATTAATTTTCATTGAATCCATTATGAAATGTAAAAATACATAGACTTAAGCTTATTTAGTTTGCTTCCATCCCAATATTTTGATAATTATTTTACTATTGAAATAGCGTATTCTAAGTGAAATATGATGTTTTTTCAAATCAATGAATTCAGAAAAGTCATGCAAACTTGAATTCATTTGGTATTTAAACAAAAAATCAGCCGAACTGAAAAATCCGGCTGATTTAGATAAAAATATTAAAGTGAAATTATTGATAAACTAGGTCAAAACGATCTAATGTCATTACTTTTTCCCAAGCTTTGGCAAAATCTTTGACAAATTTTTCTTGCATATTATCTTGAGCATAAACTTCAGACAAAGCTCTCAATTCTGAATGCGAACCAAAAATTAAATCTGCTCGGGTTGCGGTATATTTTTTCTCGCCTGTATTGCGGTCTCTGCCTTCAAATAATTCATTGGTGTCGTCAACTGGTTCCCAAACTGTAGACATGTCCAATAATTTCACAAAGAAATCATTGCTGAGTTCATTTGCATCGTCAGTAAAAATGCCGTGTTTTGAACCGTCATAATTGGTATTTAAGCTGCGCATGCCACCCACTAAAACTGTCATTTCTGGGGCAGATAATGTCAATAATTGCGCTTTATCAACCAATAGTTCTTCAGTAGAAACGGAGTATTTCGTTTTTAAATAATTTCTGAATCCGTCTGCCATCGGTTCCAACAATTCAAAAGACTCTACATCGGTTTGGTCTTGCGTGGCATCCATTCTGCCTGGTGTGAAAGGAATTTCTACTGCAATTCCTGCGTTCTTCGCTGCTTGTTCTACAGCTGTATTGCCACCTAAAACAATCAAATCTGCCAATGAAATTTTCTTGCTACCAGATTGTGCATTGAAATCCTTTTGAATTTGTTCCAAAATCGGCATTACTTTTTGCAATTGCTCAGGATTATTAACTTCCCAATCCTTTTGCGGTGCTAAACGAATTCGCGAACCATTGGCGCCGCCACGTCTGTCTGAATCTCTGTAAGTAGAAGCCGAAGCCCAAGCTGTGGCAATCAATTCATTTAATTTCAAATCTGAATTCAGTAATTTTTGTTTTAGGTTTTTTACATCAGTTGCATTCACAAAATCATGATCGACTGCCGGAATTGGGTCTTGCCAAATGAAATCTTCAGTTGGTGCTTCTGGGCCTAAATAAGTTGTATTTGGTCCCATATCTCTGTGTGTTAATTTGAACCAAGCTTTGGCAAAGGCTTCATTGAACAACTCTGGTTTATCCAAGAATTTCTGAGAAACTTTACGATATTCAGGATCTTCTTTCAAAGATAAATCTGTGGTAAACATATATGGCGGATGTTTTTTGTCTTCATCAAAAGCATCAGGAATAATTTTTTCGGCATCTTTTGGTACCCAGCGATGCGTTCCTGCTGGACTTTCATCCAATTCCCAGTCGTATTTGAATAAAAATGTTAGATAATCATGACTCCATTTGGCGGGTGTTCTTGTCCAAGTGACTTCAATTCCAGAAGTAATGGCGTCTTCACCTTTACCAGATTTATAGGAGCTTTCCCAGCCGAGACCTTGTTTTTCGATACCGGCAGCTTCTGGAGCAGGGCCAACATTTTCGGCATTGCCTGCACCGTGAGATTTTCCTAAAGTATGTCCGCCAGCAATTAATGCGACAGTTTCATAATCATTCATTCCCATTCTGCCGAAAGTTTCACGAATGTCTTTCGCTGCCAAAACCGGATCAGGATTGCCGTTTGGACCTTCAGGATTCACGTAAATTAAACCCATTTGAACAGCAGCCAAAGGATCTTCCAATTCGCGATCGTCATCAGAATAGCGATCATCTTCCAACCATTCATCTTCCGGTCCCCAATAGACGTCTAATTCTGGTTCGTATTTATCTTCACGACCGCCAGCAAAACCGATGGTTTGGAAACCCATAGATTCCAAAGCCACGTTTCCAGTAAGCACCATCAAATCTGCCCAAGATAATTTATTGCCATATTTCTTTTTGATTGGCCACAACAAACGTCTGGCTTTATCAAGATTGGCGTTATCTGGCCAACTGTTTAAGGGTGCAAATCTTTGCATTCCAGAACGCGAACCACCACGCCCGTCGGCAGAACGATAAGTTCCTGCGCTATGCCATGCCATTCTAATGAAAAAACCACCGTAATGTCCAAAATCTGCCGGCCACCAATCTTCAGAATTGGTCATTAAATCTTCGATATCAGCTTTAACGGCGTCATAATCCAGACTTCTGAATTCTTCGATATAATTGAAATCTTCAGCCAAAGGACTGGTGCGAGAGGAATGTTGTCTTAATAAGCCAAGATTGACTCGGTTTGGCCACCATTCTGCATTTTGAAGGATTTTTTGATTGGAGGTACTGGTTTTAGTTGCGCCAGAATAGCCATCCGCTTCAGGATTTTGGCTTTCATCGGTGTCGCCATTGCCTTGACAAGATGCCAAAAGCACAGCTAGACCTAATGTCCACGCGTACTGTAAAATTGTTTTCATGATTTCAAGTTTTTTTATTTGATAAGTATAAAAGTAATTCAATCTGAATAATTTAGACTATAAG
>JBHEPM010000062.1:0-12898 GCA_046260295.1 Psychroflexus sp.
TTTTTGGACACACTCAGACCACCTTATGTTTTAAAAGCTGATGGATTGGCTGGCGGCAAAGGGGTTTTGATTCTAAAACAATTGCAAGAAGCACAAGACGAACTTGAGCAGATGTTGACCAACAATAAGTTTGGTCAAGCTTCAGAAAAAGTGGTCATCGAAGAATTTTTAAACGGCATCGAGTTGAGTGTTTTTGTACTTACAGACGGCAAAAATTATTTAACCCTGCCGAATGCCAAAGATTATAAACGCATTGGCGAAGGTGATACTGGACTGAATACTGGTGGGATGGGCGCGATTTCTCCTGTGCCGTTTGCAAACGAAGCTTTTATGAAAAAAGTAGATGAGAAAATCGTCAAACCAAGTATAGATGGACTTGCTAAAGAAAATATTGACTATACAGGTTTTTTATTCATCGGTTTGATGAAAGTTGATGACGAACCTTATGTGATAGAATATAACGTAAGAATGGGTGATCCGGAAACTGAAGTTGTCATTCCTAGAATTCAAAATGATTTTCTAGAGGTGCTCACAAAAACAGCGCAAGGCAAAATTGCAGAGGTGAATTTAGAGATAGATGAAAGAAGCGCAACTACAGTAATGTTAGTGTCTGGTGGTTATCCTGAAAATTATGAAAAAGGAAAAACCATTTACGGTTTGGACAAGATAGAAAACAGCAAAGATATTTTCATCTGTCACGCCGGAACAAAAAAAGAAAACGACCAAATTTTAACCAATGGCGGTCGAGTTCTGGCCGTGACAACTTTTGACGATAATTTTGAAAGCGCATTGAAAAAAGCCTATCAAATCGTGAATACAATCGATTTTGATAAGAAATATTTCAGAACAGATTTGGGCAAAGACTTAGTCTAATTCAGCATTTTTGCCCAAAAAAGGATGTGCTTTGACGCTTCGGTCTTCTTGGTCATTTTCATTGTAATTTTTCAACTGCTTCATCCAGTATAAAAAAGCGACGAAAACCACTAAAATAAAAATCCAGTTCAGACCATTAGCAGCCCACCAAGATTCGTCTTGTAATTCGCGTAAAGCGTCCAAAGGCAAGAATAATAAATCATCAAACAAAGATGCAATGCCTTCAAAAAAATCTTTCATATCTCAAGTATATTATATTTACCTTGCAAAAATAACAAATTAGGCTATGATTACAAGGTTTTTTAATCATTCTAAACCGATTGCTTACATTTTGGTGAGTTTGATTTTTGGTTTGGCGTTTTTTTTTGAAAATTTCATCAGCATAGGCATTGATTTTGACAGTGGATATGTGTTCAGAAAAACAGGTGTTTTCTTGGTGTTTTTATTGCTTCTTTTTTTGTTGAATTTCATTCTGAAACGCAACAAAATACAACAACAACATACTTTTACAATTTCTGCTTTTGTTCTACTTCTCATCGCTTTTCCAGAAGTGTTGCGCTCAGAAAAACTTATTATCAGTTATATCTTTTTACTTTTCGCTGTGCGTAGAATTGTAAGTTTAAAAAACAACAAATTTTTTAAACAAAGAATTTTCGATGCTGGATTTTTTCTGTTTTTTGCCAGTATTCTGGAGCCTTGGCACATTTTATTTAGCTTACCAATTTATTATGCAATTTTACTTTACGCCTCACAAAATTACAGATATTTCATTCTGCCGATTTTAGGCTTTGTGATTGGCTTGGTGCTACATACCACTTATTTTTTAATTGTTGAAGATCGTTTTATTGACTATACTTTGTTTTTTCCTGAAGTGAGTTTGGAGACAAGTTTGTTTAGTAATTTTAAATACGGATTTCTTTTGGTTTTGAATGTTTTGCTTCTGGTCTGGGGTTTGCTTCAAATGCCAAAAGTTTTCAGTAAAGCTAAACTTCATCAACGCAAAAGCTTGAGTGTTTTCAATGTAATTTTAATAATTTCATTAGTGATTTTGATTTTAAATCAACGTGAATTTTCTGAAGACGCTTTGTATTTTGTCCTTCCGATTTCAATTTTTATGGGAAATTATTTTCAGTTGAAAAGCACCAAAACTTACATCAAAGAAATCATTTATGCTTTGATGATCGTCGGTATTTTGGTGTCTGCCTTGTATTGAGTAAAGTTCTAAATTCAATTTTTTAACAAAAAATCTTTTTTAAACACTACTGAAATCTGTAATTTTATAGGCAAATAACCATAAATCAGAAATATAAGTTACTTTTTACAGCTGAATATTTCGTAAAATTTAAAGTTATGAAAACATTTGCTCCCTTTTTTTTATTGATTCTATTTGGTTTTTTTGGCTGTCAAACAGAACAAAATCAAGACAAAAAGACCGCAGTAAGTGAGTTGAAAAACACACCAAATTTTGACCAACCTGGAATTATCCCTAGAAGCCATGAATTCTTTGATATTTTATGGAATAATGAAGATTATAGCTTGGATGATTTGGATCAATACTACAAGACAGAAGTAGCAGAAAACGAGGCGCATTTCACCCATAATTTGAAACATAGAATGTTCTTGGAGCTTATGCATAAAGGTTTGGCAGAACAAGGCACACCTGAGCAGAAAAAATATTATCTAGATGAGCAAATGGAAATGAAAAATAATTTACCAACTATTACAGATTTTCATGTTTTGCTCAAATCTTATGGCATCAATCATCTTACTTTTGAAGAATGTATGGCAATAAGAGATGAGTTTTTGGATAAAAATGATGCAGTCATCGAAGCAATGAATTGGAGCGATCCTGCTATGAAAAAAGATAAAATCGACGAAATTGCTAGAGAAGTTCGAAGCTTTAATAAATATTTTTTAATGGAACATAAAAAAGCAAACGCAGACCATTAATTTTTAAGCTTTATATCTTCAAAACCTTCAGTTTTAAATTAACTGAAGGTTTTTATTTTGAATAAACAATTCAATTAAAACCTCGCTTTTCTGAACACTTGTTATCAAAATACCAAATGACTTGGTATATTTGTCAAAATTCAAAACCAAGATTATGTTTTCAGAAAAAGCCAACAGAATTTTCAATCAAGTTATAGAAACTTACCATATTAAAGACAGTGTAGATCAGGAATTCAAAAATCCATTTGATAAAAAAGAGACTTTAATCGAACATTTATTGTACAGAAAATGTTGGATTGATACCGTTCAGTGGCATTACGAAGACTTGATTCGCGACCCAAATATCTCGCCAGAAGACGCTTTGGTGTTGAAACGAAAAATTGATGCGTCCAATCAAGACCGCACCGATACTGTAGAATTTATTGACAGTTATTTTTTGGATTTGTTCAAGGATGTTGAGGTGAAACCAGAAGCGAAAATCAACACAGAAAGTCCGGCTTGGGGCATCGACCGTTTGTCTATTTTGGCTCTAAAAATTTACCACATGAACGAAGAGGCCAACAGAGATGATGCTTCACAAAAACACCAGATGGCTTGCAAAGCCAAACTCAACGTGCTTTTGGAACAACGCAAAGATTTGTCTTTGGCAATAGACCAACTGCTTGAAGATATCAAAATTGGCGACAAGTACATGAAAGTTTATAAACAAATGAAAATGTACAATGACGATGAGATGAATCCTGTTTTGAGAAGCAAAAAATAGCAATGAAACAACCGGCGCACATCTTAGTGATTCGTTTGTCTGCCATGGGCGATGTGGCGATGACTGTTCCGGTGTTGGAGCGATTGCTTGCTACTTATCCAAATCTTAAAATCACCGTATTAACCAAAGCTTTTTTTGCCAAGTTTTTTCAACATTTGGAAAATGTTGATGTTGTGGTTGCTGACGTGAAACTAAAACACAAAGGCATTTCCGGATTATGGCGATTGGCGAAAAGTTTGCAGAAATATAATTTTGATGGCGTCGCTGATTTACACAATGTGTTAAGATCTAGGATTTTATGTGGTTTTTTGAAAATTCTAGGTCAAGACTATTTCAGAATTGACAAAGGACGTGGTGAAAAAAAAACGCTAACTCGACCGAAAAATAAAATTCTAAAACCATTGAAATCTACACATCAACGTTATGCAGATGTGTTTCAAAAATTGAATTTGCCAGTTGATTTGAGTCTAGAAATTTCACCTGAAAAATTACCATTATCAGAAAATTTGCGCCAAGATTCTGAATTGAACATTCAAAAAAAATGGATTGGCGTTGCACCTTTTGCAGCACACAAACCCAAACAATATCCATTGGCTTCTATGAAAGAAGTTTTGGCAGGTTTGGCAACTTATGATGATTACCAAATTTTGTTATTTGGTGGTGGAAAAAAGGAAGTCCAAAAATTAAAAAAGTTGTCGAAAGATTTTCCACACGTGATTTCAGTGGCTGGTAAATTCACTTTTGAAGAAGAACTCCAATTGATTTCTAATTTAGAAGTGATGCTGTCTATGGATAGTGGAAACGGACATTTGGCAGCAATGTTCGGTGTTGAAGTCATCACGATTTGGGGCGCGACGCATCCATTTGCAGGTTTCGCGCCTTTTGGTCAAGTTGAAGCACAACAAATTCTTCCAGATTTAGAAAAATATCCATTATTGCCAACTTCAATTTATGGCAATAAAAAAGTAAAAACCTACGAAAACGTGATGAAAGATATTCCGCTAGAACAGGTTTTGCAGACTTTGAATCAATTTTTAAAGTAAAGCTTTTGTTTAGAATTTTTCAGAATTTCAAACTTTTCATTTTTAGTTTTTAATAAAAAAAAGCCTTTTCAAAATTTTTGAAAAGGCTTTTTAAAATTTAGTAACTTCTGAAATTATTTGTTTTCAGAATATCTTTTTGAAACTTCATCCCAGTTGATAACATTAAAAAATGCATCGATATAATCTGGTCGTCTGTTTTGGTAATTCAAATAATAAGCATGTTCCCACACATCTAATCCAAGAACTGGCATGCCACCGCAACCAACATTTGGCATTAATGGGTTGTCTTGATTAGCAGTTGAGCAAACTTCTAACTTGCCGCCGTTGTGAACGCAAAGCCAAGCCCAACCAGAGCCAAATTGTCCGGCAGCAGCCGTAGAAAACGCATCTTTAAAAGCTTCAAATGAACCAAAAGATTCATCTATTGCTTTAGCTAGTTCACCGTTTGGTTCACCACCGCCATCAGGCGACATTACTTTCCAGAACAAACTGTGATTGTAAAATCCACCACCGTTATTTCTAACTGCCTTGTTAGATAAATCTAAATTGATTAAAATATTTTCGATGGTTTTTCCTTCCAAATCAGTGCCTTCAATAGCGGCATTCAATTTCTTTGTATAACCAGCATGATGCTTTCCATGGTGAATTTCCATAGTTTTAGCATCAATATGTGGTTCTAGTGCGTCGTGTTTGTAATCTAAATCTGGTAATTCAAAAGCCATAATATATGTATTTTAGTTGTTATTAATAATTTATCTCAAATGTAAAAATTAAGCTTCATAAGTGAAACATTTTCATGTTATTATTTACTTAAAAACAGAGGCTTTCCTAAATTGAAATTGTTTCTGTTCAGATTTAAGTTAATTTATTAGAAAAACCGATTTGTTGAATTCGAATTTAAAAAAGCTTTTAGGACGCATTTTTCTATTTTGAATTTAATATCTTTCCCTAAAATTTTCCACATGTCCGCTTCATCCACATTCACAATTTACGACGCTTCTGCCGGTTCGGGTAAAACCTTCAAACTCACAGAAAAGTATTTGAGTTTACTGTTGAAATCACCCAAAAATAATGCTTTTCAAAACATTTTGGCAATTACTTTTACCAACAAAGCAGTCGCAGAAATGAAACATCGTATTGTGGATAATTTGGTCGATTTTTCTAAAATAAATAAAGAAGATGATCACAATCCAATGTTGATAGAAGTCCAAAAAAACACGGGCTTGCACTTCGAAGAAATTCAGAAAAAGTCAAAAGCAATTTTGCGTGAATTGTTGGTGAATTATGCTGCATTCGAAGTCTCTACAATCGATGCCTTTACTCACAGAATCATCAGAACTTTTGCTAAAGATTTGGGTTTGTCCATGAATTTTGACATAGAAATGGACACTGAGCAAATTTTGGAGTTGGCAGTAGAACGCGTTGTAGATCGTGCCGGAACGGACGAATTACTCACGGAAATTCTAGTTGATTTTGCACTTGAAAAAGTCAATGACGATAAAAGTGGCAACATTTCTCTTGATATTTTTGAAGCTTCCAAGTTGATTTTGAATGAAAAAGATGAACCTTTTCTTGCTGCTTTTCAGGATTTTGATTTGGAGGATTTCAAAAGCACTAAAAATAAAATTCGGAAGCATACTGAAACTATTGAGAATGATTTGGCTAAAATCGGTAATGATTTCTTACAAAAATTATCCACGCAACAAATTGAATATAAGCATTATACAAGAGGTTCTATTCCTAAGTATTTTGATAAACTTAAACAAAAAGATTTCAACATAAAATTTGATGCGAAATGGCAAGCTGAAATTGAAGATGAAAATACCCACGTCACAAAAAAACTGGATGAGGATTTGAAGATGCTGATTTTTGCTTTGAAAGATACTGTTGTTAGAAATTTCTATGAAAGCAGAATTTTATTGCAACAGTTTAATTTTTACAACAAAATTTATAAAAATATCACGCAGTTATCTTTGGTTAGTGCTGTAAAAGATGAGATAGAAAACATCAAAACCGAAAGGAATATTTTGTTGATTTCAGATTTCAACAAGAAAATAAGCAACGAAATTAAAAAACAACCCGCACCCTTTATTTTTGAACGTTTGGGCGAAAAATTCCAACATTATTTTATCGATGAATTTCAGGATACCTCTCGGCGACAATGGGATAATTTAATTCCACTTTTAGAAAATGCGCTGGCCTCTATTTTCGATGATCAAAATCCGGGAACTTTAACTTTGGTAGGCGATGCCAAACAATCTATCTATGCCTGGCGTGGTGGAGATGCGCTCCAATTTATCGATTTATCTGACGGAAAATCGCCTTTTGCCATTTCGTCAAATTTAAAAATTTTGGAAACCAATTATAGAAGTAGTCACACTGTGGTTGAATTCAACAATGCATTTTTCAATCTAATCGGAGAACAGTTGAGTTATGATAAGCTTAAAAATTTGTTTTCTGGCAAAAGCGTTTCGCAAGAAATCGCCAGGGAAAGTCAGGGTTTTGTGAATATCAAATTTTTAGACGTTGAAAATAATGAAGATCGTGATGAGGCTTATCCTGAAGAGGTTTTCAATATTATACAACAGAAGCGTATACAGGGATTTCAACTTGGAGATATTTGCGTTTTAGTAAGGAAAAAAGACCAAGGCGTTGCGGTTGCAAAATATTTGAATGAACAAGATATTCCCATTATTTCTTCAGAAACTTTATTGATTCAATCTGATGAAAAAGTTCAGTTTTTGGTGAATCTGATGCAAGCTATAGATTTGGAACAAGACAATGAAGCTAAATTGAAAATTGCTGACTATTTGTTGTCTAAGAAGGAAGATTTAGAGGATAATAGATTTTTGAAATTACAACAAATCCTGAAAGTATCGTCCACAGGGTTTTGGGAAGAAATTCGCAAACTGGATTACGATTTTCGCATAGAACATTTTCATGCCTTGCCACTTTATGATGCTATAGAATATGCTCTGTCTACCTTTCAATTTAGCAATAACGCCAATGCTTATTTGCAATTTTTCTTGGATGAAGTCTTTGCGTTTACTCAAAAAAAACAAGGAGACTTGTCTTCCTTTTTGAAATATTGGGAAGTTCAATCTCAGAAAAAAAGCATTGTTGCGCCGGAAAGTAAAAATGCAGTACAAATCATGACTATTCATAAGAGCAAAGGATTGCAATTTCCGGTTGTGATTTTTCCTTATGCTAAAGAACAGACCGATTACACAAACAATAGCCATTTTTGGGTGAAATTACCGTCGGAATTTAAACTGCCTTTTGGCTTGGTCACAAAACCTTCCAAAAATATTGAAACTGAAGATTACAAACTTGAATACGAATCCTTGTTGAAAAATTTGGAAATGGAAAGCATCAACATGCTATATGTCGCTTTGACAAGAGCTTCAGAAGAAATGTTTATCCTTTCCGAAGACGACAGAAATAAAGATGGAAAGATAAAACCGACGACTTATTGTGGACTATTGATGATGTATTTGGAACATAAAAATTTACCGATAGAAACCGATAGAAATTATGAATTTGGAAAAAGTTCTGTGCCAGAATATAAAACAGAGGAAACGCAAAGTCAGAATTTGAAAATTCATTTTCATCCCAAATCCAAAAATCTGAATGTGGATTTGGTCACAACAGCTGGAAAAATTTGGCAAGACAGTAATACAGATGCACTTCAAAAGGGAAATATGATGCATTCTGTTTTAGCTGAAATCCAAACGGAAAGCGATATTCAAAAAAGTATTCAAAAACATATTGATTTAGGTTTGGTTGAAATTTCAGAAAATGAAAATATTGAAATCATGCTCCAAAACATCGTTCACCATCCTGATTTGAAAAATTATTATGGTCAAAGTTGGGAAGTTCTTAACGAACGAGACATAAGTTATAGTGGCGAAATTATCCGACCAGATAGAGTTTGCCTCAAAGGTGAACAGGCTGTGATTATAGATTACAAGACCGGTGAATCTTCAGATTTTCATAAGTTTCAAATAGAATTGTATGCTGAAGCTTTGGAAGATTTAGGTTATAAAGTACAGAAAAAAATACTCGTTTACATCAACGAAAATATAGACGTAAAGTTTGTTTAAATTTGTAAAAAAATAAAAAGATATGTATTCAGATCAGTTTAAAAAACAACTCAAAGACGAAATTCAAAATATTAAGGATGATGGTTTGTTCAAAAAAGAACGCATTATCACTTCGCCACAAGGTGCAGAAATCACCTTGGATTCTGGCGAGAAGGTTTTGAACTTTTGTGCCAACAATTATTTGGGACTGTCCTCTCATCCTGAAGTTGTTCAAGCTGCAAAAGACACTTTAGACTCGCATGGATTTGGGATGTCAAGCGTAAGATTTATTTGTGGCACGCAAGACATTCATAAACAACTAGAGCATAAAATAGCCGATTTTTATAACACAGAAGACACAATATTGTATGCCGCATGTTTCGATGCAAACGGCGGTATTTTTGAACCATTGTTGACTAAAAACGATGCGATTATTTCAGATTCGCTAAATCATGCGTCAATTATCGATGGTGTGAGACTTTGTAAAGCCGCTAGATATCGTTATCAAAATGGCGATATGTCGGATTTAGAAAAACAGTTGAAATCAGCCAAAGAAAATGGCGCTAGAAATATTTTGATTGTGACTGACGGGGTATTTTCAATGGATGGATTGGTTGCCCCACTAGATGAAATTTGTGATTTAGCCGAACAGTACGAAGCTTTGGTAATGATTGATGAATGTCACGCCACAGGTTTCATTGGCGAAAATGGCATCGGTACATTAGAAGAAAAAAATGTTTTAGGTCGAGTTGACATTATCACAGGAACACTAGGTAAAGCTTTAGGTGGCGCAATGGGCGGTTACACCACTGGAAAAAAAGAAATAATCGAATTGCTCAGACAACGTTCAAGACCATACTTATTTTCTAACTCTTTAGCACCATCAATTGTAGGTGCTTCTTTAAAAGTGTTTGAGATTTTAGAAAATGATAACACTTTAAGAAAAAAACTGACAGAAAACACAAAATATTTCAAAACTAAAATGCAAGCTGCAGGATTCGATATTATCGATGGCGAATCTGCCATTGTACCAGTGATGTTGTATGATGCTAAACTTGCTCAAGAAATGTCTGCAAGGCTTTTGAAAGAAGGAGTTTACGTGATTGGCTTCTTTTTTCCTGTCGTCCCAAAAGAGAAAGCGAGAATACGAGTTCAACTCTCTGCTGCACATGAGCAATCTCACTTGGACAAAGCTATTTCTGCATTTATCAAAATAGGTGAAGATTTAAAAATAATTTAAAACATGGCTCCAATATTTATATAAATGATACATTTGTTAATTATTGACATAAAATTAAAGATATGAAACATTTAAGTAAAATTACTTTTTTAGTGTGTACACTGCTAGCTGCATTTTCAGCACAGGCACAAGATGAAAATAACCCTTGGGCTGTTTTTATTGGTACAAATGCGGTTGATTTTTACCCGACAGATAATGGAAATGTACCTGGAGAATATTCTAGTGGCTCGCTTTTTAGTGATTTCACAAACGTAGGCGATCATTGGAATTTCGTTCCAGCATTCTCAAATTTAGAAGTTATGAGATACGTTGGTGATGGATTCTCTGCAAGATTGAGTGGTTCTGTTAATAATATTGACAAGTTGGGCGATGTAACAGCAGACGATTTGACCTTTTATAATTTGGGTGCCGGCGTTCAATTTAATTTCAAAAATTTATTAAATTCTAATGTCATAGATCCATATTTAGGCGTAGGAGCGGGTTATTATTGGATAGATGATAGTGGCGAAGCAACTTTCGATTCAGATTTAGGTTTGAATTTTTGGTTCAATGATAATCTTGCCTTAACTATCAAAACATCTTACAAAACTGCTTTTGAAGAGTCTGGTTTAGATTATTTTCAACATTCAGCAGGTGTGACATTTTCTTTCGGCGGCACAGATTCTGACGGAGACGGCATTTACGACAAAAATGATGAATGTCCAAACGAACCTGGCTTAGAAGAGTTCAACGGTTGTCCTGATACAGATGGTGACGGAATTCCTGACAAAGAAGATGAATGCCCAACAGAAGCAGGAAGCGAAGAATTTAATGGTTGTCCAGATTCAGATGGCGATGGCGTAGCTGATAAAAATGATGAATGTCCTGAAGAAGCTGGTTCAAAAATGATGAATGGTTGTCCAGATTCAGATAAAGACGGCGTAGCAGATAAAAATGACGACTGTCCAAATGAAGCTGGTCCAGAAGCTAACGATGGTTGTCCTTACCCAGATTCTGACGGTGACGGCGTATTAGATAAAGACGATATGTGTCCTGAAGTAGCTGGAACAAAAGCAAATAATGGCTGTCCTGAAGTGACTGAAGAAGTTCAGAACGAATTGAACGATTATGCTAAAACCGTAAACTTCAACACAGGAAAAACTACAATTACACAAGATTCACAAGAAGCTTTAGAGGCAATTATCGCTATTCTTGATGAATATACTAATGCTAAATTTACTGTAGAAGGTCATACCGATAGTGTTGGTAGCGCAAACAACAACATGAAATTATCTGAAGCAAGAGCGCTTTCAGTAAAAACTTTCTTAGTTGAAAATGGCGTGGAAGAATTCAGACTTTCTTCAAAAGGTTATGGAGAAGAGAAGCCAGTTGCAGACAACAATACTGCAAGCGGAAGAGCTGAAAACCGTAGAGTTGAAATTAACTTGGTGAAATAAACCACTTGAAATATAAACTGAAAAAGCACTCCAATCTGGGGTGCTTTTTTTATTTTTGAAACTATGAAAAGTTTTATCCAGCAAGTGGTCGATCTTCATGAGGAAAAAGATCTCAGTAAACATATTTTTGTACTTCCTAGTCGTAGAGCCGCAAACGCATTCAAAAAATCACTTTGCCAATCGCAGAGTGAAACCTTCTTCCTGCCAAAAATTGAAAGTATAGAAGAATTTGTAGAAAGACTTTCAGGCTCGCAAATCATAAATCATTTGGAGACGGTTTTTGAATTCTATAAAGTTTACCAAGATTTTACCGATCCGAATCAACAAGAAAGTTTCGATCATGTTTACACTTGGGCAGAAACCATTGTCCACGATTTCAACGAAATAGATCGACATCAGATTGATGCTAAACAGTTTTTTGGGAATTTAAAAGACATAAAAGACATTGAACATTGGTCAAAATCGCCAATAAAAACCGAAATTGTTGAAAATTACTTAGACTTTTGGTATCAATTACCAAAATATTATGAAGGTTTAAAATCAGTTTTATCTGAAGAAAACAAAGCTTATCAAGGCATGGCTTATAATCAAGCTGCAAACCGAATCGAGACTTTTCTCCAGCAAAACAAAGAAGATTTAGTTTTTGTAGGATTCAATGCTTTGAATACTTGTGAGGAACAAATTTTTCAAAAAGTTCTCAATTCCAATCGCGGTCAAGTTTTCTGGGATATTGATGCACATTTATTGAAAAATAATCAAGCTGGAAAATTTATCAGGAACTATGCTAAATCTTGGAAATACTACCAAAAACAGCCGCTTCAAGCTTCTTGTGAAACCTTTTTAGAAACCAAACACATAAAAAATTATGGTGTTGCTAAGAAGATTGGGCAAGCCAAATTGGTTGGAGATTTACTTTCTGAAATGTCAAATTCAGACATAGACAAAACAGCTTTGGTTTTGGGTGATGAAACCTTGCTTCAACCTATTTTAAATGCGCTTCCAGACAACATTTCCAAAGCAAATGTAACAATGGGTTTGCCGCTTAGACAAACCACTTTTGCCACTTGTTTTGAGGCGATTATCAAATTTAAAACACAGCCAGAAGACAAGCTGTATTTCAAAACTATTCTGGAAATTTGTGGTCATCCGATGTTTAAACAAGCTTATCAAACTGCTTTTTTTGATATAAAAAAACACATTACCCAAGGAAATTTAATCTTTCAAAGCAAAGCTGAATTCTTTGAATATTGCCAAAAATTTGATCCAGATTTTCAAACGTTAATGCAAATTTGCTTTGGTTCAACCCCAGAAAAAATTGAAGGTTTTATTTCAGATTGTTTGCAAATGATAGAAATTCTAAAACCGAGTTTTGAAAATAACCGCTTACAGTTGGAATATTTATTTGCTTTCAAGCAATTGTTTATCAAAATTCAAAATCTGATTATCAAAAACGATTTTGTTGATAATTACAAAGCTTTTTATCAAATTTACTTAGATTTACTATCATCAGA
>JBHEPM010000063.1:0-9276 GCA_046260295.1 Psychroflexus sp.
CATTTATATCATCTTGATTTTTTTCTAATAGCCTATCAAACTTAAGAATCATGAAAACCTCATTTCTTATTTGAGCTGAATTTTTATATAATACGAAGACATTAGAAGAGTAATCCTTTGATCTCTTTTTTATTTCAGAAAGTTTTAAATCTTCAAAAACCAAGTTAATGTAGCCGTCAATGACTCCTTCAGCTTGCTTTATCTCATTAAAAGTGTCGAAAACTTTATATTCAAAAAATCGTCTAGTACCAGTTTCAAATGAATATCTTTTTACGAGTAGTACAGGAAGGTCAACCAGTGTTTTTATTTCATTTGCTATTGAAATATCAAAGTTAATTAATGTGAGTAAACTTCCGAGAGTGAAATTTGGACTCCTCAAAAAACTTGCTTGTTGAATAATCAAATTTTGCTAAAATTCATAAATATTTAATACAACAAATCAAGATTATAAATTGCACTTTTAATTTACAAAATATTTCAAAATAAACTATTCTAGTTTTTGCTTCAAATTTTCAATCTGATATTGAAAAACTTTATCAAATCTTTCAAAATAAGGTTCTTTAAAGGTAAAACCTTCTGCTAAGGCACTTTCGGCTTGGAGTAGGTGGATTTTCGAATTTTCAAAATCAGATGTTAAATAATACAACTTGGCAAGTTGATAAGATACTTCAGCACTAGGATGCCCTTCTACTAAGTGTGAGAAATAAGAAATTGCAGTATCATATTGTTTTAACTTAGATAAGCAAATAGCCTTGTAAAAAACGATGAGAAAATTATCCATAGAATCAAAACCTTGTTTAGTTTCGTTTTGTTGATAATCGCTAAATACACGAATAGCTTCTTCATATTTGCCTAAACGATAAAGTGCTTGCCCTTTCAGCAATAAGCAAGCTTCACCATGACAACTTATTCCTAAATCATTATGTGTAAGCTCTAAAATATCATCAACTGTTTTAATCGTATTTTCATAGTCCCGATAAAAATAAAGATAATTCCAAGCAGCATAATCTAAATTGTTTAGCTTTGCTGATATTTCATTTTCAGATTCTAATGAAAGATTGAGTATTTTCATGGCTTTTTCGTGTTCTCCAGCCTTTTTGTATGAATAAGAAAAACGCCTGATATATTCAGAATTTGAGGAGTCAATCAATAAGCCAATGGTATTCAGATGTCTCTTAAATAGTGAAGTTTGTTCAAAATTATAAGAAAAATCGATATATTCTTCTCCGAAGCTTTTGTCAATTTTTAATTTTTTGAAAGCTGAAGAACTGCTGTCTACATCTTCCAAATTCAAGCTAGATGAAGTTTTGTCTTGAAGCTTATTTTTGTCAACCTTTGCACAAGCAAAACAAATACAGACTAGCATTCCTACACTAAAAATCTTTAAGGACATACGTCTACAATTTTTTGATTTCTAATTTTTATCAAGAAAAACATCCTTACATCACTAGCTCCTCTATGAGAAACCAAGTCAAGGTCATCCCAATCATTTACTTCTCTTACTTTTTCAATAACATGTTGAATGAGTTCTGGATTAAAGTCGGTAGGCTTATAATCTTTATTGAGTAATTCTAAACCAAAACGACCAACCTCTCCCTCACAGTTTATTGTAAAATGCAAATTGATGTAACCCTCATTTTTAGCTGTAGGCGCATCAGAATCTAAATATGTTTTCAAATGCTCCAAACCTTTAGCATAACGCACATCTTCTCCTACATAATAAATACTTTGGTAGCCATCCCTACATAAACTATAATTTGAAGTTGAGTTTTTTAAGGTTGAATTTGTAGCAGAATATGTTTTTGTGATAGGTTCAAAATCTGTGAAATAGGTCAATTCTATTGTGTTTTTCTCAGCACTTCTTACATGGTAAATTGGATATGGATTATCTTGTGTAGATGGTACAATAAAAAGCTGATTTTCAACCTCAAAAAGTTGATAAGGGACAGTTTCTGTTTCTGTATGCGTGAGCTTTTCTGCATAATAATATTCCCATAAAAACGTGATTTCTTGATTCTGAAACGAAATGAATTCTTGAATTTCAAAAGCTGAATTTGGTGTTTTTAGCTTTGGTATTTCTGTAGAAAACTGATTCCCTTCTGCTAAAGATGTAAACTCTTCTTTGTCTAGCTCCTGTCCTTTGGAAATTTCTACAAAAGATTGAAGATGAGTATTATCATAAAACAATACAAAATCTTTATACAGAGAATAAGCCTCTACAAAAAACAATTTGTCTTCATTACTAAACAAAATACTGTCTTGATGCCTCAGTTTTTCGATTTCTGTTTCAGAATAAGCTGTGTCTTTACTCCATAAATCATATTTGTAAAGTTCATTTTCGCGTTGAAACATCACTTCGTGAAATGGCTCTTGCGTATTGACATCGGTTACAGAAGAGACATAAAGTTTTTCTGAATCTGAACCCGATTCTTTACTAGAGATTTCGTTTTTACAAGCTGTAAGAACAAGCAAAAACATAATTGGGATAAGGTTGAAGATTTTCACTTTAAGATTTTAACAAAGTTGAACTCAAATCATACTAATGTAGCTTAATCGTTAAACTATAATTCAGACCTAACAAAGATAGAGTTTTTATAACTATTTTTTTCAAATCCCTCAGATATTAACCTAACTTTGTGTGTTGTAATTTGAAAATATTCGATACAATAAACCAAAACCATGACTGAAATAATCGATTGGATTTTTTCTGAATATCAAAACACGCCACTTCATTTTATCATTTTGGAAGTTATCGCCATTGTGTTTGGATTTTTGAGTGTATTATTTTCCAAAAAAGACAATATTTTGGTTTTTCCAACCGGAATTATCAGCACCCTTATTTTTGTTTATATTCTATATGAATACAGTTTGTTGGGCGATATGATGATCAACGCCTATTATTTTGTAATGAGCGTTTACGGTTGGTATATTTGGACAAGAAAAGTGGACGAAGACCACTTTATTCCAATCACGAAAGCTACAAAAAGGGAACACTGGTGGTCGCTGATTATTTTTATATCAACCATGATTTTTGTTGCTTTCATCTATGAAATCTTCGATAAATGGGATGGTTGGGTCACTTATACCGATGTAGTTACCACTGCTATATTTTTCGTTGGCATGTGGCTCATGGCCAAAAAACGCATCGAAAACTGGATTTATTGGGTCATCGGCGATTTGATTTCAATTCCATTATATTATTATAAAGGTTTAAGTTTTACGTCTTTTCAATATTTACTTTTTACTATTATTGCAGTATATGGATATTTAGCATGGAAGAAAAACTTATACAAACCCAAACAAAACTTACTAAAATAGTACTTTTTGGTCCTGAATCTTCGGGAAAAACTTCCTTGGCAAAAAACTTAGCAGAAGTTTATAATACAGAATGGGTGCCAGAATTTGCAAGAGAATATTTGCAAAATAAATACGATAATTCTGCTAAAATCTGTGAAGAAAAAGACTTAATTCCGATTGCAAAAGGCCAAATGAAATGGGAAAATGAAAAGGCTGAAATTGCTAAAAATTTGTTATTTTGCGATACTAATTTATTGCAAACTTATGTTTACGGGTCGGTTTACTATGATAATTTTGAAAATGAAACTTTAAAGAAGTACGCATTTCAGCATCATTATGATTTTTATTTTTTAACCTATGTAGACACACCCTGGGTGGAAGATGATTTGCGTGACAAACCTGATGAAAGATTAGAAATGTTTAAAATATTTGAACAAGTTTTGAAAAAAAATAATCTGCCTTATGCAGTTGTAAAAGGAAACCTAAACCAAAGAATTGCACAAGCCCAATCAATTATTGAACATCTATAAACAATTACCAAAGATGAAATTTCTCCAAAAAGATTTAGAACAACTCAAAAAGCACAACTTAACAGAAACTAAAATTGAGCAAGATTTAAAACATTTCAAAAATGGATTTCCTACTTTGGAAATCGTCAATCCTGCCACAATTGGCAACGGTATTTTTCAACTCAACAGTGCTGAAAAAGAAAAATTTGCACGAGTTTTTGAAATAAGTGATTTACAAACTTTAAAATTCGTTCCAGCAAGTGGAGCTGCTTCTAGAATGTTTAAACTACTTCACTGTTTTCTGGAAGAATTTCCAAAATCTAATCAAGACATTGATACTTTCATCGAATCTTCAGAATTTTCACCATTAAAAGACTTTTTTGAAAACATAAACCATTTACCTTTTTATGATGAAATTTATAACGACTTAAAATCTTCTAAAGACAATTTTGATAACTTGCCTGAAGGCGAAAAAATGCTTCAGTTGGTCGACCAAATGTTAGCCCCAGAAGCTTTCGGGCTTTCACAATTACCTAAAGGTCTTATCGTTTTTCACGATTATGGCAAGGATAAGATTACAGCTTTTGAAGAACACTTCTATGAAGCTTCAAAATATGCTGCAAATGAAGGTGTGGCAAATTTACATTTTACCATTTCTAAAAATCATTTAGATAAATTTGAATCTGAATTGAAACAAATTCAACCAAGAGTCGAAGCTGAAACCGGAGTAGAATTCAATGTTTATTTTTCATTTCAAAATCCTGCAACCGATACCATTGCCGTAGATTTTGAGAATCAACCATTTCGAAAATCTGATGGTGAATTATTGCTCAGACCAGCTGGTCATGGCGCTTTAATTGAAAATTTGAACAATGTAGAGGCGGATTTGGTGTTTATCAAAAACATAGACAATGTTTCACTACGTACGAAAGGCAAAACCGATTCAGAATCCAATTACCACAAGAAAGTTCTGGCAGGTATTCTTATTGAGCTTCAGAATAAAAATTTCGATCTTATACATCAGTTGCAAAAGAATCCTACTTATGATTTAAAAGAACAAGCAGTAGATTTCTTAAAAAATAAATTAAATGTTTTTTGCAAATTTGAAGATACGGAGCAAATTTTAAAAGTGCTAAACAGACCAATTCGTGTTTGTGGTATGGTTATAAATGAAGGTGCACCAGGTGGTGGGCCGTTTTGGATCAAGAATAATGATGATTCAATTTCATTACAAATTGTAGAAAAATCGCAAATCGATTTGTCTAGAAAAAGCCAACAAGACCATTTGGCAAATTCCACGCATTTCAATCCAGTGGATATTGTTTGTGGCATCAAAAATTACAAAGGAGAAACATTCAATTTGCAAGAATATGTAGATCCGGACAAAGGTTTTATTGCAGAAAAATATATAGAAGGAACAGCAGTGAAAGCTCTCGAACTTCCGGGACTTTGGAATGGCGGCATGGCATTTTGGAACACCGTTTTTGTAGAAGTTCCTGCAGAAACTTTCAATCCTGTAAAAACCGTCATAGACCTGCTGAAACCGGAACACCAAGGCAAAGTCAATGTTTGATCAAGATGAAATTCTAAAAGAAATAGAATTCAAAACGGCTTTAAGTGGCGGTCCTGGTGGTCAACACGTCAACAAAACTGAAACCAAAGTCATTCTGATTTGGGATTTAGCAAAATCAGAAGTTTTTTCTGAATCCCAAAAAAATCGTCTTCAAGAAAAATTAAGCGCAAAACTAAATAAAGATCAACAACTTCAACTCAGCGTAGCCGAAACTAGGAGTCAACACAAGAACAAGAAATTGGTTGTTGAAAAATTCTTGAAAATGCTTCAATCTGCTTTGAAGCAAAGAAGAAAACGCATTAAGACCAAACCTTCCAGAGCGGCAAAACTCAAACGGTTAAAAAAGAAAAAGCAACATTCTGAAAAGAAAGCGAACCGGAAAAAGCCCAGAATTTAAATACTTTTTTAAATATATACATGATTTTTGTTGACTTATGTAAGCTTGCTTTCCAATTATACAAGCTTGTCAAAATGCTATAGAGAAGCCGAATTGATTAGTTAAATTTGAAATTATAACCTAAAATTTATGATTATGAATTCTAAACAATTTATGAAGAATGTTTTTTTGATATTTAGCTTTATTGCTTTGGTTGCTTGTAGCAGTGATGACGATTCCGCTTCAGATGATAATGGAAACGGCAACGGTAACGGAAATGGTGATGGAGAATTTGTTTTCGATTTTGATGCTGATAACGAATTTGGAAATGCCTATATTTCAGATGAAGGTACAGATTCAGGAATTACCAAATACAGACTTCAAATTGTTCCTCCTGGAGTAACTTTTGACGAAAGTTCAGCGGTTTTTACAGGTGGTTCTCAAGGTGATTATGTAAGTTTCGATTTCAAAGTCGATAGCAGTGAAGATTTCTTAGTGAGTGGCAATTATGAATTTGATTTCCAAACAATTCCCGGAACAGTTGATGGTGTTTTGTTTAAGGATGTGACAGTTCAAATGGGAGGTGCAGATGGTAATGCAATAGTTGTTGATACACAAGATGGTAACGAAATTCAACTCGATATTACTGAAAGTCAAGTATCTTTTACAATTGAAGCTACTGCTTTAGAAGCTTCTGGCGGTGGCTCAAGTGAAGAATGGGAAGTCACGGGAAGTTACACAACAGATTATGAAGTTGTATCCTTTGAATAACAACTATACAATTTAAACATCAAATAACGCTATTTAGCGCATTTATTCCACCTCCGAGACTTGGAGCTATTTCCTTGTTTATGATTTCTCTCTAAGTTTCGGGACTATGCAAATCAATCACAGCGTAATATAAGAAAAAATAAATTTTGTTTTCTTAACGGCATTTTGCAATTAGTTATTTCAGCTGAATTAATTTATAAAACTACAAGCAAAAATTTGAAAACCTTAATCTGTAAATTTAGCTGATTTTAATATCGATTCAATTTCAAAAATCTGATTTCGTTTTGAAGACGAAGGTTTGAAAACAAAACCTTCTAAAATTACATATCGGTTTTTTTCTTCGTCTTTTATCGCGTAAGTCAAAAATGGACCAGCCATAAAAAAACCTTTCACTTCCCAAGTGCCTTTCACTTCGTAAGCGAATTTTCCATCAATTTTTGTTTCAGAAATATATGGTGCGTAAGCTTCTTCGGTAATCATGTGTGTACTGTCTTCATTTGGTCCAGGAATATGCTTTTCTCCGATAGAATCTCTCATTTTGATGACGTTTTCAATGATGTCGCCACCTTTTTCTATAGTGGAAGTTGGGACTGCGTAGGCAAGCAGTTCCATGCTGCCATTTTGAATGTCTTTTCGCATCCAGAAAAAACCATCTTCTTGTTTAGCATATCGATAAGCAGAGGGAAAAAGCATAGAAACACCCAATTCTTTTTGAATGACATCCGTGCTTTTAGGTGATTTCCTCATCCGTCTTTGCTTTTCCTCAATTTCAGTTTCTTGAAATTTTGTAATAAAATCCTTTGCGTTTTCTTGTAATGTTTTGATAATCGCTTCATCGTTTGAACCACCGACCAAAATACCGATTTGTGGTTTGGCAAATGAATCTTTTAGGACTTTATGAATTGTGGTTTTGGCTTGTTCTACTTTTAGGAATGTTCTGTTTTTTCTAGCAAATCCTGTGAAAGCTTTTGGTGGGATTTGCCGCAATGCAAAAAGTGGCTCTTGTTGCGGAAGTCCATCTACATTGGCTGCGAAAATTTCGCGAATCGTTTCACCGATTGAATCTTGCCAAGCTTCATTGGTGATTACAATTGATAATTGATTAATGTTTCCTGAAGATTCTGCTTTATAGGAATCGTTTTTTTTATTGTCTCCGCAAGAAAATATAGAAAGCGCTATAAGAAGTGTGGCAAAAATTTTAAGTGAACGCATTTTTAGTTTTTTTTTATTGTAAAAATATTGATATTATCCAAATAGCTAATACCATTCCATACTGCAATTTTAATCAAAAAAAACGAAATCATTTTAACATGCCATATTTCTCATGGATTTAAATTTTTGTTCTAAAATTAATCTTTCCAAGCGGTTGTTCCAAAATGGCACGTCTTTATAAAAGTTGATGCATTCTTCTAGGGTGTTTTGGTTGAAGAACTTAGGGAGAATTTCTTCTATCAAATCCTTTTTAATGTATTCCGAAACTTTTTGGTAAGCATCTCCAGATTTAATGGTGTAACCAATGCTGTTTTTGAATTTATGAAATTGTCTATCTTCTGACAAAAAACAATCTTGGGATACACAAACTGCCAAATCTGTCAATTCTGGTTTATGGACTTCAGCATTTTTAATCGGAGGAATCATCAGACCGAGATTGATTCTGAAATCAACTTGATCATCTGTGCTCCACCAATAATTCTGAATATTCAACACCAGCGAAAAATCATCATAAGATTTCCACCAAATTTGCTCGTCATTACTGAATCCAGCAGCTTTCAAAAGTGGAGTGAGAATCTCTTTGCAGATTTTAAGTTGTTGATTTATCGCCTTCATCTTGTAGTGATAATAATTTACAGAACAAATTTAAGTCTGATAAAAAGAACAGGATTACGGTTCGACCGTAAAATAGTTACGGGAAAACCGTAAATTTACTCTACTTGAAGCTTAAAATTTTTAATTCAGCTTAAATCAACAACTTCAGCGAATAAAACCTAACTTTGCAAAAAATTGATTAGAATGGATTCAAAAAAATCTAAACAAAGACAAAATCCGGCGTCTAAATCGCGTAAACCAGCTTCCAAAAAAGCGAAAGATGCGAAAGTTGACACGCAAATAAAAGATCCTTCAGCTGGAATGCGTTTGAATAAATATATTGCCAATTCTGGCATTTGCTCCAGAAGAGATGCAGACATTTATATTTCTGCAGGAAGTGTTACAGTCAACGGCAAAGTGATTACAGAAATGGGTTATAAAGTGAAGCTGGATGACGAAGTGAAATTCGACGGCAGACGAATCAACCCTGAACCTAAAGAATATTGGTTGCTCAACAAACCTAAAAGTGTGTACACCACCGGAAGTTATGATAACAATAATATGACGGTTTTGGATTTAGCTTCAAAAGTAACCAAAGCAGAAGTGAAACCAGTTGGGAAACTTGACACAAGTGCTTTAGGTTTAATTTTACTCACCAATGATGGTACTTTAGCAAAAAAATTGGCTAATCTGAAACATGGAATCAGACAGATTTATGATGTGGAATTGAATAAAAATTTAGATTATCCACATTTACAACAAATTAAAGATGGCGTTTTGATAGAAGGTTATCCTGTGAAAGTTGAAGACGCATCTTACGTTACCAACAAATCTAAAAAGAATATTGGGATAGAATTGAAAAGCCAAAGAGCGCATATTGTTCAGAAAGTTTTCAAAAAACTGGGCTACGAAGTTGTTAAATTAGACCGCGTGGTTTACGGCGG
>JBHEPM010000063.1:9286-12782 GCA_046260295.1 Psychroflexus sp.
TTACGGCGGGCTGACCAAAAAAGACTTGCCACGCGGCAGAATGCGCCAATTGACCAAACAAGAAATAATTAATCTTGGCTTGTTGTAAATTTAACAACTTAGCTATTTTTTCATAAATAAAAATAACATTATTTTGTATTCGTTTTAAAGGAGGCTTTGATGGGGTGTTTTCGCTTTGAAGTTCAAGTTGAAAATACTTTGTTGGTGAATTTTTGTTACTTTATTCAAAACCTTTTTAAAATAAAAACTGAAGAAAAAAACTTCAATTAATTAATCTTGGAATTCAACACAATAGGGCATAAATTTTTGAATTTATTTTTAGAAAATTCAGATTTGGATTTTTTAAAATCTGAATCAAGTATTCATTCACAGATAAATTTTTTATTTTCATCCCTATAAATTATTTAAATGAATACAAAATATATTGACCTCATTAGTCAAACTTACGACTTCCCGCAAGAAGAATTTCAGCTTAATGGTGATCAACTCAAATTTCATGACATTGATTTGATGGATTTGGTTCGGGAATACGGTGCACCACTGAAATTCACATATTTGCCTAAAATTTCAGAAAACATACAGCGTGCCAAAAAATGGTTTGGCACAGCGATTGAAAAACACAACTACAAAGGAGAATACAATTATTGCTATTGTACCAAAAGCTCCCATTTTCAACATGTTTTGAATGAAGCCTTAAAAAATGATATTCATATTGAAACCTCTTCAGCTTTTGATATAGATATCGTAGAAGATTTAAAAAGAAAAGGGAAAATCAATGACAATACTTATGTAATATGTAACGGTTTCAAGCGCGACCAATACATCAAAAATATTTCTAAACTAATCAATAACGGACACAGAAAATGCATTCCGGTTATTGATAATTATGAAGAAATTGATTTGTTGACCAAAAATATAAATGAAGATTTTCAAATTGGTATTAGAATCGCTTCCGAAGAAGAGCCAAAATTTGAGTTTTACACTTCCAGACTAGGCATTGGTTACAAAAATATTGTACCGTTTTACGAAGATCAAATCAAAAACAATGATCAAGTTGAATTGAAAATGCTGCATTTTTTCATCAATACTGGCATACGCGATACGGCTTATTATTGGAACGAATTACAGAAATGTTTGCGAGTTTACACCCGTTTAAAAAAGATCTGTCCGAGTTTGGACAGTTTGAATATTGGTGGCGGATTTCCTATCAAAAACTCACTGTATTTCGACTATGATTATAAATATATGGTAGACGAAGTCATCAACCAAATCAAGCTGACTTGTGAAGAAGAAGACGTGCCAGTGCCGCATATTTTTACTGAATTTGGCAGTTTCACAGTCGGCGAAAGTGGGGGTGCGATTTATGAAGTTTTGTACCAAAAACAACAAAATGACCGTGAAAAATGGAATATGATCAATTCATCTTTCATCACTACTTTGCCAGATTCATGGGCAATTAGCAAACGTTTCATCATGTTGGCCATCAATCGCTGGAACGACAGATACGAACGTGTTTTACTAGGCGGTTTAACTTGCGATAGCGATGATTATTACAATTCTGAACAGCACATGAATGCGATTTATTTACCAAAATATGAAAAGGAAAATCCGCTGTACATCGGTTTTTTCAATACCGGTGCTTATCAAGAAACTATTGGTGGTTTTGGTGGACTACAGCATTGCTTAATTCCGAGTCCAAAACATATCTTGATAGATAAAAATAAAGACGGACAGATGTCTGTCAAATTATTTAGTGAACAACAAAAAAGTGAAGATTTATTAAAAATTTTAGGTTATCATGACAGCTAAAAGAAACTATGCCGGGATTTCTGCCAAATATGCCGGAATTGACGAAGCAAAAATTGTTTTAATTCCTGTGCCTTATGATGGGACAAGTTCTTGGGTAAAAGGTGCAGACAAAGGTCCGGAAGCTTTTTTAGAAGCTTCAGAAAACATGGAACTTTACGACATTGAAACCCGGTCTGAAGTTTATAAGAAAGGAATTTATTTAGCGCCGCCAATTACAGAGAATTCATCTCCTGAGAAAATGGTGGAGAGTGTGCACAAAACGGCTAAAAACTACATTAAACAAGACAAATTCGTTACATTATTTGGTGGTGAACATTCTGTTTCTATTGGTAGCATTCGCGCATTTGCAGAAAGTTTTGAAGATTTAACCGTCGTTCAAATCGACGCCCATGCCGATTTACGTCCAAGTTACGAAGGTTCAAAATGTAACCACGCTTGCGCGGTTCATGAAGCGAGTAAAAACAACAATCTTATTCAAGTCGGAATCCGTTCCATGGACGAATCTGAGGTTGAACATATGGACGAAGGCAGAACGTATTTTGCTCACGATTTATATGAAGATTGGATGGACGATGCAATTGGCCAAATGACGTCCAATGTATTTATTACCATAGATTTGGATGCGTTCGATCCTTCCATTTTACCATCGACAGGAACACCAGAACCCGGCGGTTTATTTTGGTATGAAACTTTGGATTTTCTGAAACTTATTTTCAAAAAGAAAAATGTCGTTGGATTTGATATAGTAGAACTTTGTCCAAATCCTGCTGAAAAATCATCAGATTTTCTTGCGGCAAAACTTTACTACAAAATGCTGACTTATAAGTTTTTCAGAGATCGAATTTTAACAGAAGAAGACGAAGAGATTTAAAATTTATTTTGATTTTACTAATGCGGTTTTCTGAAGAATAACAGCTATTAGATAGCAATGATATTCAGAAAAGACGTTTTCAAATATCAATAAATAGGTAATAAATAAAATATTTTGGATTTAAGTAAAGCTTGAATGATTTGGTTATATTTGTTTATATGCTAAAAATTGAAAAGTATGATACAAATTAAATATCCTGAATCTCTAGCCAACACATTGAGATTGAGTGCTAAAGATTTTGAATCAGAAATGAAAATAAGCTCATTGGTAAAACTTTTTGAATTGGGTAGAATTTCTTCTGGAGTAGCCTCTAAGGTTTTAAATATTTCAAGAATTGATTTTTTAGAAATGCTTAAAAAATATAATGTTTCTGTCTTTGGCGCTTACGATTTAGATGATTTAAATGAAGATATAACAAATGCCTAGAATTGTTTCGAATACAACACCAATTATATCTTTATTAAAATTAAATCTACTCGATTTATTAAATGATTTGTATAGTGAAATTCATATTCCTGTTGCAGTTTATGAGGAGATTGAAGCGGGTAAATCTAAGGCGTTTTATAAAGATTTATTAAAAATTGATTGGATTAAAATTACTGAAATTAAAGATAAACAAGCTGTAAAATATTTTTTAGATCTTGATTCTGGAGAAGCAGAAGCGATTGTTTTAGCTACAGAAATAAATGCAGATTTAATTATTCTTGATGAGAAACTCGGGCGTTTTCATGCCAAACATGCTGATTTGAAACTAACCGGCACCATTGGGATTTTAATAAAAGCAAAAGTCAATGGACTTGTATCAGAACTGAAGCC
>JBHEPM010000064.1:0-533 GCA_046260295.1 Psychroflexus sp.
CAAGAGATTGTTGCGGAAGTTATCAATAGCACAACTTTATGTGAATCTAGCAATGTGGCCACATTTAATATCATTATCAATCCATTGCCAGTGGTTGATATTACAAACTACGACGGCAGTGTGGTTTGTATAGATCCGGATACAGGCGCGGTAATTGAGAATGATTTCTCACCACCAATCCTTGAAACTGGACTAGATGAAGACCAATACGATTTTATCTGGTATTTAGACGGTGAAGTGATCGGTGGAGAAACCGGCAGTAGTCTTAGTGTTGCGAATGGCGGTCTGCACACCGTGGAAGTCATCGACACCACCCAAAGCACAAACTGCAGCAGCACTTCCAGTGCGACGATCATCGAAAGTGGTGGACCAACATTTACAGTGAGCGTGACTACGCCGCCATTTTCTGATAACAATCACACCGTAGAGGTCAGTAACATCTCCGGTAATGGCGATTATGAATTCAGTTTTAACAACGGCCCTTGGATTACGCCAGAGCTAAATGAAAATGGCGGTTACGAAGGCGTGACTTT
>JBHEPM010000064.1:543-8746 GCA_046260295.1 Psychroflexus sp.
GCATGTCATCCGCGGACGGGATAAAAACGGCTGTGGTATTGTGATACGACCAGTGAATATGATTGATTATCCAGAGTTTTTCACCCCAAATGAAGACGGTTACAATGATCGTTGGAATATCCTAGGTCTGGATAACCAACCTAATGCAAAAATTTATATATTTGACCGCTATGGGAAACTCTTGAAACAACTCAGCCCGACTAGCGAGGGTTGGGATGGTACTTTTAACGGTCGTAAGATGCCTTCCAATGATTACTGGTTCCGCGTGGAATACACCAATCCAGAGGATGACAGCCCTAGAGAATTTAAAGCGAATTTTACTTTGAAACGGTAAAGTATACAAGTTATATTCATCAAATGAAATCCTCATTTTTTAATGGGGATTTCATATTTTCCGGCTATTTATTTAAAACCTTTTAATGTATTTTTTTAAAAATTTTACTAGATAAAAAGGACTAAGTTTCAGTAGAATTTAACCAAATCCTTACTTTGTCATTACTTTATTTAACTTTGCATAAATTTCAACAAAATATGTTTCAAAATACTAAAGACAGTAAAACAAAATTATCTGAACTTGGCGAATTTGGATTAATTGAGCATTTGACTTCACACTTTAACATTCAGCATGAATCGACAGTCAAAAGTATTGGTGATGATGCTGCTGTATTCAATCATGGTGATCAAAGCGTCATAACTACAGATATGTTGGTGGAAGGTGTGCATTTCGATTTGTCTTATATGCCTTTGAAACATTTGGGCTACAAAGCGGTGATGGTAAATCTATCTGATATTTATGCCATGAATGCCAAGGCTGAACAAATTACAGTTTCAATCGCTTGTTCTAATCGATTTACGGTCGAAGCATTGGAAGAACTCTATGCGGGAATTACCAAAGCCGCTGAAGTTTATGGAGTGGATGTTATCGGCGGCGACACAACTTCTGCTGTTAGGGGCTTAACGATTAGTATTACTGCTTTGGGTCAAGCCAAAAAAGAAGATATTGTTTACAGAAATGGCGCAAAACCAAATGATTTACTTGTAGTTTCTGGGGATTTGGGCGGCGCTTTCTTAGGTTTGAAAGTTTTAGAACGTGAAAAGGAGGTGTTCAAAGTCAATCCAAATGCACAACCAGATTTAACGCCTTATACTTACATTGTTGAACGACAACTGAAACCTGAAGCTCGAAAAGATATTGTTGAATTACTTAAAGCGCTAGAAGTGAAACCAACCGCAATGATCGATATTAGCGATGGATTGTCTTCAGAATTGATGCATTTGTGTAAAAACTCTAAAGTTGGTGCTAATTTATTTGAAGAAAAATTACCCATGGATCCAAATGTGATTTCTACCTGTGAAGAATTTGAATTAGACAGCACAACTGTTGTCTTGAATGGTGGTGAAGATTACGAATTGCTTTTCACAATAGACCAAAATGATTATGACAAAATCAAAGCCAACCCACATCTTACTGTAATCGGACACATGGTTGAAGCCAAAGAAGGAATTCATCTAATTTCAAGGATGAATACTAAAATCCCGATGAAAGCCAGAGGTTGGAATGGCATGCAAGATGAAAATCAATCGGATTCGTAAACTATGATGTCGCCGGGTTGACAGTCTAAAGCTTTACAAATATCCACTAAAGTAGAAAATCTTATCGCTTTTGCTTTTCCGGTTTTTAGAATTGATAAATTTACTGGCGTAATGCCAATGATTTCAGCCAATTCGTTAGACTTCATGCCTTTTTCTTTCAGGAGTTTATCTAATTGAATTTTAATTCCCATGCTAAATTGTTAAGTCTTGCTCTTGCTTAGCTTGAATTGAAATTTTCAGCATTTTGCTTACTCGAATAAAACTTAGCCCTAGTACAATTACTAAAAGATATATAACTGAATTAGCTTGAAAAAAATGACGTGTAGTTTCGAAATAATAAATTAGAAACATCTTTTTCACTATTAAATTTAAGCCTAATATTACTAAAAATTGACCGCTGCGTTTTGTGTGATTTACCATATTGAAAGACTTGAATTCTTTGCTAATTATAAAAATTTTTGCTGCTTTGCGTAAATGATATACAACAATTACAAAAGCGATTGAAAAAATAATTTCGTTAATAGCACCGATGTAAAGATAATTTGAAAGTGTGTTTTGAGGCTGGTAAATTGAATTTGATAATGTCACGTCAAACCCTTCAATTAGAATAATGATTATAGTAGCTAAAGCATTCATTACTACTAAAAAATACAAAATATCAAATACAAGTTTAAAGCTAGCTTTTTTTAACATAAATCTTTAATTAAATGATTAGTTTCTGTTCTTCGTTAAGTGAATTTCCTCGTTTTAAAACTTCAGAAATTAATATCAAAATCATACCTAATGCTGTATGACTGACGATGACATCAAGTCCGCTTTTGAGTTCGAAAGCAAAACTTAATTCAAACCTACCTTTATCAATAATTTTAAAAATGAAATCTAAAATTGGTTTTGAAATGCCATAAATCAATAAAATTACGCCTAGAAATTTCGTAGCCTTGATGTTTTCTAATTCAAAATAAGCTTTGCTTTTAAAATTTTTAATAACAGGAACAATCCTATTCAAAGCCGTAAATGCAAAAACCCAAAATACAAAAAGTGGTAATGTGTATAACCAAAATTTTGGATCTGAGCCATTACTGCGGTTTATAGTATCAAGTAGATTTTGAAAAAAGAAGAAAATATAAACAACAATAAGCCCCGATAAAACCAATCTTAGCGCCTGAACAATGAAATAAAAAACATCTAATATAAAATTCATAGTTATCGTTTTTCAATAACAAATGTAGATTTTATTATTGAAAAACAATAATTATTTAAAGAAATAAATTTTATAAGTAAGTCATTATAAATTCAGTTCTTCAAAATCAGATTTTCTTTTAGTAAAACCGATTCCTTTTTTGAAACCCTGAACAATATTGCCATCTGAATCAAAAAAACAAATTTCAGTGACTTCCAATACGCCGTTATTATGCTTAATGGTGTATTTTTCAGTTTCAGCATTCAACGCTTTCTTTATTTTTTCACTTTGCTGAATAAAATTCTTAACAACTTTTCCTTTTTGATTTTCAAACTCATTAAAATCCTCGTATTCTAGCAAAATAAGTTGCTTATCTTTGATTTGTTTTTCAAAAATAGTGGAATTTTGAGCGACACTAAAGCTGAATTTTAAAAGAAGTAAAAATGTAAATATTAGAAGGGTTTTCATAAAATATATTTTAGTGTAAATATATATAATATGAATTATCCAAAAAGATCTAATTCCAAGTAATTTAAAATTTTCTGTATTTAGAACTGGATTATTTTATAATCAGTGTGATATGAATTGCACTTATAAAGACTAAAAAACCAAGATGAATGTTTAAAATATTTTATTTAAAATCAATCTGTATTGTTAAACTTACTTTAAACGTTTTTGACACGGGCTTTTTAAGTGCTTGCCTTGATAAATAAAATTTATATTTGTGACTTAATGAAAATCAACTATGCTTGAAGCTGTACTTTTAGGATTCTTATTTTCAGTTTTTTTGGTGTTTGCAGGCCGATATTTTAAAGGAAAATTAGCGGTTTTGTCGGCTTTAATTCCCATTAGTTTATTTGTTTATTTTGCGAGTTTCATCAATCAAATTGCAGAAGGTGAAATTATACATGAGTCTGTAGAATGGATTCCGAGTTTTGGCGTCAATCTGAGTTTCACGCTTGATGGTTTGTCTTTACTTTTCGCGCTCATGATTACTGGCGTCGGTAGTTTGGTGTTTCTGTACACCGCAGCTTACTTGAAAAAACACAAATATCTAGATCGTTTTTACGGCTACTTGAGTTTGTTTATGTCTGCGATGCTTGGTTTGGTGCTTTCTGACAACCTGATGGCGATGTTTATTTTTTGGGAACTGACAAGTATTTCATCGTTTTACCTTATTGGTTTCAATAACGATAAAGCCGATTCTCGAAAATCTGCACTAACTGCTTTAGGAATTACTGGTATCGGCGGTTTGTTGTTTCTTGGTGGAGCGGTTTTGCTTGGCGATGTTGCTGGAACTTATCGCATTTCAGAAATGCTAGGCATGACCGACTCTATATTGCAAAGTCCGCAATATATTTTAATAGTCATTTTAATTTTTGCGGCTGCTTTTACCAAATCAGCACAATTTCCATTTCATTTTTGGTTGCCAGGCGCAATGAAAGCACCGACTCCTGTGTCAACATATTTGCATTCTGCAACCATGGTTAAAGCCGGGGTTTATTTGTTATTCAGAATGTCTCCAGTTTTAGGCGGAAGTGATTTTTGGCACAATACACTCATTATTTTTGGAGCCATAACGATGTTGTATTCTGCAATTCATATTATTTTTAGAACAGATTTAAAAGGGATTTTAGCCTATTCAACGATTGCTGCGCTAGGTATTTTGGTGTTTCTAATCGGAATTGGAACACAAGCTGCGCTTATTGCTGCCGCTGTGTTTATCGTTGTTCACGCACTTTACAAAGCTTCACTTTTCTTGATTACGGGAATTATAGACCACGAAACAGGAACGCGAGATATTACTAAATTGTCTGGTTTGAAAAAAGTGCTGTTTCCTGTGGCTATCGCAGGTTTTATCGCTGCTTTAATCAGTGGTGGTGTGCCGCCAAGCTTGGGTTTTGTCGGTAAAGATTTAATTTACGAAGCCACTTTGCATTTTGAAAATAATGCAATTCTACTCACTGTGATTGCCATTGCAACCAATATTCTATTGTTTTATGCAGGATTCGTCGCCGGTGTAAAACCTTTCTTCGGAAAACTGCCAGAGAAGTTTGAAAAAATTCACATGCCTAGTCCATTGATGTGGATGCCGCCATTATTAATGACTATCGGTGGTTTAGTTTTTGGGATTTTTCCTGGAATAATTGAAACAACTTTTGCAAAACCGATTGCAAATGTTTCAATTATTGATGCTGAAGATTTTCATTTGAAACTTTGGCATGGGTTCAATACCATTCTTGGTTTAAGCGCCATCACATTGGTTTTAGGAATTATTTTATATTTTACATTAAAACCAAAACACAAACTTGAACAAGCCATTTCAAAATTAGATGGCATTGCGCCGAAAACTTTGCTTTACAAAGTTTCAGATGGATTTGTCGCCTTTTCAGGTTTATGGACATCCACTTTTCAAAGCGGATACTTAAGACATTATTTGTCATTAATTGTTGGATTTTTAATTATAGCTGTTGGTTTTCTGTTGTTTTCAGATTTTTCTTTAAAAATTGATTTAAACACACTTTCAGAAGTAACTATTTATGAAATTTCAATTTTAATCATGTTACTGGGTTCTGTATTATTTACCGTTTTTACTAAATCTAGATTAGCAGCAGTAGCTTCTATGGGAATTGTTGGTTTATCATTCAGTTTGCTGTTTCTATTTTACAGCGCGCCAGACTTAGCCATGACTCAGTTTTCTGTGGATACGCTTACTGTGATCTTGTTTGTTTTGGTGTTGTACAAACTGCCCAAATATTTAAATCTTTCTGACAATAAGGTTAGAATAAAACACGGTATTCTTTCATTGGTTTTTGGAAGTTTGATTACTTTATTGATTTTAAAAGTTTTAAATGAGCCTAAAAATACAGAAGTTAGTGAATATTATGCTGAAAATGCTTATACTTTGGCTCATGGTAAAAACATTGTTAACGTCATCTTGGTCGATTTTAGAGGAATTGATACCATGATAGAAATTTCTGTGCTTATTGTGGCGGCTTTAGGTGTTTTTGGTTTACTGAAGTTGAGATTAAAATCTAAAGACAAAAAATAATGAGAACACTTATTTTAAGATCAGCATCAAGTTATTTGCTCCCGGTTTTGTTAATCTTTTCAGTATTTATATTACTGAGAGGACATTATTTGCCAGGCGGTGGTTTTGTTGGCGGTCTAGTTGCAGCAATTGCTTTTGTACTGGATGCATTTGCAAATGGTTTAGAAAAAACTAAATCACTGATAAAAATTCACCCAGGATTTTTAATGCCTTTAGGTTTACTTGTCGCCTTTTTGAGCGGAATTACACCGATGATTTTTGCAGATTTACCTATGATGACTGGACTTTGGGCAGGGCATCCTATCCCGGTTATCGGTGCGATAGGAACGCCATTATTTTTTGATATCGGCGTGTATTTAGTCGTGATTGGCGCTTCATTAACAATAATTTTTACAATTTCAGAATCAGCATAAATGGAAATATTACTAGCCATAATGACAGGGGTTCTTTACGCAGCAGGTATTTATATGATCATGCGTCGAAGTTTGGTGAAATTAATCTTAGGAATTGTCCTTTTGGGAAATGGCGTGAATTTGCTCATTTTTGTTTTGGGAAGAATAACCAAAGGTCAACCCCCAATTATTGATGATAGTGAAAAAATATTGGAAGGCATTTACGCAGATCCAATTCCGCAAGCTTTAATTCTAACGGCGATTGTGATTAGTTTTGGTTTGCAATCTTTTGCAATTATTCTTGTAAAACGCGCATATAAAGTATTGAAAACAGACGATTTAGATCAGTTGAACACGACAGACGAAGATTCATGACAAACGATATTATTTTATTACCTTTAGTGGTACACCTGTTCTTTAGCATTGTGCTGATGTTTTTTTGGAACAAAGTAAATTTCCAAAAAACATTCAGTGTATGTGCCAATATTGTTGCACTTGCCATAGCAGTTTATGTATTTATGTATGTTTATAATAATGGCACACAAACCGTGCAATCTGGAAATTGGGATGCGCCGTTTGGAATTACTTTTGTCGGCGATATGTTGGCGGCAACATTGGTTTTACTTACGGCAATCAGTGGATTAGCGGTATCCATTTTTTCAACGGTTTCCGTCATCAATGCGCGACTTCGATTTGGATATTTCAGTGTGTTTCACTTTCTATTACTAGGCTTGAATGGCGCATTTCTCACTGGAGATATTTTCAACTTATACGTTTGGTTTGAAATTATTATTATCAGTTCGTTTGTCTTGATTAGTATCGGTGGTGAAAAAAATCAACTAGAAGGTGCGGTGAAATATTTTGCGCTGAACTTTTTTGCTTCCATGATTTTCTTAACTGCTCTCGGCGTGTTGTACGGTTTGGTAGGAACGTTGAATATGGCTGATATTTCAATGAAAATCGCCGAAGTCGAAAACAGAACTTTAGTCGAAATTTGTGCAGTTTTATTTTTGGTTGGTTTTGGTATAAAATCTGCCATTTTCCCCTTGTATTTCTGGTTGCCTGCATCTTATCATACGCCACCATCCGCAGTGTCTGCAATTTTTGCAGGTTTACTGACTAAAGTTGGTGTTTATGCGCTGATTCGTGTATTTACGCTCATTTTCATCGATGATGTATTTTTAGACAACCTTTTAATTGCTTTAGCCATTATGACCATTTTTAGTGGAGGAATTGGTGCTTTGATTCAAACCAATATCAAAAAAGTATTCATGTATTTCATAATTTGCCATATCGGTTTCATGATAGGCGGTTTGGGTTTATTTACAGAAGTTGCCATTGCTGGCGTAGTGTTTTATCTGGTTCACGACATCATCATCAAAACAAATTTATTCTTGATGAGTGGATTGATTTATAGAATCAAATCCAACTTCAACATGAAGAAAATCGGTGGTTTGTATGCCAATTACCCAAAACTGAGTTTACTCATGGCAATTCCATTATTTTCACTTGTAGGAATACCACCCTTATCAGGGTATTGGCCAAAAATTTCATTGATTTTAGCAAGTTTCGATGCCCAACAATATTGGTTTTTCGGCGCTCTGATTTTTGGAAGTTTAATTACTTTAATCGTCATTGCTAAACTTTGGTCAGAAGTCTTTTGGAAAGACCAACCGAAAATAGACTTTCCAAAAAAATTCATCTACTTTGACCAATTGAAACTAAAAGATAAATTTTTGTTTGTATTTCCAGTCGCATTCCTAACTTTTGTAACTTTATACATAGGATTTGGTGCCGAACACATTCAGCAATTATCGCAGCGAATTGCTTCAGAACTTATGGATAATCAAGTTTATATCGATGCTGTTTTTAAAAAATAAAATAAAATGAAATGAAAACAAAATTTCTATCAAATATATTATTGACTTTAATCTGGGTATTTCTTACTGGCGGATATGAGTTCAATAATTTTTTATTCGGCTTTGT
>JBHEPM010000064.1:8808-12733 GCA_046260295.1 Psychroflexus sp.
ATTAATAGCAACGACAATAAATCTGAAAAAAAATATTTCAAAATTGTACCAAAAGTCATCAGTTTTGTATTTTTCTTTTTGTGGGAAATGATTAAAGCCAATATTCAAGTGGCTTATGAAGTAATCACACCGCCACATAATATGAAACCCGGTATTGTCAGTTTGCCTTTAGATGCTAAAACAGACATGGAAATCACATTGTTAGCGAATTTGATTACACTGACACCTGGAACATTGAGTCTTGATGTTTCATCAGACCGAAGTGTACTCTACGTGCATTCTATGTATGTTTTTGATAGAGATGAATTTATAGAGGATATTAAAAGTGGTTTTGAAAAACGTTTACTAGAAATTTTACGATGAATATACACGATTTTTTATATTACATAATATTACCAATTTTGTCTGTTTCATCACTTTTGGTGTTTGTCAGATTCATCAAAGGACCTAGTATTGTGGACAGAGTTGTCGCTTTAGATTTGCTCATTACAATTAGTATTGGCATCATTGCTGTGTATAGCATCATCAATGACAAACCAACATTTCTGGATATTTCCTTGGTTTTAGCACTGATTGCCTTTTTAGGAACTGTCGCTTTTGCGTATTATTTAGAAAAACGAAACAAAAATGATTGATATTCTAATTTACATAACAGCATCTTTAGGAGCAATTTTTGTCCTTTTGGCAGCTATTGGGATTTTAAGAATGCCAGATCAGTATTTGCGAATTTCTGTAAATACAAAAGCAGCAACGCTTGGTGTTGGCTTGCTTTTGGCTTCTGCGGCTATTTTCTTTTTGGACGTTTCCGTAACAACTAGAGTCATTGCTGTCATTATTTTTATTTTGATAACAGCCCCAGTTGGTGCACATTTAATTGGCAGAACCTCTTATTTTTTAGGCAATAAACTTTGGGAAAATTCTGTGATTGACGATTTAAAAGACAAGTACAACAAATCCACACACGAACTGAAAGGCGATGACAATCATTCCGAAAAAGACAAATCCGACGCCGAATAAAAAACCTTTGCCGTCATCGCTTCAGTTGAAGTTAGATGAACGTCAATCTAACGGAAGTTTTCGGAAATTGACAATCAAAAACCCTGATTTAGTTGATTTTTCTTCCAATGATTATTTGGGTTTTGCCTCAAATCCTGAAATTGAAAAACTTGCCGCTTCAAAACTGAAATCTTACAAAAATTTGAAATTTGGGGCCACTGGTTCCAGATTGTTAAGTGGAAATTATCCGTTAATTGAAGATTTTGAAACCTATCTCGCCGATTTCTATCAAGTTGAAGCTGCGCTGATGTTCAATTCTGGTTACGATGCAAATCTTGGCTTGATTTCCGCAATTGGTCAACGGCAAGATTTAATATTGTTCGACGCGCTTTGTCACGCTTCCATTAGAGACGGAATCGCTTTGTCTAAAGCGAAATCTTATAAATTTCAGCATGATAATTATGAGAATTTAAAAGAAAAGCTCGAAAAATTTCAATCTGAATTTGAAACGATTTACGTCATTACAGAACACGTGTTTTCTATGGATGGCGACCAAACAGATTTGAAAAAAATTACTGAAATTTGCGATGAATTCAATGCGTATCTCATTTTAGATGAAGCCCACGCCATTGGCACAATTTCAAAAACCAATCGAGAAAATTCACATTTCAACATATTTGCCAGAGTTTTGACTTTCGGTAAAAGCCTTGGAAGTCATGGTGCTGTAGTTTTAGGTGCTTTAGAACTGAAAGATTTTATGATCAATTTCGCTAAAAGTTTCATTTACACCACAGCACTTTCAAGCCAAAACACAGCTCATAATTGGGCAGCTCACATTTTTTTGGAAAATCAAAACGATGATTTTGAAACACTCCAAAATAATATTTTATTTTTCAAGGAAATCGTCATAAAATTGAAACTTCAAAATTATTTTATCGAAAGTGATTCGGCTATACAATCTTGTGTGATTGGTGGCAATGTAAAAGTAAAAAACATTTCAAATCAATTGGAAATGAAGGCTTTTGACGTCCGTGCAATCTTATCACCAACCGTCCCTAAAGGCGAAGAAAGATTGCGATTTTGCCTTCACAGTTACAATTCCAAAACCGAAATTGAAAGCGTATTAGAAATTTTGTCTAAATTGATTTCAGAAATACAATAAAGCACAAATTTTGATGAAAGTATTCATTTCCATTTTTTTATTTTTTGTAATTCACCTTTCGTTTGGTCAAAATATTCAGGGCGAAGTCAAAGATGAAAATGGGCAAGTACTTTCTGGAGCCTCCATATATTTTGACGCTTCAACTTTGGGCACAATTACAGACGAAAACGGCAAATTCAAACTGCAAAAACCTGAAGCACAATACGCTAAATTGGTGATTTCTTTCCTTGGTTTTGAAACCATGATAATTTCCAAGCCAAAATCGACGGTTTTCTACAAAGTTATTTTACAACCGAGTGATCAGCAATTGGATGAAGTGCTTGTGCAAGCGCCGCCTTTCACCAGAAAAGCAATGATGAAAGTTTTCCGTAGAGAATTTTTGGGCGAAACTCGCGCCGGAAGTCGTTCAGAAATTCTAAATGAAGATGTCATTTTTTTTAAATTCAACCTTGAAACGAACACATTGTTCGGCTACAGTCGCGAACCGATTCAAGTTTCAAATCCGTATTTAGCTTACAATATCACTTTCGATTTGGTTGAATTTATGGCAGAATTCAATCTGAAAACTTTGAGTAAAAACTATATGAAAAAAAGTTTTTTTGCAGGAACTTCATATTTTGAAAATGTTTCTGAGAATAAAAACCGATTTTTTAGACGTCGAAAAAAGGCTTATTTAGGCTCAAGTCTTCACTTTTTTAGAGCTTTAGCACAGCGGAAATTAAAAGCAGAAGAATTTTCAATTTTTCATAAAGGCTTTTTTATAAAACCTGATGATGTTTTCAAGATTGAACAACAAGATAATATTTTCGAAATTCAAATTTTAGGAAATGACTTTGCCGAAATGAAAATTTTTGGCTTAAATACCAAAAAGAAATTCAGAAAGCAGATTTCAGTTTTATATGAAGAAAACAGAAATAAGCAAACTGAAATTGTGTTTACCAAAAAATCATTCAAAGTTGATTTTCAAGGCAATTACGATGAAATTCACAGTATTTCATTCATCGGAGAAATGAGCAAAGCAAAACTAGGAGAGATGTTACCTTTAAATTACAGATTAAAATGACACATTTTTTTATCACAGGAATTGGAACTGAAGTTGGTAAAACCTTGGTTTCAGCAATTCTTACAGAAGCACTTCAAGCCGATTATTTCAAGCCGATTCAAGCCGGAGATTTGGACAATTCAGACACGCATAAAGTTCAGCGTTTGGTAAGCAATTCAACATCGAAATTTCACAAAAATGCCTATGCACTCAACACACCGATGAGTCCACACGCCGCCGCTGAAATTGATGAAATTCAAATTGATTTAAATAAAATCAAGCGTCCCAAAACAGAAAACAATTTGGTCATTGAAGGCGCTGGCGGACTGCTTGTCCCACTGAATGCTGAAGATTGCATCATCGATTTAATTCAGCCAGACGATGTAGTAATTTTAGTTTCCAGACATTATTTAGGCAGTATCAATCATACTTTGTTATCTGTGGAAGCACTCAAAAATCGTGGCTTTCACTACATTTATGAATTCTTAACAAATCTTATTTATGACAAATGCATTTATTAGTATAATAGTTGGTATTTTCTCAGGCTTTATAGCATCATATTTATTTTTGATGTACTTCCTTAAAAGAAAAAAACCGAAAATCGAAATTTCATAGCATATCAGCAAACAAGAGTTTAAAGGCGAAACTAATTATTTCTTTAAATTCATCAATAAAACCGAGTCTGAGATTTATGATGTTCGTGTTGAACCGACATTTTATAAACC
>JBHEPM010000065.1:0-3813 GCA_046260295.1 Psychroflexus sp.
ATTATAAACTTGTTCTGCATCTTGATTCCAATCGATTTTTGTATTGGTTTTATCGAGTTTTGGCGCCGCTTTAAGTTGAGATTCTGCTTTTTGACTTTTTGGTGTAATGTTTTCATTTTGAATAGCTTCAACTGTTTTTACAACCAATTTTGCACCAACTTGCATCAATCTATCGTGAAGATTTTCAACATTATCTTCTGATTTTATGTTTGCTTTTTCAGAATCAATAATGTGACCGGTGTCTATATTCTCATCAATAAAAAATGTGGTGACACCAGTTTCCTTTTCTCCGATAATCGGGCAGGAGCGAAGCGTGAAGATTGAAAGTGCCATATTCTGGAAAATCCCAAACCACTTTGGGCAACATGCGGAATGCTACAACAACATTGAGGTTAGGATTGCATTCTTTCAAGTCTATTTGAAACTCATCTGATTTTAAATTTGTGGGCTGTAAAACCTTTAAGTTTTGACTTTCAGCATATTGTTTTACAGCGGAAGATTTCAATTGACGTCCACGTCCAGCGGGTTTATCTGGTGCGGTCACCACACCGACAATATTTTGACCTGATTCAACGAGTGCTTTCAGGCTACTCACTGCAAAATCTGGTGTTCCCATAAATAAAATCCTCAATTTTTTCATTGCTTTAATTTATATGTATTGCTATTCGTAATTTCAATAATATTGTATTCCAATAGTTTTTGAATCACTTCCAATATTTGATTTTTCTGAAAACTTTCTGAAGCAATTAGGTCTCTAGATGACATTTCTTTATTCTTAAGCTTATTAAGAATATAACTCTGAATGTCTTTGGAATTTACTTTCTTGTTTTTAGATTTCGACTGCTCATTTTGAAGACAAACCGAACAAATACCACAGTTTCCTTTGGTTTTTTCATCAAAATATTCAAGAATGAATTTCTGTAGACAAATTTCAGATTCATCCACATAATCCAAAACATATTCTGCTTTCCGAAGTTTGTTTTCTCTATATTGAAGCGTGTATTTTTTTAGCGGATTAAGCGTATATTTGTCTTCACGTGGCAGTAAAAAAGTAATGCTCATGTCTTGTTTGATGACTTTTGCATTGAGTATTTTTTGTTCGTGTAAAGCTTCTAATTTGTTAAAAATTTCTTGTTCAGAAAATCCGGTTTTCTTTGAAATCATCTTAATATTCAAGAGCAATTCATTATCGAAAACACCGCCGTAAGTTCTCAAAATAGTTCGAGTTAGTAAGGCGTATTGATCGTTATCTTCAATATAATTTAAAACTTGTTTGCTACTGACTAAAAATTTGATTTTAGATTTTTTTTCAAATGTTTTGGATAAAGTAATGACACTTAACCGATCTAAAAGATTCAGCGTGTTGTAAGATAAATTAGTATTGAGTTGATATTGTTTACAAAACTCATAAAAATTGAAGTCAAAAGTCTCATTTTCACCTTCACCATAAGCTATTCTGAAATAACGTATCAAAGCTTTATAGACATTCTGAAGCGATTGGAAATCGGGAATGGTTTTTATAAATTGATTTTGTAATCTGATTTTATCACTGTCATTATAAATAATAACTGCTTCCGCATAAGATTGATCTCGTCCAGCGCGTCCGGCTTCTTGAAAATAACTTTCAAGACTTTCTGGCAAGTGATAGTGAATGACTTTGCCGACATTGCTTTTGTCGATGCCCATTCCAAAAGCATTGGTAGCCACCATAATTTTTGTTTGTTCGTCCAGCCAAGATTTCAATTTTTTATTTTTTTCTGAAGTATAAATTCCACCGTGAAAAAAATCTGCTTTCAGACCGTTTTTATTTAGAAATTCAGAGATTTCAACTGTTTTTGAACGATTTCTAACATAAACAATACTATTCGATTTCACATACTGAAGTTGGTTCAGAATTTCAAAATGTTTATCGGCAGTTTGAATTTTCTTCAAAGCAATATTGCTTCGCCTAAAGCTTTCTGAAACTTCCACAACATTCTTAAGTTGCAATTCACTGGCAATATCTTTTTTTACAGAAGCAGTTGCTGTCGCCGTTAAAGCCATCATGTTTATCCCGGGTTGAATTTCGCGTAGCAAACTGATATTGCGATAGGCTGGACGAAAATCGTGTCCCCATTGCGAAATGCAATGCGCTTCGTCAATTGCAATCAAGTTGACATTCATTTTTACAATTCGCGCTTGGACAATTTCCTGTTGCAAACGTTCGGGTGAGAGGTACAGAAATTTATAATTACCGAAAATACAATTATCTAAACTTTGGTCAAGGTCTCGGAAACTCATTCCGCCTTCCAAATACATGGCCTTGATGCCTTTGCTTTTTAAATTCTCAACTTGATCTTTCATCAAAGCCAAAAGTGGTGAAATCACCAAGCAAATCCCTGACATGCTTAGTGCTGGAACTTGAAAACAAATAGACTTTCCGCCGCCTGTAGGTAAAAAAACGCAAACGTCTTTTTGATTTAAAGCAGCATCTATAGCAGTTTTTTGTGCTGGTTTGAAGTTTTCAAAACCCCAATATGTTTTCAGAACAGATTCCGGTGTTGGGTTCATGATTTTTTAATTTCGTTCAGAATAAAGTCGATGCGTTCATTGATTCTGGCTTTGGGTACTTCTATCAGTTTGTAACCTAAGCCTTCGTAAGTATTGATTAATTTTTTTTGAATTTTAGAAGCCAATTCCAGATCTTCAAAACGCTCATTATCAGTTTTATAAATATCGTTCCAAATGGGAAACAAAAATACTTTATCGTAAATATGAGATTCGTTGGCTTTGGTGAAATTTTCTGGATAATCTTGTTCAAATAAATCCATATAAGCTGTGACATCAGGAATACCACGATCTATAAACACTTGATGAACATTAAGCGCGGCAGCGTCTTCAAATTGTTTGATGCGTCCTTTGAGTAGCATTTCACTAAATTTTAACGGATCGGTGATATAAAGTTGGTCGATGCCACGTTGCCGAGCTTCAAGCGTGATTTCTCTAGAAACTTCAGGAAAACACCAATAGCCATAATCGGTTAAAGTTTCAATAACGCTGGATTTTCCGGTACTTGGTCCGCCGATAAGCAAATTCTTTTTAGGTTTCAATTTTGTCATTGATTTAAGCTACAAGAGTTTATAAAAACGATGAATAACAGTATATTTGCCAAAAATTAAAAAAAATGGCACCCAATCAATCTTCAGATGAATTTTACACAAAACTGCGAAAAAGATTGAAGAAAACCAGTGACTGGCCATCTTCATACTTATATAAATTCATCGTTCCAACTGAAAACCAGTCGAATATAGATCAACTCATTGCCATATTTGATAATTTAGGTGCTGTGATTTCAACTAAAAAATCTTCAAAAGGCAAATATACCAGCGTTTCTGTAAATGTGACAATGAAAACGCCAGATAATGTGATAGAAAAGTATAAAGAAGTAGGAGAGAAGATTGAAGATGTCATTTCACTTTAAAAAGTTTCAATAATATTCCTTATTTTGCGTTCCACTAATAAAATAATAGAACATTGATAGATAATTTAGAATACAATTCTGAAAGAAATGAATTGAGAATTCCAGAATACGGTCGTAATATTCAAAAAATGGTTGAATATGCACTGACCTTGGAAGATAGAGATAAGAGAAACCGTACGGCAAAAACCATCATCGATGTGATGGGAAATATGAGTCCGCATTTGCGTGATGTACCAGATTTTCAACATAAATTGTGGGATCAATTGTTCATCATCAGCAATTTTGAATTAGATGTAGATTCACCGTTTCCAAAACCTTCAAAAGAAGAGCTTCAAAAACGTCCAGATCCTTTG
>JBHEPM010000065.1:3960-12595 GCA_046260295.1 Psychroflexus sp.
AAGATGGTGAAATGAAAGAAGGTTTGACTTACACTATTGCTAACCACATGAAAAAATGCTACTTGAATTGGAATAGAGATTCTGTGCCTGATAAAGTTATTTTTGACCACCTCAGAGAATTAAGTCATGGTGAATTGGATTTGAAAAGTGATGATGAAGAATTGAGCGATGCTTCAAATTTGGTTAAAAAACGCCAAAAACCACAAAAGAAAAATCACAAAAACAACAATAATCGTAACCGAAAACGCAAATACTAAATGGCAACTTTCCAAATAGAAGGCGGACACCAACTTCAAGGTGAAATACAACCACAAGGCGCTAAAAATGAAGCTTTACAAATACTTTGTGCAGTTTTAATAACGCCTGAAGAAATTATAATTCACAATATTCCAGACATAAGAGACGTCAATAAACTGATTGAAATTCTTAGCAATCTGGGCGTAAAAATTCAAAAACTTAAAAAGGGAAGTTTTTCTTTTAAGTCAGATGAACTAAATTTAGAATATTTGGAAAGTCAGCAATTTAAAGAAGAAGGTAGCAGTCTTCGCGGTTCTATAATGATTGTTGGCGCATTGCTCGGAAGATTTGGTAAAGGATACATTCCAAGACCTGGCGGCGACAAAATTGGCAGACGTCGTTTGGACACGCATTTTGGTGGTTTTATAAAATTAGGCGCAAATTTCAGATACAATAAAGAAGAACGTTTTTATGGTGTGGAAGCACCTGAAGGTCTGAAAGGAACTGACATGTTGCTGGAAGAAGCCTCGGTTACAGGAACGGCAAACATTCTGATGGCAGCCGTTTTAGCCGAAGGAAAAACAAGCATTTACAATGCTGCTTGCGAACCTTATATTCAACAACTTTGCAAAATGTTGGCTTCAATGGGTGCAAAAATTGAAGGAATTGGTTCAAACTTATTGAAAATTAACGGTGTAAAATCACTTGGCGGTTGCACGCATACTGTTTTGCCAGATATGATAGAAATTGGCTCTTGGATAGGTTTAGCGGCTATGACTAAGAGTGAAATTACCATTAAAAATGTGAGTTGGGAGAATTTAGGAATCATCCCCGTCACTTTTGAAAAACTCGGTATTAAAATAGAACGCAAAGGCGATGATATTTTTATTCCCGCACATAAGGACGGTTACGAAGTGGCTACCTTTATAGATGGTTCAATTATGAATATCAGTGATGCGCCTTGGCCTGGATTCACGCCAGACTTGTTAAGTATTATTTTGGTTGTGGCTACTCAAGCTCGAGGAAGTGTCTTAATTCATCAAAAAATGTTTGAAAGTCGCCTGTTTTTTGTGGATAAACTCATTGATATGGGGGCGAAAATAATTCTTTGCGATCCGCATAGAGCCACAGTAATTGGTCATGATTTTCAATCGCAGTTGAAAGCTACCACAATGTCAAGTCCTGATATTCGTGCTGGTATTTCATTATTAATTGCTGCCTTGTCCGCCAAAGGAACGTCTACGATTCATAATATAGAACAGATAGACCGCGGTTATGAAAACATAGACGGAAGATTACGTGCAATTCGAGCAAAAATTAATCGACACGATTAATTTTATGCCGTAACTCTGGCTTAGGGATTGTCGTGGAAATCCTGCAAGACCAAAAACTTATAAAACTTAAGTCCAGCTGGCGACTTTATAAGCCAAGCTGGACTTTTTAGTTTTATGTTTTCTGGGCTGAAGCATTGTAACAAAAGCCCGACCCCCAGGTATTGGGGGTAAGCCCCAAAAATTATTTTTCCAGATGATACATTACTTGTGTAAAAATGGCTAGAACCTTAGCTTTCGTCTTTTTTTTGACTTTTAAATTGTGCTGTTGAAATAAAGCTTCCCATTCGGTTTCAGACTTGTTGGAGTGGGGATGGCCTTTAAACTCCATATTCACTAAAGAATCCATAAACCAAGTAAGGCGCTTCATCAACCAATTGGAATACACATCTTCCAAAATGATAATTTTTCCGTTTGAAACGCGAACGGCTTCAGAAAATACCTGCTCAGGATCCGGACAATGGTGTAAAACGGTGATCAACATAGAAGCATCAAATGACTGGTCTTTAAATGGTAAATGGAGACCGTCGTAAATAACTGGAGTGATGTGCTTATGAATCGTTTTATCGACCACATCTACGCTTGTCACATCAAAATTTCTATTTTTAAGATAATTGGCTAGACCCCCGCTGCCAGTACCAATATCAATTATGGTTTTACTAGAATTAAAAAAGTCACCTATCAGTGTTGCTTTAGAAGCATTTCTGCGTCTGTCCTTAAAATTAGTAATGCTAGCGTATAAAGACATGTCAAATTTTTATGCAATCTATAAAGTCCTAGTCATAAAACACATAAAAAGCTTTAAATTTAAATTTTAAAGTTATTGTATGAAAAAATTATTCTTTTTTTGGGATGAATTGACCAACAGTTTTTGGTTCATTCCTATGTTGATTATTGTTGCTGCTTTGGGTTTGGCTTCGACCTCTATTTATTTGGATCAAATCATTGATTTCGAAAATGTTGACTATTTTAAATATTTTGTAACTGAAAGTGCTGATTCCGCTAGAAGTGTTTTGTCTACGATTTCAACAGCGATGATCGGTGTCGCTGGAACGGTTTTTTCAATTACATTGGTAGCTTTGACATTAGCTTCCAGTCAATTTGGTTCGCGTTTACTTCGGAATTTTATGCACGAACGTCTGAATCAAGTGGTTTTAGGAATTTATGTTTCCACCTATTTATATTGTTTAATCATTCTGAATGTTGTAAAAGATAATGATGGCTTGCTTTTTATTCCAAGTTTATCTATTCTGATTGCGATTTTTGCTGCTGTAGCTAATATTGTTTTACTCATCATTTTTATTCATCATATTTCTGTAAGTATTCAAGCTGATAAAGTGATTTCAGATATTTCTGAATCGCTTACCAAAAACGTTGAATCGATTTTTTCAGAAGCAATAGATGAGGATTCTATTTCCCATTCTTTTGAAGATGTAGATGGTATTATAGAAGATTATTCAAAGCATACTGAAGTGAATTGTCCAAAAAGCGGATATTTACAATATATTGATAATGAAGCATTATTGAATTTTGCTATCAAAAATAATTTTTTGATTATTACTTCACACCGTCCCGGAAATTATTTGGTAAAAGGGGAGAAGTTGTATGATATTTATGCCAACACTGATTTTGAAAATAAACCTATTTCTATTTTGAAATCAAATTTCATCATCGGAAAATCTAGATCCCCACAACAAGACGCGGAACATGCCATCCATCAAATGGTTGAAATTGCTTGTCGTGCTTTGTCTCCCGGAGTAAACGATCCTTATACAGCCATAACTTGTATAGATAATTTAACTTCAACTATGTGTTACCTCACAAAGGTTAAGTTTCCAAACAAACATAGATATGATGAAGATGAAAATTTACGTTATGTCTCAAGACCTTTAACTTATGAAGGTATGTTGAATGCTTCTTTTCTACAAATCAGACAATTTGCAAAAGGCAGCCCAGCAGTTGTCATCAGATTAATGGAAGCGATGATAACGATTTATCAATTTACAAAGTTCAGTATTCATCGTGAAATTGTTTGTAAACACGCAAAAATGATTCTGAATTTGGCAGAATCGTCTTTTGAAGATATTCATGATCTTGATGATTTGAAAGATCGAAGCAAAATAATTTTCGGTAAAGATTAAGTTTTAAAATTCGTTAATTGTTTTTCTGATTTTTACAAGTCGAGTAAGTAAGCTTTCCAAAAGGTTTAAATCTAGCATATTAGCGCCATCACTTTTAGCTTCGTTTGGATTGTGGTGTGTTTCTATAAAAAGACCATCAACATTGTTGACGATACCAGCTCTGGCAATAGTTTCAATCATTTCTGGACGACCACCAGTAACGCCAGAAGATTGGTTGGGTTGTTGAAGTGAATGGGTTACATCTAAGACTGTTGAGCCAAATTTCTTCATTGTTGGAATTCCTCTAAAGTCAACCACTAAATCCTGATAGCCAAACATAGTTCCACGATCTGTAATCATCACTTTGTTGTTTCCTGAATCTTTAACTTTCTGTGCCGCATATTGCATGCTTTCAGGACTCATAAATTGTCCTTTTTTCAGATTTATAACTTTATTGGTTTTTGCAGCAGCCACAACCAAATCTGTTTGTCTCACTAAAAAAGCAGGAATTTGAAGAACATCTACATATTTAGCTGCCATTTCTGCATCTTCATCTTTATGGATATCGGTGACTGTAGGAATTTGAAACTTTTCACCGACTTTTTTTAAAATTTCAAGTGCTTTCTCATCGCCAATTCCAGTAAAACTATCAATTCTACTTCGGTTGGCTTTTTTAAAAGAACCTTTGAATATAAAAGGAATTTCAAGTTTATTGGTGATTTCAACAACCTTTTCAGCAATATGCATCGCCATATCTTCTCCTTCAATAGCACAAGGTCCGGCTAATAAGAAAAAATTATTACTTTCTGAATGATTTATATTTGGGATGTCTTTAATATTCATTTTTTATAATTTTGAACAAAGATAAGTATTTGAAAAATGATATTTATAAAGCTGAATACAAATAAAAAACCTCGCTCAAAAGTTGAGCAAGGTTTTCTTAAATGAAATTAAATTCAAAACTATTCTACAATTAATTTTTCAACTGTTTTTTGGTCACCATTAATGACTTCAACAAGGTAAACGCCAGAAGAAGCATTATTCAATTCAAATGAATAAGTATTTCCTGCACTGTTATCAAAATCATTTTCTTGAATCAAACGACCACGCAAATCATAAATATTCAACTTAGCATCATCTTGAATTTGATTGGTCATATTGACATCAAATCTACCGTTAACAGAAGGATTTGGAGAAATACTAAACCTATTCTCTTCTTCAAAACTATCTGATGATAAGGTTTCACAAAATTCAATTGAGGCAGATTCAATAGTACCTGTGTCTCCTGAAAAACCATCAAAAACAGCTACTATCCATTGCCCTTGAGTATTTACACCTTCAAGATCTGTTAAATTATTACCGGTAAAATCTGACGAAGAGAATGTGCCTGTTAAGTTATCTTGACAATCATTTTGTGTAATTCCAGGAAAACTATCATTAAAAGATAGGTTAAAATTACTACTATTTCCGCAGTTCAATTCCCATAAAGCAACTTGAGTTTCATCTGGATGTTGTACCAAGACTAGTAAATCTCCAACATAGGTATGGTTTACTTCAATATTTAAAGTAATGTCATCAAAAGTAATATTTTCACTTACATTAACAACACTAAGGCCTGGTTGTCCTGGATTAAACTGTTGTGTTCCATTTCCATCTGGAATGCTTACTGGTGTGTCTGTAGATTCAAAAGTTGTACACTCTGTTGTAACTTCAGTATCAATCGCAAAAAATTCATCATTAACAGCGTAAAACACATTATCTACAGCTTCCACCATAATTCTTCCAAAAGCCACTTGGTCACTAGGCAATGTTACTTCTTCAGTTCCATCGTTTGCCGTATTGGAAGCTAGAACTGTTTCAAAAGTTTCGCCACTGTCAGTCGATAATAGAATATTAACATTAGATGTATTGATATTACCACTATCTGTTCCAGCCACATCCCATTCTACAGTAATGGTTTCACCTTGTTCAAAATTCAATCCTTCTTCAGATTGTGATGTAACTTGAAAAGGTCCACTATTTGACACATTAACTTGCATAGTTTCTGTAGATACTTGGCCACCAACAGAATTGTTATCTCTTACAGTTAATCCAAAATTAAGCACACGAGACACATCAGGTGTAACTTCCCAAGTTGGTGTAAGATTACCATTTAAGACAGAACTGATATTTGGAAAGTACCGCATCGAATTTGATGACGGTAGCGTAGATTTGTAATTAGGTCCTGAAGGTGAATCTGATTCTGGCGGTTGTGGGTTGAAAGTTTGATTATCCAATTGATCCCAAGTATAAGTTAAAATATCACTTTCATTATCAGTCGCATCAGCCTCTAACTTAAAAGCAGTTCCATTTGGAATTGTATAATCTTGCAAGCTCGTAATAGATGGTGCTGTATTTGAAATTGTTGTTTCTTCAGCACAAATCCCTCCATTTCCATCAATGTTATTAGCAATTTCTTGTATGCTAGTATAATGAAATGTAGCATCACTATTATTTTGCACATTAGGCGGACAAATTCCTGCATAAGCCATTATAGTAGAACCACTACCAGGCTCATAAGCTGTGGCTCCATTTCTAGCACCACCGCAAGCGTTGTTAAAACTGTGATTGGCACCAAATTGATGTCCCATTTCGTGAGCAACAAAATCTATATCAAAAGGATCGCCAACTGGATTCGGAGAACCTGTGACACCAGCAGCTTTTTGGTTTGGATTGCAAACTGACCCTAGACTTGCAATTCCACCACCACCAGTACTAAATACATGACCAATGTCATAATTTGGCGAACCTATAATGTTATCTACAGTATTTTGATTTTCACTTAACATGATACCACCATTTTGATTAGTAAATGGGTCTGTGTTTTCATTAAGAAAAATCAAATCATCATTATCTTCAATGATTTCTAAAGTGACTGCTAAATCTCTTTCATAAATTTCATTTACACGATCTATCGTCACAACCATAGCAGCCAAAACAGCAGCTTTCTGATCTGCAACGGATCCATTTTGTTCTCCAGCTTGATCAATATGAAATTCAGAATATTCACCCGTACTGGATAATGCTAATCTGTAAGTTCTTAGTGTGCTGTCATCAATCGTAAAGGTTTCATTCTCATCGTTAGAAACAGAATTGGTCTGTTGCTGAACTTCTGTTTCTACTTGACACTCAAAGAAAGATTCATTTTTGGTGTTATTTCTATCAAACACATAATGAATATTAGCATCTTTAGAAATTGGATTAATATAAGTTGTTTTGCCAGATTCTGGACTGTAAATCGAACCATAAAAGCCTTGTTTAGTCAAAGTAATTCTTAAATTTTCTCCAGATTTTGACTTTCCGACGAAAGAATTGATATTTGAATATTTTTCAGCCAAATCACCTGAAATTGTATTTGTTTTGAAAATTTCAAAATTCATCATTTTGTCATTACCTAAAGGAATATTCATATTCACATCTGAACTTTGAACTTCACTTTTTAAAGGTGCATTTTTTAAAAATTCACGCACTTCATTGACATTCAATGAAAAATAATCTGCCTTAGTTACAGTAGCAGAATATTCTATAATTTTGTCTTTTGAAACTCTGTCGATATTACTCTCTTGCCAAAACTTTTGACCATAAGTGGATACAGTCATTAATATTGAAAACAGAAATAATAAATTTATTTTTTTACTCATAAAACTTAGTTTTTATAAATTATAAATTTTTATATTGCTACAAATTAATGATTATTATCATCAAATACATAATTTTTATAAGAATAATTTAAAATTAAAAACTAAAACACATGAAATCAAAAATTTTATTACTCGTTATGTCTTTATCACTTTCTGGATTAGCTCAGATCGAAACGCCACAACCAAGTCCAAATATTAACATCACTCAAGTTGTTGGTTTATCTGAAGTTAGCTTGGCATATTCCAGACCTTCTGCTAGAGAACGAGAAGTTTTTGGCAATCTAGTACCATTTGGTAAAAAATGGCGAACTGGTGCTAATGAAAACACAGTTATCACCTTTTCAGATGATGTGGAAATCAACGACCAAAGTTTAGAAGCTGGAAGTTATGCCGTTTTTACCGTTCCTAATAAAAATGATTGGGATGTTTATTTTTATGAGTCTACAGACAGTTGGGGATTACCCAAAATGTGGGAAGAAGATAAAATTGCAGCCGTCATTAATGCACCTGCGAAATCTTTAAATCATCATGTTGAAACCTTTACAGTCATGATTGGTGACATTCAAATGGATTCAGCGCACTTGCAAATTTCTTGGGAGAAGACAATGCTTGAAATTCCCATTCATTTTCCAACAGACGATTTAGTTTCAGAAAATATAAACCAGGTCATGGACGGTCCATCTGCTGAAGATTATTACAATGCAGCAATTTATTACAGAAATGCTGGCAAAGACATTGATAAGTCTGTGGAATGGATTGAAAAAGCCATGGATATGATGGATGAAAAACCGTTTTGGATGTTGAGACAACAATCTTTAATTTATGAAGATGCTGGTCAAAAAAAGAAAGCCATTTCTGCAGCGAAAGCTTCTCTTGAAGCTGCTAAAAAAGCTAAAAATGATGATTACATAAAAATGAACGAAGATTCTCTAAAAGAATGGGGCGCAATGTAGTTTTTTAAGCTTTGTAAATGTGAAAATTCAAACGCTGATTTAAATTTAAATCAGCGTTTTTTATTTAAAATTTCTAACAAAATTGCTATTGAAATCACCAAACCACAACCAAATAAATTCAACCACAAATAAGGCATCCAATCTTGGAAATAACCAAAAATTACTATGGCTTGCGTAATTATAGCAGCGATGAATACAGCACGACTGCTAACGAATTTAATAAAAAATGCCAGCAGAAATATCCCTAAAACATTTCCATAAAATATAGAACCAATAATGTTAACCAATTGAATCAAATTATCAAATAGATTGGC
>JBHEPM010000066.1:0-12578 GCA_046260295.1 Psychroflexus sp.
CGTTATGATATTCCTACAAAAGGGAAACATACTGTAGTTATTGGTCGCAGTTATATTGTGGGACGACCGATGAGTATTTTGATGGGACGTAGTGGATTCCCAGGAAATTCCACCGTTACTTTAACACATGAGTTTACTAAAAACATCACACAAATTACATCACAAGCAGACATTATTATTATTGCTGTTGGAATTCCTGATTTTCTAAAAACAGAAATGATCAAAGATGAGGCCGTTATTATAGACGTTGGGATTACTCGTGTACCAGATGAAAACGCCAAAAAAGGATATGTAATTAAAGGCGACGTTGATTTCGATCAGGTGAGTAAACGCGCTTCTTACATCACGCCTGTCCCTGGGGGTGTTGGTCCAATGACAGTTTCTATGTTATTGAAAAACACAATTTTAGCTAGAGAAATGCACCGACGTAAAGCAAATCTTTAAACGCTTACTTCTTCAGTAGAATCTTGTTGATTGGATTTCCAGAATTCATAATCTTCTAAATCGTCACCAATCATTTTTAGGACGAAAGTCAATACCGTGATGTCATCCAGATAGCCGATAAATGGAATAAAATCAGGGACAAGATCTAGTGGATTGATGATGTATAGAATAGCAAATATTCCGGAAGCCAATGTTTTCCAAGGTGTTTTGGTATAATGTTTTTGCTTCACGTCTTTCAACATATTGAAAAGTAACATGACTTTTTCTTTATATTGCTTCCAATTGGGATGATTTATTTTAGCAAACAATTCATCCTTGCGGTTTATAGCTTGCTCATAATTATCTTCAGTTAGTTGCGAAGACTGTTTATTAATGTAATCTTCATCAATCTTTTTCATTTTCTTGTTCTGCTTTTTGTGGTTGCTCATTAAATATTTTTTTCTTGATTTCAGGTTCGCCGTATTCTTTTTTATAGATCATAACAATCAATAAAAATAAAGATAGTAATAATGGACCGAAAATCAAGCCAATAAAACCAAATAATGGCACACCAATTACCACACCTATTAAAGTAATCAATGGATGTTCGTTGGCCATTTGTTTCAGAATAAGTAAACGCACTATATTATCTGAAGACCCAACAATAATCAAACCGTATAGTAAAACACCGAAACCAGCAAAAGCATCTCCATTATAGAAAAGTAGTAATGATACTGGAATGAAACCTAAAGCAGTACCGACAAATGGAATCATAGAGCCGATGGTGGTAATCACAAACCAGAACCACGGATCTGGAACGCCAAAAATAAAATAGCCAATTAATGAAATAACGCCTTGAATCAACGCGACTAAAGGAATTCCAATGGCGTTTGCTTTTACTTTTCTACCAGATTCTTTAGCGATCAATTTTAGATTCTCTACATCTATTGGAATATAAGTTTCCATAGAGTTTGTAAGTTTCTTTTGGTTAAGTAGCATGTAATACAGTAAGAAGTACATGATACTAACTGCGATTAGAATTTCAAAAGTACTGCCAGCTAAACCTTGTAAATTCTTAGATAACCAGTCGGTAATTGCGGAGCTGTCTATGTTTTTACTTAATTTATAGCCAGTAATTTCTTCTGCTTGTGTTAGTTGTGCTTTAACTGCTTCAACAACTTTCTCTGAATTTTTTATGGCATTGCTGATTTTTGAACTCAGCATCAAAATTGTGCCTAAAACAGGTACTAAAATTAAAATAAAAGAACCTAACATTAAGCTACTCACCGCTAAAGTTTGATTCCATCCTCTATTGAGCATTTTGCGCATCAAGCCTTTTAGTAATACATAAAAGGTGATCGCACCTAGAATACCAGACATGTATGGTAGCATTTCGCTAAAAATCAAAGTTCCCAACGAAAGGATAATTAATAAGATAAATATCTGCCTAACTAGTCTTGGTGAAAGATGTTTCATGTTATTTGGCAAAAAGTTGGTTCATGTTTTTGAAGCTTTTGAATTCTAAAGCATTACCACTTGGATCTTTAAAAAACATAGTGGCTTGTTCGCCAGGTTTTCCTTCAAATCTGATGTAGGGAGAGATGACAAATTGAATTTGTTTTTCTTTTAAAATTTTAGCAAAACTATGAAAATCATCCCATTCTAAAACTACACCAAAATGTGGTATCGGTACTTCATGACCATCGACTAAACTGAATGCGTTAGGATTTGGCTGATGATTTTTGTCCTCATGAATGACAAATTGATGTCCGAAAAAATCATAATCAACCCAATGCGAATCACTTCGACCTTCTTTAAAACCTAGTATTTCAGAATAAAATTCACGATTTTTAGATAAATTATTTACAGGAACAGCAAGATGAAAAGGCTTTAAGTTTTGCATAAGATGTAATTTATAGCCGTAAATTTAACTATTATCCTTTACAAAACTAAGATTTGTATAAATCTTTCACCTCAGCTTCGGTCAGTTTTCTGTATTTCCCTTTTTCTATATCAAGTTCAATATTTTTAATTCTGATGCGTTTTAAGGTTCTTACGCGGTAGTCTAAAGCTTCGCACATTCTTCGGATTTGGCGATTTAAACCTTGTGTCAAAACAATTTTAAATGTTCGGTCGTTTATTTTTTCAACAGTACAAGGTCTTGAGATGGTGTTCAGAATTGGAACGCCAGTACGCATGTTTTTTAAAAATTCTTCCGAAATATTTTTATTCACAGAAACAATATATTCTTTGTCGTGATAATGTCTAGCACGTAATATTTTATTAACTATTTCACCATCATTGGTCATTAAAATTAAGCCTTCACTCATTTTATCCAAACGTCCAATTGGATAAATGCGTTCAGGATAATTTACAAAATCTACAATATTGTTTTTTTCAACCTTGGCATTGGTAGTACAAACCACGCCTTTGGGTTTGTAAACTGCTAAATAAACTTTTGTTTTATCGTCTGTATTTTCAATAAGGTTGCCATCTACAAAAACTTCGTCTCCCAGATTAACTTTTGTTCCCATTTCGGGATTTTCACCGTTGATGGTGATGCGACCTTGTGCCAAAAGTTCATCAGCTTTGCGTCTGGAACAGAATCCAGCTTGACTTAGGAATTTGTTGATTCTTATAGGCTTATCACTCATTATTTTTCGTCTAAAAAGTCAATAATTTTTTGTCTGATATGTGATTTGTACAAAGAATGTCCAGCACCTTCTGTGATATATAATTCTGAATGTTCCAAAGATTCAGCAATATTTTTGGCAGAAGAAACAGGTGCAACTTTGTCGTATCGGTCATGAATAATCAAGGTGTTTTGCTTGATAGATTTGGCAAATTCAGCAATTGAAAATTCTTCAAAATGATATCCGAATTTACTTTTGAAAAATACATTTAAATCTGCCATAAATTTGGTATTTAGATTCAGAATTCGCTTATAATCTGCCATAATCGATTTCATTTCTGAAGGCGCACCAAGCAATATTAATTTTTTAACATGTTCAGTATAATTTAAGTATTGATTGTATACTAAAGTCATTCCGCCAACACTATGGCCAATTAGAAATTCGGGTTGGTAAAGATCAATGATATGGTCTAAACATTCAGAATACAAGGGAACATTTAAGGTTTTACCTTCAGAAGATCCATGTGCTGGTGCATCGAATGCGATGATATTAAAGTTTTTAGCTTGTAAATCTTTGATTAAATCTTTCCACCGATGTGTGTTGCTGTCCCAACCATGAACTAAAACTAGTGTTTTACCATCGCCTTTCCAGTGGTAGGTTTGCAGCTTTAAATCATTTACAAGTACTTTGGTGGCTTTTGCTTGTTCTAGAAATGATTCTTGTTCCGATTTTATGCTTCCTTTTCTTGGACTCGAAAATAGCTCGTAAGCTTTCTTAATTGCTTTTTGGGGTTTTACTAGATATAAGGAATTTAACCTTAAACCAACAATTTTGGGAACAAAATGATCTACTATTTTTTTGGTTTTTTTCATTCGAATTTTTATCGAGACTTAGAAAATTAATGATTTCAATAAATTGAAAATCTGTGGTGGATATTCGGAATCAAATGCGTTTTAAACCGATTTATGCTGAAAAATCATTCCGCATCTTCTGTAAATCTAAGCCAAAAGTATTTTACGGGCGCATCATCAGGAATTTGATTGCTTTCAATTTTAGCATCATTATCAAACCTTAATTCACTTGGCAAATGCTTTTTATCAATAACAATATACGCGCCGATGTCTTCTATAGTTAAAATTATGCTGTTGATACTGTTTTGAATATTTGAAATTTTGTAATTTTCATAAATTTCTCCAAATTTACTTTGGCTAGACAAACCAGATTCTGATTTAAAACGGCTTCCTAAGACCTGAATTTCTTTAATAGTGCTGGTGGAATCATTATAAACCCTTGGTTCAATGACCAAAATTAAACTGTCTTTAGAACTGTAAACTTCCAAATCTTGATTTCTATTGAAACGATCTGCTTCTTTTTGGCTTAAAGAATCTTCTGCTAAAATGCCTTTCAATTCACTGATTTTGGTGTTTTGATCTATCAGACCCAATTTGTTTTTAGCAATGAGGTTGTTTTTTTCTGAATTTGAACAAGCGAAAAAACATAATATTAAACTTAGTCCAGTCAGGGATTTCAATAATTTCATCTGAATTTTTTTTCAAAAATAATTAAACTCCTTTACTTATTTTGAATTCTTTAAAATAAATTGGCAGATGATATTCTATAAGATTTTATTTCAATAATCAAATCAGTATCTTTGCGCAATGCAAAAAGAAGAGATAGAAAAATTGGTTCATGAGGGAGAAATGCTGCCACTTATGGAAGAGTTTTATACCATACAGGGCGAAGGTTTCCATACCGGAACTTCAGCCTATTTCATTAGAATTGGCGGTTGCGACGTGGGTTGCCATTGGTGCGATGTCAAAGAAAGTTGGGATCCAGAACGGCACCCGCCAACATCAACGGCTTCAATTGTTGAAAACGCCACCAAATATAGCAAAACCATCGTTGTAACTGGTGGAGAGCCGCTCACTTGGGATATGAATATTTTAACGAAAGGCCTGAGAAATAACGGATTGCAAATTCATATTGAAACTTCTGGTGCTTACGATTTAACGGGAGTTTGGGACTGGATTTGTTTGTCACCAAAAAAAATAAAATTACCGAAACCTGAAATTTATCCTTTGGTGAATGAATTGAAAGTGATTATTTTCAATAAACACGATTTTAAATTTGCTGAAGAGCAAGCCGCTAAAGTGGGAGAGGACTGCGAATTGTTTTTACAGCCAGAGTGGAGCGTCAGAGAAAAAATGACTCCCTTGATGGTAGATTATATAATGAATAATCCCAAATGGCGAATTTCCTTGCAAACTCATAAATATTTGAAAATTCCATAAATTTTTCACTCATCTAAAGCCTGTTTATTACTACATCAACCTAGTCTTAAGTCTTATCGTAGAAAATGCACAATTCAATCCTATCAAGCATCCAGCGAAGCTGAAACATAAGTGAGTGAAAAATCCTCTCTATTTCGGGGAAGTAAGAGGATTCTTTTAACTGCCTTTACATGCTATTGTTGAACTTGAGCATCAGTCAATGTCAAGATATAAACACCTAAGTTTAGCCCTGACAAATCCACTTGCTGTTGAGAGACTTCACCAGACTGCAAGACTTTACCCTGCAAGTCATAGGCCGCATAAGATTTAAGGTCTTGATCTTAATCTATATTGACTAGTCCAGAAGAAGAATTTGGATACAACTTAAGTTGCGTTATTACAAAATCATCTGTGGACATTTTTTATACGAATTATGTAAAGGATAATTTGCGCTGGATCAAGGATATGAATTTTCCTTCTTTAGAAATCAGAAATATGTTAGGTAAATTGATTAAAACTGGAAAGTTAGATGAAAATTCAGTAAATCTATCTAATTTACAATCAGGAGTTTATTTTATTTGAAAATAATGAAGGGAAAACTATAAAAGAGTAAATATTATAAATTAATTTAAAAAACAAGTAAAATGGACTTAGAGGATTGAAAGTAATTTAAATTATTCTAAAAATATTTTGAACAATTCATTTGAAACTTCGGTATCTCTTTCTTTTCTTTGCAAAACATCTCAAAGGGGTGTTCTGCGCAAGTAGGACTGAGATTATACCCAATGAACCTGGGCAAGTAATGTTGCCAAGGGATAATGACAACTCGTTTGTCACCATTGTATTTTACTCCTGAAACCAAAGTGGTTTTCAGGATTTTTTATTTTAATCATTAATCTAGAATAATTGCCCCTTTTATTCGTAAAACTTATTACGAATGAAATTCAAATTATTTCTACTTTGCCTAAGCTTTTGGAGCTGGCAAGGTTTTTCTCAAGACTACACAATCAAAGGAACTGTAACGGATGGAGAAGAAGCCCTTCCTGGTGTTAATGTGTATGCTAAAAGCACTAAATCCGGTACTTTAACCAATTTCGAAGGCTATTACGAATTGAGTTTGCCCGCTGGAAAGCACACTTTGGTATTTTCTTATGGCAATCAAAAAGAAATCGACATTGATTTGACAGAAAGTATCACTTTGGATGTTGACATGTCAGATGCGGAAGAATCACTAGACGAAGTTTTTGTGAAATCTTTCCGTGTGGATGCAGACTCTCCGATTACCCATTCCAATTTCAGTAAAGAAGACATTGAACAGCGAAATTTAGGGCAAGATATTCCTGTGTTGCTCAATGTTTTACCATCTGTAGTTTCTTCCACAGATGCTGGTAATGGCGTGGGCTATTCGTCCATTCGTGTGCGTGGAAGCGACGCTTCAAGAGTGAATGTGACGCTGAATGGCATTCCTTACAACGATCAAGAAAGTCAAGGTGCATTTTGGGTAAATTTACCAGATTTCGCTTCTTCTACAGAAAACATCCAACTTCAGCGTGGCGTGGGAACTTCTACCAATGGTTCTGGAGCGTTTGGTGCTAGTCTAAATATTTTAACAGAAGCTAAAAATGAATCGCCTTCTGCTGAAATTTCCAATTCTTTTGGATCTTTCAACACCAGAAAACATACGGTTGAATTTGGCACTGGATTGTTAGAAGACAAATTCACCTTCACTGGGCGATTGTCACAAATTAAGTCTGACGGTTATGTAGACCGTGCGTTTTCAGATTTGAAATCCTACTTTTTGCAAGGAACATTCAAAGATGGAAATACTTTCATTAAGGCTTTGACATTTGGCGGAAACAATGTGACTTATCAAGCTTGGAATGGTATTGATGGTGAAACTCTGCGAGAAGATAGAACTTTCAATTCTTCAGGAATGTACACAGATGAAAATGGTGAAACACAATTTTATGACAATGAAGTCGATAATTATAAACAAGACCATTACCAAATTCATTGGAATCAAAAAATCGATAACAACTGGTCAACGAATTTAAGTTTGAATTATACTTACGGCCGCGGTTATTTTGAACAATATGAAGAAGATGCCGACTTGGAATTTCATGAAATTGGCACAATTGAAATTGGTGACGAAACCATTGAAGAGTCAGATTTGATCCGAAGACGTTGGCTGGATAATGATTATTATGTCATCAACGGAACAGTAAATTACAAAGATGATACAGTTGATTTTACCTCTGGTTTGTTTTACAGTTATTACACAAACGATCATTTTGGGGAAGTCATCTGGAGTCAGTTTGCCGGAAATTCAGAAATTAGAGACAATTATTATTTTGGCACAGGCACCAAAAAAGAATTCACCACATTTGCTAAAGCCACAGTCAGAATTAGTGATAAGCTGAGTGTTTTCGGTGATGTTCAAGGGCGATTTTTAAATTATGAAATGACTGGATTGACTTCTGATAAAGAAGGTTTGCCAGTTGACCAAGATTACAATTTCTTTAATCCAAAAGCTGGTGCCACATTTCAATTAAATTCAGAAAATCAATTTTATGCATCTTATGGTCGTGCCCAACGAGAGCCAAGACGAAAGGATTTTGAAAATGGCATTTCAGATGCAGAAATTTTAGATGATTTTGAATTGGGTTGGCGTTTGGAATCTGGACAATCTACCTTTAGTACCAATTTATATTTTATGTACTACAAAGACCAAATGGTGTTGACCGGTGCTCTGGATGATGTTGGCGCGCCAATTCGTGAAACCAGCGGGGAAAGTTACCGTTTAGGATTGGAAATAGATGCAGATATTCGTATTTCAGACCAATTCAGCACACGTCCGAATGTTACTTTAAGTCGAAATAAAAACATAGATTTTGTGTCCGAACTTGATGGTGAATTGCAAGATTTAGGCGATACTAATATTTCTTTTTCACCTGAAATTATTGCAGCAAACCAATTCATTTTTCATCCCAATGAAGTGTTTCAAGTGGCACTGATTTCGAAATATGTAGGCGAGCAATACATGGGAAACATCGATAGTGAAGTGTCTTTGCTTGACAGCTTTTTCACCAATGATTTAAATATTGTTTATAAATGGGAAGATGCGCCATTTTTTGAAAGTGTTATATTCACTGGGCTTGTCAATAATATTTTTGACGTAAAATATGAGTCCAACGGCTATTTTTTCTTTTACGATCAGCAAAATCAAAACGGAGAAACAGAAACCATTGAAGGCGCTGGATATTATCCACAAGCCGGCATTAACTTTTTAGCAGGTGTAACGCTGAAATTTTAATCAAATTCACTTTCATATAATAAGAACCTCGGGAATCTCCGAGGTTTTTATTTCTCAAAACGTTACTTATACTAATTTGAATATGAAATGCCGTTAAGAAAAAAAAGTTGCTTTTTTATTATATAACGCTGTGATTGATTTGCATAGTCCTGAAACTTCGGGAGAAATCATGAACAAGGAAATCGGGGTCACATCAATGGAAAAAAAGAATGGGAAGTGTTTTTCTTTAAACCTGTCAGGTCTTCAAGACCACGTTATTTATATTGAATTATTATTCAGAATTTTACAGCATTTGTAAATTATAAAAGTGGATAAAAAATAGATTGTATAATTATTTTGTTTCTTTTTCTGTATTTTTGATTAAAGCAAAATTGGAGTGTTACCACACCAAATAGTCGCTATTACATTTTAAATCTAAATTCAACTGACCATGCAAAACAACGAACGCATAGAAAAATTCAGACAACTTGTAAAAAATAAATACTTAATTTATAATAGTTTATTTCTGAATCTGCCAAACGAAAACACAACTTATACAGGTATTTTCATTCCGCTTTTGCACAAGTTAAGTAAGGAAGGTTATCAAAACGATGCAGAGCCTAAAGAAGTGATTGAAGACTTTTTGGCAAACCATACAGATCTTGATACCGATCAAGAGAAATTTGATTTATTATTTAGGATGATTCAATATATTGAACGCCAAGTGGTTTTGTTCGACAGTATTGAAGATGCCGCTTTTTCAAGTTTCAAGAAGCAAAAAATTGAAGATATTTTACAACCGCAAAACGAAAATTACACAAATTTAATAGAACATCTGAAAAGCTTCAGTTCTCGTGTGGTTTTCACAGCACACCCAACACAATTCTATCCAAATAATGTGCAGGGAATTATGCATGAACTTCGTAATGCAGTGCAGCAAGACAGTATTACAAAAATTGATAATGTACTTCAGCAACTGGCTTTTACGCCATTTATCAATAGAGAAAAACCAACGCCTTTTGACGAGGCACAAAGCATTATTTTTTACTTAAGATATGTATATTATGATACTTTAGGTAAGATTTATCATCAATTAGGAAAAACCGCCAATTTACCCCCAGATTTCAATCCAAATTTGCTAGAATTGGGATTTTGGCCAGGTGGCGACCGTGATGGAAATCCATTTGTAACCAAAGAAACCACTTACGAAGTTGCCACGCAATTGCGCATAACCATCATGAAATGTTACTATAATCACTTGAAAATCTTGATGCGCAAACTAACTTTTAGAGAAGTTGAAGTGCCACTGAATAATTTGAAACGCAAGCTATACAAACAAATTTTCAAGAAAAAAACCAGCCTAACTTCACAGGAAATTTTAAAAACCATGTATGAAGTTAGAACTTTGGTTAAGGACAACTACAAATCATTGAATCTGGATTTAATCGATGATTTTATTGGACGAGTTCACCTCTTCGGAAATCATTTTGCGGCCTTGGATATTCGCCAAGACAGCAGTGTTCACAAGCAAATCATCTCGGAAATATTTCAAAAAGAATTTCAAGTGAATTACGATAATTTGTCTTCTGAAGAAAAAATAAATTACCTCACCAAGAAATCCTTAGCCATAAATCCAGATGATTACACTGACGATTTGGTATCTGATACAATCAAAAATGTATATCAAATTCGCGAAATCCAAAACCTAAATGGTAAACGCGGTTTGCACCGATATATCATTTCAAATTCTGAAAGTATTTTTGATGTACTTCATGTGTTTGCACTTTTCAAATATTGTAATTATAAAGAAACAGATATTTACATAGATATTGTCCCACTGTTTGAAACTATGGATGGCATGGACAATTCTGAAACGGTTATGAATTCGCTTTATGACAATGAAACCTACAAAAATCATTTGCTCAAAAGAAATAAGGAGCAACACATTATGCTTGGTTTTTCCGATGGAACAAAAGACGGCGGATACCTGAAAGCCAATTGGGAAATATATAGAACCAAAGAACGACTTACAAAACTATCCAGGCAAAAAGGCTACCAAGTTGTATTTTTTGACGGTCGCGGCGGACCACCAGCTCGAGGCGGTGGAAAAACACATCAATTCTACGCAGCACAAGGCAACGAAATTGCCAATGAAAAAATACAACTCACCATCCAAGGACAAACTATAACCAGCGTTTTTGGAACTCACGAACAAGCCACTTATAATTTTGAACAGTTGCTTTTGGCGGGGGTAAAATCCAAGCAACGCAGTAGTTGGAAACCAAATCACAAGGAATTACTGACAGATTTAGCTGATAAAAGTTACCAAAAATACATCAGCCTGAAAGAGCACGAATTGTTTATTCCTTATCTTGAAGAAATGACAACCCTAAAGTATTACGGTGCAACTAATATTGGTAGCCGTCCGACAAAAAGAAATCAAGATGCAAAACTTCAGTTGAAGGATTTAAGAGCCATTCCATTTGTTGGTTCATGGAGTTTGATCAGGCAAAATGTGCCTGGATACTACGGTTTAGGAACTGCGCTGAGTTCTTATGAAGACCAATTCGAAGTTGTAGAAGATTTATATGAACATTCTGCGTTTTTCAGATCCTTGATTTTGAACAGCATCATGTCCATGAAAAAATCCTATTTCCCATTGACATCTTATATGAAAAATGACAAAAAATATGGTGAATTTTGGAAAGAGTTGCGCAAAGAATACGAACTCACTAAAAAATTAGTGCTTCGACTCACCAAGCAAAACGAGTTGATGGAAAATGAAGAACTCGCCAGAAAATCTATAAGTATGCGTGAAAATATTATTTTGCCATTATTGAGTATTCAGCAATTTGCTTTGCAAAAAATTCAAGAAAATGACCCAAATAAAACTATTTATGAAAAAATGGTAATTAGAGCCTTATTTGGAAACATCAACGCAAGTCGAAATTCAGCTTAAGTAAAAGTTTCTATTTTAAGTTAAAAAAGCGCTTCTCAAAAAGAAGCGCTTTCAAATGAAAAGACGAAATCACAAAACTAATTCTGTACTCTTAGAAAATACAAGTGTTTTTTATCTTATTTCATGCTTTATGCAATTTGAATATGAAATGCCGTTAAGAAAACAAAATTTATTTTTTCTTATATGACGCTGTGATTGATTTGCTTAGTCCCGAAACTTCGAGAGAAATCATAAACAAGGAAATGGAAATAGCTCTGAAGTCTCGGAGGGGAAACAAATGCGTTTAATAGTGTTATTTGATGTTTAAATTGTATTAATGCGACATCTTACTGTTAAATCGATATAAAGCCATCAAACAAAATCTTTCCGCTTTACCAACTCGGATATGATAATTATTGAACTAAAACCCTTTAAAGTAATCAAAGCCAAAATTTAAATAATATTTTTATAACTTCGAATGAAAATATCATAAATATTAATCTAAACCACTTAAAATGATGACTTTCAAAAACAATCCACTAAAAGTAATTGCCATAATAGCTATTGTTGCCATCACTGCTTTTGCTTTCAAACCTTCTGAAAATAATTCTGAAAATGATTCTGAAACAGTGATGATAAAGATGTTGGATACACAAAAAATCCTTAAATGGAAACCTTCAATTAAAATTTACAAAGGTGACGGCCAAATTGAAAAAATCGATATTAAAGAGTGGAAAGGTTTTATTCAAGGTCGAGAAATGATGGACGAAAATTATGATGCGCTTCTCTCTATTGTTAATGAATATAAGAGTAAAGGCTATTCCCTAATATCGCATAATGAAATAATATACGAGGATATGCCAGCAATACTAAATACATTTGTGCTTAGTAAAAATTAGAAATTTTAGTAAAATAATTAGACGAACTAGTCAAAAACTATGTTTTCTACTAAATTGATTCTGATTATGGTAGGAATCTGAATGAATTTAATATAAATTTCAAATTATTGATAATAAGTATTT
>JBHEPM010000067.1:0-12387 GCA_046260295.1 Psychroflexus sp.
GGTTTACCCACAATCCTTTTTTATGTAAACCCGGATGAGTTTTACCTTGTCCAGTATAAATCACATTTTGTTCCACATCCGTATCAATGACAAAAAGCGGTTCTTTTGTCCCACCAACGGCTAATCCTTTGCGTTGACCTTTGGTGAAAAAGTGCGCCCCGTCATGTTGACCTAAGCGTTTGCCAAATTCTGGTTTGTATTTGTGTTTTTTTGATTGGCTTTGCAATTGTGTTAGTAAATCACTTTCAATGTGTTCCTTTTGAGTAGAAAATACATCGTGATTGGCATCAATTTCAACAATATCTCCAGTTTTGGGTTGAAGTTTTTGTTGAAGAAAATCTGGTAGTTTTACTTTTCCAATGAAACACAAACCTTGAGAATCCTTTTTATCTGCAGTAATCAAACCTTGTTCGGCAGCGATTTGTCGCACTTCAGATTTTTGAAGTTCTCCTACAGGGAAAAGTGTTTTGGCAAGTTGTGCTTGAGAAACTTGACACAAAAAATAAGATTGATCCTTATTATTGTCTTTGCCACTTAGCAATCTATAAATGGTCTTTCCGTCTTTGGTAAATTCCGCTTTACGACAATAATGTCCTGTGGCTACATAATCTGCGCCCAAAGATTCAGCGATTTTTAGAAATACATCGAATTTTATTTCGCGATTACAAAGTACATCAGGATTTGGTGTGCGTCCTTTTTCATATTCCGCAAACATATAGTCTACGATTTTTTCTTTATATTCCTTGCTCAAATCTACAGTTTGAAATGGAATGCCTAATTTTTCTGCCACCAACATGGCATCATTGCTGTCTTCCAGCCATGGGCATTCATCGCTGATGGTCACAGAATCATCATGCCAGTTTTTCATAAACAAGCCAATCACTTCGTAACCTTGTTGTTGACATAAGTAGGCAGCAACGCTAGAATCTACGCCACCACTCAGCCCAACTACAACTCTTTTCATCTTCATTTTTTTATATTGCAAAAGTACAAAAGAATTGACTATAGACACATTTTGAAGACAGTAGTCCTGAATTCTTAGCAATCATTTATGAATTCGATAAAATTTAGACTTATGAAATGTTTAATCATTATTAACTTTTATTAAACAAAAAGAACCTGTAGAGTCCTTAACTTTATAAAAAAAATTAATAACTATGAAAAAAACAACAAATTTCACACAATTATTGATGATTTCCTTATTATTTTTTGGGTTTTCATCATGTAGTGACGATGACGATGCAGCGCAAGTCATCGTAAATGAACCAACAACATTTGAAATTATTGCAGACAGCCCAGATCATGAAGTTTTGGAGCAAGCTCTAATTGATAATGGTTTAGACGAAGCTTTAAATGAAGGTACTTATACAGTTTTTGCACCAACGGATGATGCTTTTGAAAGCGTAGATATTTCAGGTTTATCTTCAGAACAATTGACAAATATTCTTTTGAATCATGTCGTTGAAGGCGCAGCAGAATCAGCAGATTTATCAAATAGCTATTTGGAAACTTTAGCCACAGAATCTATTTCAGGCAATGAAAATAATTTGAGTTTGTATGTCAATGTAGATGCTGGCGTGAGTTTGAATGGTGTTTCAACTGTAACTGATGCTGATAAATCAGCTTCAAATGGAGTGGTACATGTTGTTGATGCCATTATTCCAATTCCTGATTTAACGACTTTTGCCACAGCAGATCCGAATTTTGAAAACTTAGAATTGGCATTGACTAGAGATGATCAGCCAGATTTTGTTGCTACTTTAAGTGCGACAGATTCTCCAGCGCCTTTCACAGTTTTTGCACCTACGAATGCTGCATTTGCACAGCTATTAGAATCTACGGATTTTGAAACTTTGGCAGATGTGCCAACGGATTTATTGACTGAAATTTTGAATTATCATGTCATTGCTGACGCTTATGTGTCGTCTTCAGATTTAACTTCTGGTGAAGTTTCAACACTTGGTGGAGACATTACTATTGATGCTGAAAATGCAACCATTACTGATGCTAACGGCAGAACTATTCAGATAGAAGTAACTGATGTCAATACGGCAAATGGCGTAATTCATGCCATTGATATGGTAATTTTACCGAGCTTATAGTTTTTGGTGAAATTTATTTGATTATAATCAATTGAATTAAAAAAGCGAGATAAAAAATTTTTCATCTCGCTTTTTCTTCTTTTAAAAGACGCTTTTTTTAGTAAGCTTTCAGAGCTTTTTCCAAATCTTCATCGCCTGTAAGTAGTTCAAAAGACTTGTTTTTGGCAGTTTCTAAATTCAAACTCAAGACCAATGCATAAGCGACATCTTCCCTAGAAATTTTTCCACTTTTCTTCAGCTTTTGAGCAATCTCAACTTTGTCAGCAGCTTTATCGTCAGTTAGTGCGCCTGGCTGAACAATTGTATATTGCATTTGGCTTTCTCTTAGAAAATCGTCTGCAGCTTTTTTAGCTTTCAAATACAATTCTAAACCTTTCACTTGTGAGGGATCGTCTGTACCCATAGAACTCAACATGACAAATTTTTGCAATTTGTGCGCTTTGGCAAGTTCAATGGCACGAATTGCTCCTTTTTGATCAACGGCAATGGTTTTTTCTTCACTTGCACCACCGCCAGCGCCAGCCGCGAAAATAACTTTGTCTATGTTTTTGAAGGCATCAGAAAAATCTTTTTCTAAATCACCAAGTCTAGTTTCAATGCCCAGATTTTCAAAAAAGTTTTGTTGAACTTCATTTCTAATCATAGCAAATGGCTTGTATTTACCACTGTCTTTTAGAATGTTTGAAACGATTCTACCGGTTTTTCCGTTAGCACCGATAATTAGTATATTTTCCATATCGATTTATTTTTATTGATTAAACTCTAATATAAATGATTCGGTTGGGTTTTAATATAAATCAATTCTAAATGTTTTGTAATTTAAGTTAAAACTTTGGAAGCTAACCAGTCTCAAATAATCATAAGACTAATTAGTGAAAAAAATTTGAAACTATTTTGTTTTGAAGCTAGGGTTTAAACCTTTTACTTTTGGTGTTCCAAAGTGTTTTGGCGTATTCTTGCATGTTGTCAACAGTGTCTTTTTCATCTACAATTTCAAAACCAAGTAAATTTTCCAAAATATCTTCCATCGTAATAATACCTGATAAACCGCCGTACTCATCTACAATTAAAGAAATATGTTCTTCAGCTTCAAGCATTCTTTTCCAAATGTTGAAAACAGGCGTGCTTTGTTGGAAAACAAGAATTTCTCGTTTTAAATTTTTCAGTTTTACGCTACTGTGTCCGCCTTCGACTAAATTTTCCAAAATATGTTGTCTTAAAACATAGCCTGTAATATTTTCGTCATGTTTGTCAAAAACCGGAATTCTGGAATGTTTGTAGTCATCTTTATGTTGAAAAAAATCGTCAATGAGTAGATTTTCATCAGCGACAGTCACGACAATCCTTGGTGTCATGATATGTGTGGCTTTCAATTGTCTTAATTTGATGGAGTTTTGAATAATCAGTTTTTCTTCTTCAGAGAAAACACCTTCCTTTTCAGCGATATTCGCCAATGCTGAAATTTCTTCTCGACTCGTGGTTTTTTCTTTATTTTCTGAAGCAATTAAATTGGTAATCAGCGAAGAAAGCCAAACCAAAGGATACATGATTACTACAGTAAAATTGATTAATCTTCCTGTAAGTAAAGCGATATTTCGCCAGTATTTGGCACCGATAGTTTTGGGAATTATTTCGCTGACGATAAGGATTAATAAAGTAAGTATGGCTGAAATGATGCCAAAATAAGCTTCGCCAAAAACAATGGCAGCTTGTGCGCCAACACCGGCTGCGCCTACGGTATGCGCTATAGTATTCAGAGATAAAATGGCAGATAGCGGCCGATCAACACCAATTTTTAGTTTGCTGAATTTTTTCGCAGATGTATTGCCATTATCTATTTTGACCTGCAAAAATGACAATGGTGTGGAGAGCAAAACCGCTTCCATAATTGAACATAAAAAGGAAATACTTAAAGCCAATAATAAATATAAAATCAGTAGCGTCATAGTTTAAGACATTGGAACTTCTATTAATAGAATTTTGGAATTGTTTTTTACTTTGACATCAACTTGGCTGGAATCCCAAATACCAATGGCATCGCGTTTTTGTAATGTATGATTTTCAACTTCAATTTCACCTTCTAAGACAAAAATGTAAACGCCATTATTTTCTTGTTTAACTTGATAAGTCTCAGTTTTTTCTGTGGTAAATTCACCCAAATGCATCCAAGCATTTTGATAAATCCAAACGCCTTCATCATCAGAATTGGGTGATAAAATTTGATGAAATCTATTTTTTGTTTTCGTAGAATCAATACTGATTTGATCATATCTTGGCGTAATATTTTCACGATTGGGAATAATCCAGATTTGCAAAAATTGAACTTCTTGATCCGGATTGTGATTGATTTCGCTGTGTTCAATTCCTGTGCCGGCACTCATCACTTGGATGTCACCAGATTTAATGATAGCTTCAGTTCCAGTATTATCGCGGTGTCGCAAATCGCCTTTCAGCGGAATGGACACGATTTCCATATTTTGGTGTGGATGCGTGCCAAAACCCATTTTTGGCGCTACAACATCGTCATTCAACACGCGTAACATGCCAAAATTCATACGTTCGGGATTAATATAGTTAGCAAAACTAAAACTATGATGCGAATTTAGCCAGCCGTGATTGGCATGACCGCGAGTATTTGCTTTATGAAATGTAGTTCTCATGAACTTATTTTTTTACAAATTTAATTGAGACAAGTTTATATTATTAAAAAATTGACTTAAATTTTGTAACACTATGGAATTTTACACGTATTTATGGTGAAGCAATTTTAATTTATTAACACAGCCGGCGTGTTTAAAACAGATATCATTCAAAAATGTATAAAAGGAAACAGAAAATCCCAGCTGAGGCTTTACAATAAGTATTGTGATGCAATGTTGAATATTGCTTTTCGCTATGTCAAACAGCGAGATTTAGCTGAAGATGTGACCCAAGAAGCTTTCATTAAAGCTTTTAAAAATCTTCATAAATACGATGGCAGTTCGACTTTTGGCGCTTGGTTAAAGCGAATTGTAATCAACCAATCTATTGATACGATTAGGAAAAAAGCTGACGTTTTAAGATTGGATGATCATACGGCTTTTGAGTTAGAAGCGGAAGATTGGCAGGTTGATGAAAATGTAAATGTGACACAAGTCAAACAATGCATAAGCGAACTTTCTGAAAAATATGCACTTGTTTTGAAACTATATTTAATGGAAGGTTATGACCATGAAGAGATTTCAGAAATTTTGAATATTTCTGAAAATGCGTCAAGAACACAGTTACATCGCGGTAAAATCCGCTTAAAAGCAGAACTTAAAAAAATGGATTATGAAAGATTTGCGTAAAGATTTTGATTATGATGCTTCAGATTTGAAAATGTCTGAAAATCATCAGCCCAAATTTGAATCCAAACTGAATTCAAATTTTACAAAACCAAATTCAATTTCAAAATATTATAAAATTGCATCAATTTTGCTGGTGCTGATTTCGTCAGGTGTGTTTTGGCTCACTTATAATCAGTCCATTTCAGTAGAAATTTCAGAAGAAAATACAAGATTGCGGCTTGGAGATATTTCACCAGAATTGCAAACTTTAGAAAATTTTTACCTCACTTCAATTAACTACGAACTGGCAACATTGGATGCAGACGAAGACTTTAAAGAACTCGTCAACGGCTATTTGAATGAACTGAAAATCATTGATGAAGAATACAAAACATTACAAAATGAACTCAACCAAAATGGCATAAACGAAGACTTAATTGATGCCATGTTGGAAAATTTACAACTTAGGCTAGAATTGCTTCAAGACTTAAAAAATAAATTGAACGAATTAAAATCATTAGAAAATGGAAACGAAACGACTTATCAAATTTAAAATGTTGTTGGTTTTGATTTTTGTGTCCAATCTTGTCTTGGCACAAAGCACCAAAACTTACAAAGAAAGTTTTGACGTAGATTCCGACGTACTTGTGAAAATTGACTTGTCACATACCAAAATCAAAATCGATACTTGGAATAAAAACAAAGTAGAAGTCAAAACTATTTTGAAGACCAAAAACGATTCTGAACAAGACCTTGACGCACTTTTTGACGCTTGGAAAATTTCAGCTTTAGGGAACAGCGAACGTGTAGAAGTAAAAGATCACCGCAGTGGTGAAAATGTAATGGTATTTTCAAATGTGCAAGGTCCACAGCGTCCGCCTCGACCACCGCGCCCACCAAGACCGACGAAACCTAATCAACCGCCTAAACCGTCGATAATAGATTTTGATTTCGATTATGAAGCTTTCAAAGAAGATGGAAAAGCTTATATAGAAAAATTCAAAAAACAGTTGGATTCTAGCGATTTCAAAGAAAATATTTTGAGTTGGCAAGAAGATTTTGCCGAAGCTTACAATGCGGAATCTGTAGATTCTATACGAGCGCATTCTAAAGTTGTGAGAGAACAAATGAAAATATTTAGAGAAAATATGAAATCTTTCCGTGAACACATGAAATTGTTTCGAGATGACATAAAATCTGAATTAAAATTGAATAATGATACGGATGGCGTAGAACGAGTTATTGAAATTAAAATGCCAAAATCTGCCAAACTTGAAGTCAATTTAAAACACAGCGAATTGGATATTACAAGTGTTGAACACATCGATGCAAACCTGAATTATTCAGGTTTGCAAATCGATGACATTTCTGGCGAATTTTCCAAAATTTATTTGCGCTATTCAAATATGAATTTGAACACCGCCAACCAATTGGATTTAAAAATGGATTATGCCAAAGACGTGAAATTAACATCCGTAAAACAACTGGATGTGGATTCGAAAATGTCAGAGCTCAGCATCGGAACTTTGGAAGAACAAGCCATCATCAATGGCAGTTATGGCAAATTAGAAATTAAAAATATCAAAGATGATTTTAAACTCTTGGATATTAAACTGAGCAATTCTGATTTGAAAATGAATTTGCCACAAAGCAAATTTCAGTTTTACGCCAAAACCTCTGGCACTCAACTTGATTTAAGTGACAATTTTGAGGTGACAATGCGCAAAAGTTTTGAACATAAGATTTATCAAAATTCAAATCATCAAAACAGCAATCGTTTGGTCAATATTACCGCAGATTATAGCAACATAAATTTAAACTAACCTCCAGAAGGATTTTTATTTTGAATTTGCTGATGCAAATCATTAATGAGTGGAAGCGTGCCGCTGCCATACCAAGTTTTGTATTCGACTTCAAAAACACCGGCTTGAATGGCGGGATCGGTTTCAGTCAGTGTTTTGGCTTTTTCAATAGTTCTGACATTAAATATGAAAATGCCACGATAAAGACTGTCCGAAATAAATGGACCGGCTAAAACCAAGGTGTTATCTTCGGCTAATTTTTCGATGTTTTGCAAATGTTCACGCAGTAATCTATCAGAGTCTTCTTGAGATAAAGAATCATTTTGACCGCTTTTTAAAAATGCAATCACATAAGTTTTCATTCCGTAATCATCTGCGTCAAGTTCAGCTTTTGTGATACTGTCAATCTTCAATTTTGAGTCTTCTTCAACTTGTTTAGACTCAAGTTCAGACGACTGATTTTTTGTGTTTTGGCAAGCTGAAATTAAAGCAATACTGGCTAAAAATAATACAAGATTTTTTACTTTCATTTTCAAAAGGCTAAGTTGAATTTATTCTTCCGGAATGGGTTCTTCTTTTATTTCAGCTTTTGCTTTTTTCATTTCAGCTTTATGATACTCTACTGGACTGCCAAAAGCCATGTTAAACGCTTCTTTGAAAGATTTTGCTTTGGTTAAATCCTTGAATAATGCGCCCCATTCATGAAATACCAAATAGAATGGGTTGTAGGTTTCCACTGGTTTTGTGATGCCGTATTCTGGTCGTTCTTCTTCTGGCTGAAAGGTGCCGAAAATTCTGTCCCAAATAATTAAGGTAGAGCCAAAATTTTTGTCTAAATATTTTTCATTTTTAGAATGATGAACCCTGTGGTGAGAAGGCGTTGTGAAAATATATTCAATAGGTTTTGGCAGTTTTCTGATATATTCTGTGTGAATCCAGAATTGGTATAAAACTTCAATTTGATGAATTACTAAAAATACAAATGGATGAAATCCCATCAAAATTACTGGCAAAAAGAATATAATTTTTAAGTTTTGTGTCCAAGATAATCTGAAAGAAGTCGACAAGTTGTAATATTCTGAATTGTGATGCACGACGTGAGTAGACCACCAAAAACGTTGCTCGTGAGCAATTCTGTGACTCCAATATCTTACAAAATCCAAAGCAACAAAACACAATAAATACGACCACCAAGTGTGTGGAATTTGGAAAGGCGTAAGATTATAGAAAAACAAAAACACTGCAAAAACACCGACTTTCATCACACCGTTGAGCAAAATATTGACCACACCAATGAAAGTGGACGCTAAAAAATCTTTACCTTCATATAATTTCTTGTTTTGTTTATAACTGAAATAAGATTCTAAAGCAACTAATATGAACATTACAGGAGCTGCAATCCAGATAATTGTAGTAAAATCTAAATTGGCAACATCTTCTAAACTCATGGGTTTTTTAGTCATAAAAACGGTATTTTTACAAACATAAGTGTTCCTGAATAAAACTAGCTTAGTTTTGTGTAAATCTTAAAATTAAAATCTAAGAAGATAACTTTCTTTGTTTGGCGAGATAAATTAAAACAAAAGTAGCTACTGCAAATAAAAGTGCGTACCAAAAATCTTTTTGCATTGCTTCTGCATAAAAACTTACTTTTTGTGAATATGAAGAGAACGCAGGGTTTTTTCGTTGGGCTTGAGAAATTTCATCATCAATTTGAATAACTTCACTCCCGAATGGTGAAATATACTTAATTTCTACCGATTCTGTTTGGCTTAAATCACCTTTGAAACTATAATTAAATTGACCGAAATTTTCAAAAATATAAAGTAAAATCACACCTAAAATAAAAGACAAGAAGGCAAGGCGAACTATTTTGAAAACACCCATAATATTATCAATTTTTACAACAAAGTTAATAGTTTTTGAATATCATCACGTAATTTTTCGATAAGTTTCTTTTGCTCTTCCAAAGTTTTAGGATTTGATTTTTCAACTTTCAAAGCGGTTTCAGATAATTTGTCAGCACCTAAATTCAATGCAGTCCCTTTTACTTTATGGGCTAGTTTTTGAAGTTTTTCAGTGTTCTCTTGGTCTTTCAGATGTTCAAGTTCTGCTAAACTATGATTGAGACTTTCATGGGCAATTTTGATTAAACTTTCATAAAATTCTTCATTATGATCTATCATATCCATCAAATAAGATTTGCTGAAATATTCCCCGCTTTCTGAAGATTCTGTCACCATATTTTCTTCAATAGAAGTTTCCACAGAGTTGTTCTCATCAGGAAGTCTGTGTTTCATGATAATTTTTTTGACAGATTCTTGCAAAATTGGTTTGCTGATGTAGTCATTCATGCCCATTTCCAGACATTTTTCTTTAGTGCCTTTTACAGTGCCAGCGGTAATGGCAACAATGGGAACGTCCTTGCCAGAATCTAATTTTCTGATGGCTTCAGTGAGTTCGTAACCATTCATAATTGGCATTTGAATGTCTGTAAATATAAAATTCGGCGTGTGCATTTTAAATTGTTCTAAGGCTTGTTGACCGTCTTCAGCTTCATATATTGTCACATCCGAATACAAATTTTTGATATAGGATTTAATCAATTCCATATTGATTAAATTGTCTTCTGCTAATAAAAATTTGATATCATCAGGCTTGCTCTCTTTTGGTGTTTCGTAATCTAAAACCTGATGTTCTTCTGTAGTTAAACCATTAAGCATATTGAACAAATCTCTTTTTTTAATCGGCTTCAATAAACATTGTGTAAATCCAAATCCAGCGTATTTGAAATTTTTATCCGCTTTTTCTTTGGTGCTAGAAGTTTCTAAAAGAACAAAACCTTTGTTTTTGGTAATTTCATTTTTTTTCAACCTTGAAATGGCTTCAAGACCAGATAATTCCATAAGATTGTGATTGACAAAAATCACATCGCAATTATTGGTTTTTGTAACTTTTACTGCATCGTCAATATTATCAGAAAAATCGACTTCGACATTTTCATGTTGAAGATAGTTCTGAATCACTTTTTGGTTCACCCCATTGATGTCCAAAACTAAAATGCGATTGATGTCGGTCTTTAGTTGGATTTTACGATTTTTTTTGAATTCTACATCCAACTCCAAATCGAAATAAAATTTACTGCCTTTGTGGACTTCACTATCTAGATTAAGTTTACTGCCCATCAGGCTAAGAATTTGATCTGAAATGGCAAGTCCGAGTCCAGTGCCACCATATTTTTTGGTAACTGAAGTATCTTCCTGAATAAAGGCATTAAAAATTTTCTTTTGGTTATCTTTAGCTATGCCAATTCCAGTATCGGTAACAGAAAACCTTATTTTGGTTTTATTTTCTGATTTTGAGAGATTCTCAATTTTTAACTCAATACTACCATCTTCAGTAAATTTGATGGCATTATTAATTAAATTCATCAACACTTGCTTGATTCTGATACCGTCAATCCAAACGAATTCTGGTAAATTAGATTTCAACATCAAAATAATTTCCAAACCTTTTTTATGGGCTTGATATTTGGTTAAATCTGTAACTTCTTCAGATAGTTTTGTAAGACTGATTTTTTCAGATTCCAACTGAAGTTTTCCAGATTCAATTTTAGAAAAATCAAGAATATTGTTGATCAAATCCAGAAGTGTGTTGGCCGATTGAAATACAGTATTCATATATTGATGCTGCATTTCATTCAATGGTGTTTTCATGAGTAAATCTGTAAAACCGATAACACCGTTGAGAGGTGTTCTAATTTCATGGCTCATGTTAGCGACAAATTCAGATTTTGCCTGACTGGCCTTGATGGCTTCTTCTCTAGATTTTCGTAACTTATCTTCAAATTTTTTCTGTTCAGTAATATCTTGAATGGTTGAAATAGCGATCTTTCTTCCGTCTTTATCTGTGTGCACAAGACTGTTGATTGAAACCAAAAGAATTTCACCATTTTTAGCAACGAGTTTTTTCTCTATTCCTTTTATGGTGTTGGACACTTTCAGTTTTCCAATGGCTTCAAAATCGCTTTCATTAAGGTTTTTTTCAAAGGTGATTTTCCAAATTTCTTTTCCTAGAAGTTCATCTTCATTATAACCTACCATTTTCTGCATGGCTTGGTTTAAATCTATGAATTTAGCACTTTTGAAATCGGTGATTACAATTCCAACTGGAGAAAGTTCAAATACATTTTTGAATTGTGTAACGTTTTGTTTCAACTCGTTCTCTAATACTTTCTTTTCGGTCACATCTTGGTGTGTGCCAAACATCCACTCTGGTTTGCCGTCTTTGGTCCACGAAATGACTTTTCCTCGGTCGAGCACCCAAACCCAGTGGCCTTTTTTGTGTTTCAGTCTGACTTCAGCTTGATAAAAATTAGTTTGCAGTCTAAAATGTTCAGCAAGCGCTGTTTCGCTTTTTTTGAGATCTTCAGGATGTGTAAAACTGTTCCACTTTTTGACAGAAATTGGAGAAATATCTTCCAAATTATAGCCAATCATTTCTGCCCAACGTTCATTGAACATGGTTTCGCCTGTGTCAACATTCCATTCCCAAGTTCCTAAATTGGTGCCGTTAATGATATTGTTGAGTCGCTCTCTTTCGTGTTTAAGCTTGTTTTTGTTGCGCTTGGTTTCTGTGATGTCCTGAAAAGAACCATACACACCAATGCATTTCTTTTTGTAGATTTCTGGTTTAATTACAATAGACGCCCATATTTCTTTTTTGTTTTTAGTGATTATTTCAAAATCACCCTTGTATTCTGTTTTGTTTTGAATACAACTTATAACTTTCTCTTGAAGTCTTTCTACATTTCTGCCTGGTTTGAAAAATGAAATAGCTTTTTCAAGTGAAGGTTCAAAATTCTCATCAACTTCAGCAATTTCTTTTACAATTGGCGTCCAATGCAATTTATTGTTGGTAAGGTTGAATTCCCAACCACCAACTTTAGCAAGCCTACCAGATTCTTGCAACATACTGTTGGTGAGCTTCAGACGTTTTTCGGTCTCCTTTTGTTTGGTGACATTCCTGATGACACAAAGCGTTTCATGCGTGTCTGCTTTTTTGATGACAGAGACATTCATGTTAAACCACTTTTCTTTATTATTGTGGTTCAATTTATATTCTAAAGATGCACTTTTGTTGAAGTTTTTGCTTTTAGCTATGGCTAATTTAATT
>JBHEPM010000068.1:0-7878 GCA_046260295.1 Psychroflexus sp.
CCATATCTACAAGTATTAACAGTTCTGCCACGGTAATCCTCAATGACTATTTCAAAAAATCATTAAATGAGAAAAGCGGGAAAAAGCCTATGACAATACTGTATTCTTCGTCCTTTTTATTCAGCGTAATGAATCCTGCCAAATCTGCAAACTTTTTGTGTGCGCTATAAATTGACAACCATTTGGTGTCGTTTTCCAAATCTTCATATCTGTCGAGTTGAGATTTCAAAACTTCGTAAGTGGCGTTGGTATCGGCTTCTGCGCTGTGTGCGTTTGTCAAATCTTTATCACAATAGAATTTGTAAGCCGCTTCCAGAGTTCGTTTTTCTTTCTTATGAAAAATAGTTTGCACATCTATGGCATTCACTTTTTTCAGGTCGAAATCGATACCGGCGCGCAACATTTCTTCAGCTAATAGCGGAATATCAAAACGATTGCTGTTGTAACCACCCAAATCACAACCTTTTATCATTTGGTTTATTTTTGGCGCTAAAACATCAAATTTTGGTTCGTTAGCCACATCTTCATCACTAATGCCGTGAATCGTTGTGGTTTCAGCAGGAATCGGAATTCCAGGATTCACTTTCCAAGTGTAACTTTCCTTATTGTTGTTTTCAAAAACCTTTAAAATTGAAATTTCAACAATTCGGTCTTTTGAAATATTGGTGCCTGTGGTTTCCAAGTCGAAAAAACAAATTGGTCGGGTCAGATTCAGTTCCATGAGAAAAATTTTAGTTGCAAAGTTATCATTTGAAAACTTGTAAAACGAATAAGTGATGAAATTTGACTTATTTTAAGTTGAAATACGTGATTTTTAGAAAAATGTCTAAATTTTTTAAAAATTCAAAAAAAATCTTTAATTTACAGCATCATATACAACAAAAAAAATGCAATTGAAATTTGTATCCTATATGAGCAGTCAAACACAAGTGATGACCAAGCAAAATATAGAAGATTTTTTATTTAAAATTAGAGAAAAAAACAAACGAATTGCCATCACGGGAATTTTGTTATTGATCCAAGGTAAATTTGTTCAATACATCGAAGGTCCAGCTGAAGAAATCGATGAAATATACAATATTATAAAAACAGACAGTCGTCATAATAGTATGATTTTGCTGGATTCGGGAAGCCTTGATGAACGTCAATTTAAAAACTGGTCGATGGCGTACAAAGAAGTTGAAGATAAACAAATCAAGGAAATAATTGGTCACCAAGATTTGAATTTAGAAAGTGTTTTCCTAGAAAATAAAGACACCGAAAATCATCCTGTACTAAAAGTTTTGTATGATTTCATCAAAACCTTATCAAACTAAAAAACCTCGCTAATTTTTGAAATAACGAGGTTTTTTTTATATGAAAATTTTAAAACTAAACTTTCCTTAAAATTGCTGCTTCTGACTTAGCTACAATATTATCTGCATTTAAGCCGTATTTCTCCAATAATTTCAAAGGTTCACCACTTTCGCCAAAAGTATCTTGCGTAGCGACAAATTCTTGTGGCGTTGGTTCATTTTGAGCTAGAGTTCTAGCCACGCTTTCGCCTAATCCGCCAAGAAAATTGTGTTCTTCAGCAGTGACCACACATTTTGTTTTTCTCACCGATTTCAAAATCGCTTTTTCATCCAAAGGTTTTATGGTGTGGATGTTTATCACCTCCGCAGAAATGCCTTTTTCATCCAAAACTTTTGCTGCTTCCAGTGCTTCCCAAACCAAATGTCCAGTTGCTATTATAGTGACATCATTGCCTTCAGTTAAATTAACCGCTTTTCCTATTTCAAATTTTTGGTCTTCCGGTGTGAAATTCGCCACTTTTGGTCGACCAAATCTTAAATAAACCGGTCCTTGGTGTTCAGCAATAGCAATGGTTGCTGCTTTGGTTTGGTTGTAGTCGCAAGTGTTGATGACAGTCATTCCCGGTAACATTTTCATCAAACCAAGATCTTCCAAAATTTGATGAGTTGCGCCGTCTTCACCCAAAGTTAATCCAGCGTGAGAAGCGCAAATTTTGACATTTTTACCAGAATATGCTACCGATTGTCGGATTTGATCGTAAACACGACCAGTTGAAAAGTTTGCAAAAGTTCCGGTAAATGGAATTTTTCCGCCAATCGTCATTCCAGCAGCGATACCAATCATATTGGCTTCTGCAATACCGATTTGGAAAAACCGATCTGGATGATTTTTTTTGAATTCATCCATTTTTAGCGATCCGGTTAAATCTGCACAAAGTGCTAAAACATCAGGATTGGTTTTGCCAAGTTCTGCTAAACCAGCACCAAAACCTGATCTTGTGTCAACGTTTCCGGAATTTGTATATGTTTTCATAAAATGTTTTGCTTTTGTTGTGTTTTGAATGTTTTTAGTAATCGCCCAAAGTTTCAGGGTTTTGCGCTAAAGCACTTTCCAATTGTTCGTCATTTGGTGCTTTACCGTGCCAAGCGTGCGTTCCCATCATGTAATCTACGCCGTTGCCCATTTCTGTTTCCATCAAAATTACGATGGGTTGATTCTGTCCGGTAAGTTTTTTAGCTTCATCTAATTTTGCTTTGATGGCTTCTAAATCATTACCTTCTTTCAGTTCTAAAACTTTCCAGTCAAAAGCTTCAAATTTTGCTTTCAAATTTCCAAGTGGCAACACATCATCTGTAGCGCCGTCAATTTGTTTTTTATTGTAATCTACGGTTGCAATGATGTTATCCAAACCATTACTTCCTGCGTATAAAATCGCTTCCCAGTTTTGCCCTTCTTGCAATTCACCATCGCCGTGTAAAGTATAAATAAGATGTTCGTCATCGTTTTGCTTTTTCGTCAAAGCTGCGCCAATAGCGACTGACAAACCTTGACCCAAAGATCCAGAAGCAATCCTAATGCCTGGCAAACCTTCATGAGTAGTTGGATGTCCTTGTAGTCTGGAATCTATTTTTCTAAATGTATTCAATTCTTCAACTGGAAAAAAGCCAGATCTAGCTAAAACGCTATAAAATACTGGCGAAATATGACCGTTGGACAAAAAGAAAATATCTTCATTTTTACCATCCATATCGAAATCTGTGGAATAATCCATGACTTCATTGTAAAGCACAGAAAAAAATTCTGTACAACCTAGAGAACCGCCTGGATGTCCGGAATTCACTTGATGTACTTGGCGTAAAATGTCGCGCCTGACTTGGGTTACAAAATCTTGGAGTTGTTGTGTTGTTAACATTATTTAAATTTAAGATTTAAAGTTTGACAAAAGTAGCGATTTTATTACAATTTTGTAAATTCAGTTTCTTGATTTTCAACTTAAAAAACTAAAAATCAATTTTAAAAAATTTCATTTTCATTTTAAAAATAAAACTGACAAGATTCGCCAGCGCTTTTATTTAATTTCAGTTTAAGTATCTTTGCCCGCTATTGAAACTGATATGAAATTCGAATTACTACAAACCGATCCAAATTCTAAAGCTAGGGTCGGAAAAATCACAACAGATCACGGTGTTATTGAAACGCCAATTTTTATGCCTGTTGGAACAATTGCCACGGTAAAAGGCGTTCACCAACGGGAGTTGAAAGAAGAAATCAATCCTGATATTATTTTAGGAAACACCTACCATTTATATTTAAGACCAGGTACTGGAATTTTGAAAAAAGCTGGCGGTTTACATAAATTCATGAATTGGGATAGAAATATTTTAACCGATTCTGGTGGCTACCAAGTCTATTCACTTTCAGCTAATAGAAAAATAAAAGAAGAAGGTGTCAAATTCAAATCGCATATCGATGGTTCAACACATTTATTCACACCAGAAAAAGCAGTTGATATTCAGCGTGAAATCGGTGCTGACATCATCATGGCTTTTGATGAATGTACGCCATATCCATGCGATTATAAATATGCGCAGCGTTCCATGCACATGACACATCGTTGGTTGGAACGCTGTATGACACACATGAAAAACACGCAAGCTTTATACGGTCATAATCAAACTTTATTTCCGATTGTACAAGGCAGCACTTATAAAGATTTGAGAAAACAATCGGCAGAATATATTGCTAATGTTGGCGCAGAAGGCAACGCCATCGGTGGCTTGTCGGTTGGTGAACCCGATGATGAAATGTACGCCATGACTGAAGTTGTCAATGCAATTTTACCAGAAGACAAACCGCGTTATCTCATGGGCGTTGGCACACCGATTAATTTATTAGAAAATATTGCACTCGGCGTAGATATGTTTGATTGTGTGATGCCAACCAGAAATGCACGAAATGGCATGCTTTTTACTGCTGAAGGCACAATTAATATTAAAAACAAAAAATGGGAAGACGATTTTTCTGTGATAGATTCTGCAGCTAATACTTGGGTTGATACAGAATACACCAAAGCATACTTAAAACATCTTTTTAGCGTTAAAGAATTACTGGGAAAACAAATTGCTACAATTCATAATTTGGGCTTTTATTTGTGGTTGGTCAGAGAAGCTAGAAAACAAATTCAGGCTGGCACTTTTAGAACTTGGAAAGATGAAATGGTAAGAAAAATGGTAAACCGACTTTAAATTTTAGGCATTTGAAAATTATAGATTGGTACATACTTAAACGATACCTTACTACATTCACCGCTTTGTTGCTGATGTTTATTCCGATTGGCATTATTGTCAATCTATCAGAAAAAATAGATGACATTACGGAAAACAATGCGCCCTTAGGAGAGGTTTTAATTTTCTATGGGAATTTCACCATTTATTTCGCCAATCTTTTATTTCCTATTTTTCTTTTTTTATCAATCATTTGGTTCACCTCCAAGCTTGCCAATAACACAGAAATTATAGCCATTTTGAGTTCTGGCGTGTCTTTTAGTCGATTTTTGCGTCCATATTTTATTGGTGCCACTTTGGTTTGTGGCATCGCATTGACATTCACCATGTACTTAGTCCCAACAGCAAGTCAAGGCTTTAATGAATTTAAATATAAGTATTTTAAAAAAGGGCGTGACGTTCAAGAGACGGAAAATGTGTATCGTCAAATCAACGACAACGAATTTATTTTTGCGACAAATTTTCAACCAAATTCTAAAACAGCAAGAAATTTCACTTTGGAACATTTCGATGAAAATGACAAAATGAAATTTAAAATATCTGCTAACAGGCTAAGATTCAATCCTGAAGATTCAACCTACACTTTGAGCAAATATGTCAAAAGAACCATCAAGGAACGCGAAGATGTTTTAGAAAAAAAATCTGAAATCGACACAATTTTACCGTTTGAATTCGATGAATTGACACCTGTTGAATATATCGCAGAAACGCTGACTTACAGCGAATTGAAAGAATTTATTGCGACAGAAAAACGACGCGGTTCCGGTAATATTAGCACCTACCAAATCGTTGCATACAAACGCTGGAGTGTGCCAGTTTCTGCATTCATTTTGACAATTATTGCGGTTTCAGTCTCTGCCATGAAACGGCGTGGCGGTATGGGCGTCAACCTCGCCATTGGCATTGTGATAGCTTTTGCTTACATATTTTTGGATAAAGTTTTCGGAACCATTGCAGAAAAATCAACCTTTTCTCCGGTGTTAGCCGTTTGGTTTTCAAATATTATATTTGGTATTTTAGCCATTTATTTATTGCGAAAAGCCAAACGCTAATTTGATATTATAGGTTTTAAACAAGATAACTTTCATATATTTGTCGACTGACTTTTAAAGAAACAACTCTAAATTATGGAATATTTAGAATTTGAATTACCGATAAAGGAACTTCAAGAACAATACGAAAAAGCTTGTAAAATAGGCGAAGATAGTGAAGTTGATGTGACTGAAACTTGTCAACAAATCAAACTGAAACTAGATAATAAAAAGAAAGACATCTACGCCAATTTAACACCATGGCAAAGAGTTCAACTTTCTCGGCACCCCAACAGACCTTACACTTTAGACTACATCAAAGCCATTTGTGGCGAAAGTTTCTTAGAACTTCACGGTGATAGAAATTTTGGCGATGACAAAGCAATGATTGGCGGTTTGGGTAAAATTAATGAGCAATCCTTTATGTTTGTTGGCCAACAAAAAGGTTTTAACACCAAAACACGGCAATACAGAAATTTCGGGATGGCAAATCCTGAAGGTTATCGCAAAGCTTTACGATTGATGAAAAAAGCTGAAAAATTCAACTTACCGATTGTTACTTTTGTAGATACGCCAGGTGCTTTTCCCGGACTGGAAGCTGAAGAGCGCGGTCAAGGTGAAGCTATTGCCAGAAATATCATGGAAATGAGTCAGTTGAAAGTCCCTGTGATTGTTGTAATTATAGGTGAAGGCGCCAGTGGTGGCGCACTCGGAATTGGCGTTGGTGATAGAGTCTTGATGTTAGAAAATACTTGGTATTCTGTGATTTCTCCAGAATCTTGTTCTTCCATTTTATGGCGAAGCTGGGAACACAAAGAAACCGCAGCTGAAGCTTTAAAATTGACGGCGACCGATATGAAAAAGCTTAAAATCGTAGACAAAATCGTAAAAGAACCTTTAGGAGGTGCTCACAGCAATCGAGAAAAAACTTTTGAAATTGTTGGTAAAACTATTTTGAAAGAATTCGAGGATTTAAAAAAGTTATCCCCAGAAAAATTGGTTGAAACCAGAATGCAGAAATTTATCGATATTGGGGTTTACAACGAAAAGTAAGCAATAGCACTATAATTTTTAAAAATCCGAAATAAAAATTTCGGATTTTTTTAGTTTTCCACAAAAAAATAAAGTTATCCACAGTGCGTTGTTAATAAACAAGCTTGTTAACACGTCCAAATTTAACTCAACTTCATAACCTTTTTTTTACATTCGTAACATGGAAAAAGCCAAGCAAACATCTTCAAATACAAACTCAGCTAAGGACGTTATCAGTTTGCAGAAAGGAAAAATTCCACCTCAAGCAGTTGATTTAGAACAAGTTATACTTGGCGCCATGATGATCGATAAAAAGGGCGTTGACGAAGTTATCGATATTTTGCATCCCGATGTGTTTTATAAAGACGCCCACAAAACTATTTATGAAGCTGTTATTTCTTTATTTGAAAAAGGTGATCCAATTGACTTATTAACGGTTTCCACAGAACTTAAGCAAAAGAAAAAGCTTCAAGCTTGCGGCGGCGAATATTACTTGATTCAGTTGACGCAAAAAGTTTCCTCTTCAGCACATATAGAATTTCATTCAAGAATAGTATTGCAGAAATATATTCAGCGAAGTTTGATTAAAATTTCCAATGAAATCATCGAAGAATCTTACGATGAAGGCACCGATGTTTTCGATTTACTGGATCATGCTGAATCCAAACTTTATGAAGTTACCCAAGGCAACATCAAACGATCTTCTGAAACTGCGCAAAGTTTGGTGATGCAAGCCAAAAAACGGATTGAAGAAATTTCTAATAAAGAAGGTTTGAGTGGCGTGCCGTCTGGTTTCAACGATTTAGACAAACTCACTTCTGGTTGGCAACCCAGTGATTTGGTGATTATTGCCGCCCGTCCTGGTATGGGAAAAACAGCGTTGACGCTGACGATGGCGCGAAATATTGCTGTTGGTCAAAATATTCCTGTTGCTTTCTTTTCACTTGAAATGTCTTCCGTTCAGTTAATTACCAGGTTGATTTCTTCTGAAACTGGATTGAATTCAGAAAAACTCAGAACCGGAAATTTAGAAAAACACGAATGGGAACAACTGAATGTGAAAGTAAAATCACTAGAACAAGCGCCACTGTTTATAGATGATACGCCGTCTTTATCGATTTTCGATTTACGTGCAAAAGCCAGACGTTTGTCTTCACAACACGGTATCAAACTCATCGTAGTGGATTATTTGCAATTGATGACCGGCGGTGGCAGCCAAAAAGGTGGCAATCGTG
>JBHEPM010000068.1:7888-12187 GCA_046260295.1 Psychroflexus sp.
TTCCCGAAACCTAAAAGCTTTAGCCAAAGAATTGAGTATTCCAGTTTTGGCCTTATCTCAGTTATCGCGTGCAGTTGAAACACGTGGTGGTAGTAAACGTCCACTTTTGAGTGATTTGCGTGAATCTGGAGCTATTGAGCAAGATGCAGATATTGTGTCTTTCATTTATAGACCAGAATATTATGATATTGATGAGTGGGATGACGAAGAACGAACGCCAACGCAAGGTCAGGCTGAATTTATCATTGCCAAACACAGAAATGGTGGTTTGGATAACATCAGACTGAAATTTATCGGTCAACTTGGTAAATTCGAAAACTTGGAAACTTTCAATTCGCCTTTTGAAATCGGTTCAAGTATGAACGATCATGACAAACCAGATTCTTCTAATTTTCCAAATGCGGAAGAAGTTTTTGGTGATTCACCGAATTCCAGTCCTTCAAACGACCCAGAAGATGAGGTGCCTTTTTAAATTTTTAAAAAAACTTTTATGAAATATTCTTTAATCGTTTTCTTAATTTGTTTCGGATTGAAATGTCAAGCAAATTTCATTTTGATTCCGATGGATTATGAAAACCAAGAAAATCATTTGAAAGCCTACGGCATTACCTACTGGTTACTGGATGATGACGAAAAAGTTCAGTGGTTGCTCAATTATAGAGGCGGCTCATTTTTAGCGCCATATTCAGAAAAGTTAAAAAAAGAATGCACAATCAGAGGCGTTTCTTTTGAAGTTATTTCTGACAGCGAATCCAAAGAAATTTTGGAACAAATCAATAGCCCTTCGCAAAATATGGAAGCGGTTTTACTGGAAAAAGCCCCTAAAATCGCTGTTTACACGCCTCAAGGAAATGCGCCTTGGGACGATGCCGTGACTATGGTTTTGGAATTTGCTGAAATTCCTTATGAAAAAGTTTATGATAAAGAAGTGCTGAATGACGAACTTTTGCTTTACGATTGGTTGCATTTGCATCATGAAGATTTCACTGGTCAATACGGAAAATTCTACCGTGCTTACCGTTCTGCACCTTGGTATATTGAAGAAAAAAAGGAAGCGGAACAACTTGCAAAAAGTTTAGGTTATGATAAAGTTTCTGAAGAAAAACTAGCGGTTTCTAAGAAAATAAAATCTTATGTTGTTGGCGGCGGTTTCATGTTTGCCATGTGCAGTGCCACAGATTCTTTCGACATTGCTTTATCTGCCGATGGCGTTGATATTTGTGAACCGATGTTTGATGGTGATGCGAGCGACCCTGGTTACCAAAACAAAATAAATTACAATAAAACATTTGCGTTTACGGATTTCATCTTAGAGAAAAGCCCTAATGTTTATGAATATTCTTCAATTGATTTAACCAGTCGTCGGAAAATTCCTAAAGAAAAAGACTACTTTACTTTGATGGATTTTTCTGCCAAATGGGATCCAATTCCAACGATGTTATGTCAGAATCATACGGCTTTGGTTAAAGGGTTTATGGGACAAACCACAGCTTTCAATCCAGATCAAATCAAATCTAATGTATTGATTATGGGAGAAAATAAAGTCAATGGTGAAGCCAGATATATTCACGGCATCAAAGGCAAAGGATTTTTTACATTTTACGGCGGTCACGATCCTGAAGATTACCAACATCGCGTGGGCGATCCTAAAACTGAGTTGGAACTTCACCCAAAATCACCAGGTTATCGGTTAATTTTGAACAATATTTTATTTCCTGCTGCTGAAAAGAAAAAGCAGAAAACTTGATTTTGTTTTCAAGATTAAAAACAAATTCTACTTGAATATTTTCTTTTTTCGAAGTTCGAAATTTTGACCGAGATACACTTTTCTCACCATTTCATCTTCGGCTAATTCTTCAGGTTGCCCGTGTTTCAGAATTCGCCCTTCAAACATCAGGTAAGTTCTGTCGGTAATGGCTAAAGTTTCTTGTACATTGTGATCGGTGATTAAAATTCCGATGTTTTTATCTTTCAGTTGTGCCACAATTTTTTGAATGTCTTCCACAGCCACGGGATCCACGCCTGCAAAAGGTTCATCCAACAAAATAAATTTTGGATCTGTGGCTAAAGCTCTGGCAATTTCTGTACGGCGTCTTTCGCCACCAGACAATAAGTCTCCACGATTTTTCCGGATATGATTCAGCCCAAACTCACTAATTAGTGCTTCCATTTTTTCTTTGCGCTCTTCCTTATTGAGATCTGTCAATTGCAGAACGCTCATAATGTTATCTTCAATACTCAATTTTCTAAAAATAGAGGCTTCTTGTGCCAAGTAGCCAATTCCATTTTGCGCGCGTTTGTACATCGGAAATTTTGTGATGTTGGTTTTATCCAAATAAATTTTCCCGCCATTTGGTTTAATCAAACCTACAATCATATAAAATGAAGTGGTTTTTCCTGCACCATTTGGCCCTAATAAACCAACAATTTCTCCTTGGCTAACTTGTACTGAAACACCTTTAACAACCTCAACGCCTTTGTAGGCTTTGATTAAATTTTCCGCTCTTAAAGTAGCTCGGTTTGAATTCATAAGTATTATTTTCTAGAAGACTTTATTGTAAATATAAGCATCTCTATAACTCCGATGAACATTATAGTATATGCTAAAAGCTCAACACTCTCTTGAGCACCTGTTTTCATTGGAAAAACATACTCAGCTAGACTGATAGATTTTTCTCCATTTACAGTGATTACATATTCATTATAGATAGGCTCAAGCATCCAGTTCCATATTTTTTTACTACCAAATAGTCTGGAAAATGTGTGCAAAATTATAAATCCTATAAAAAAGATAGCAAAAGAATAGGTTTTAGAAATAGCAACTAGCTCACTGACTAACTTTTTGAAGTTTTTAAAGATAAAGTATGATGTAAAAATGACAACTATACCAGCAAAGACTTGCCAAGCATTATCAAATAAACGCTCATTAAGCCAAAAATCAAATTCCCTTATAAAATGAACAGCTAAAACACCAGACAAGACTTTATAAAAAAGTTTATACCCAGAATAATTAAACGTCAAAAATATTAAAACAATAATGGATAATGCCAATAGAGTTTCCTGAAAAATTTCGATTGCGGAATATTCATCGACTAAAGCATCTGCAAAATCATGTCGAATTACCAAAACAATTCCAAGCATTGTTAATGCGTAAATCAAAAATCTTAAAATTAACGGCAATAAGGGTTTCATAAACGTTGTTTTATTCAGTTTTTCCGAATTTATCTTCCAGAGCTTCCCAATATTCAAAAGCGCGTCTTAAGTGTGGTATAACGATGGTTCCACCAACTAAAGTACCGATACTTAAAGCTTCTACAACTTGGTTTCTATTCAAACCCTCTTTATAAGATGATTCTAAATGATATTTGACGCAGTCGTCGCATCTTAAAACTAGAGATGAAACCAAACCAAGCAGTTCTTTCGTTTTTACATCCAAAGCACCTTCTGCAAAAGAATTGGTGTCAAGATTGAAAATACGTTTGAGAACTTTGTTGTTTTCCTCTAAGATCTTTCCATTCATTTTTCCCCGGTAGGCTTCAAACTCGTCAACTAAATCAATCATATTTGTCTATGTTTTTCTTTTTTACGTTGTTTTTTTAATACAATTTTTGAGATGAAGATACTGATTTCATATAGAACAAGTACCGGAATGGCAACAATCACTTGACTAGCAATGTCTGGAGGCGTGATTAATGCTGAAATAATCAAAATAAAAACCAATGAATATTTTCTGTTTTTCTTTAAAAATTCTGGCGTAACCAAACCGATTTTGGTTAAAAAATACATAATTACGGGCAATTCAAAAATCAGACCACTTGCTAGAACCGAAGCACGAACCAAGCCGATATAACTACCTATATCAAAATCATTAAAAACTTCTTCACTGACAGTATAACTTCCTAAAAAATTGATGGAAAGCGGCGTGATGACATAATATCCAAACAAAACTCCAATAAAAAACAAAAAGGAAGTGATGAATATAAACCAACGTGTATTATTGCGTTCAGTGCTTTTCAGACCAGGCGCGATAAACGCCCAAAATTGATAAATCACATAAGGAAAAGCAATAATGAATCCTGCGGTAATTGAAGTCCAAATATGCGCGCTAAATTGTCCGGCTGGGGTTCTACTTTGGATTCTGAAAGGCAATTCCGAAAAACAAAAACTTTCAACATACAAATATAAGAAATTTATTATTAATTGGCAAGTTTTTACAAGACTGATTATGAAAACAGAATAAACAATCCGTGCATTCGTGGCAACAATAAGCCATGAATACTCGAATAATAATGTTTTGCC
>JBHEPM010000069.1:0-11786 GCA_046260295.1 Psychroflexus sp.
GTTTTTTCGTAAATAATTATGGAAAGGTAATTGAAACAATTTGTGTTTTTGTTGTTTTTTGTTGATAGTTGGGGAGGTTGTAAGTTGAAATTTTGCAATCTCCCTTTTTTTAAATTTTGAGACGAATTGTGTTTAGAAAAACCTAAATAGAGCTGATAAAAACTTAATATTTTCGTATTTTTAGGCTATGAAAGATAAATTGATAAATATTGAAATCGATAAGTTGACTAATTCAATTGAGAATAGAATTACAGGCGATAATTTTGATACTCAAATTGTAGAAGTTACAAAATTAGATTTAAAATATTTTGAAAATAATTGGAGTTTTGATTGGAAAGCTGAGTTTAAAAGCGAAAGGAAAGTTTTTAAATTAATTATAGAAGAAAACTATGATGTAATTCAAGGATTGATTAGTTTAAATTATCGAGATGGTTTCATTTTTGTAGCTCTTATTGAAAGTGCGGATTTTAATATTGGGCGAAACAAAGTTTATTATGGAGTTGCAGGAAACTTATTTGCATTTGCTTGCAAAGAATCTTGGGATAAAGGGGATTTTGGATATATATCTTTTAATTCAAAAACAAATTTGATTTCCCATTATAAAAATTTTTTAGGAGCGAAGCAAGTTGGTGGTTCAAATCAAATGATTGTTGAACCAAAAGAAGCCTTAAAATTAATCCAACAATATTATAAAACATAAAATTATGGGACATATAAAAGAACCAAGTGGAATAGATTTAATTGTGGATAATCAAGCTTTGGATTCCAATATGGAAAAAAGGATAAAAGACTTTATTCAACAAAGTAAAAAAAGAAATAAAAAATTCATTGAGAAGTTTGAGGAAACTGTTGAAAAATAATATGCTATAAGATTTTCATATACACAATTAGAAGAAATATGCATGATTAAAAATAAGCACGTGTTGTATTTTTAAATATAAACACGTATTTTTATCAAAAAATATTATGAATACCAAATTAACATTGACCATAGAGAAGGAGGTTATTGAAATCACCAAAAAGTACGCCAAAGAAAAAGGACAAAGCCTTTCCGAAATGGTAGAAAACTACTTCAAATTACTGACTGTGGATAGAAGAGAAGTTGAAGAAAAACACCTTTCTCCTAAAATTAGAAAATTAAGAGGAATAATAAAAACAGACGAAAATATTGACTATAAACAGACATTAACAGAAGAATTATCTAAAAAATATGGTGTTTAAACTGTTTATAGATTCAGATGTAGTCATTGATTTTTTTACAGATAGAGAGCCTTATTTAAATCCAGCAAGCGAACTTTTTGAATTAAGCGAAAATGGCAATGTTGTCTTATATCTTTCGACTGTAAGTATTAATAACATTTACTATATCGTAAGAAAGTATTTAGGACATAGTAAACCCCTTGAAGTTGTAGAAGCACTAACTGAAATGACTAAAATTGTAGGTACTACAAAAAAAGAAATAATACAAGCCTTAAATAATGATTTTAAAGATTTCGAAGATTCTATTCAGTATTCTTCAGCATTGACAATTAAAGATTTAGATGCTATCATTACAAGAAATATTAAAGATTACAAAAATTCAAAAATTGCTGTTATGACGCCATTAAATTTCCTTAAAATGAAAGAAAAAAATGAGAGTTAAGTTCGGGTGACTTTTTCAATAACTGAATTTTGACTAAAATAATACTATTGCAAAATTCGTTTCTGAAATTAAAACTGAAGGAGTCAAATCAACTTGCTGTTTGCCAGTTTAAAATATTTAAGTAGATTTATAGAAAATTAAATCATGCAACCCGACGGACTCATCATTCAGTTGAAAGAAAAAAACCAAGTCGCTTTTTCTCAGATTTACGATATGTATGCTGAAAATATTCATGGCATTATTTACAATATTGTTAAAGATGTTGAAATTGCAGAAGAAGTTGTACAAGATGTGTTTATGAAAGTTTGGGAAAAGTCAGATTCATATTCCGCAGAAAAAGGGCGTTTTTTCACTTGGTTGTTGAATATTTCCAGAAATGCAGCCATTGACAAAGTGAGATCAAAAGCTTATAAAAATCAAAATAAGAATTCTGATTTTGATGATTTTTCGTTTTTCATCAAAGACAGCGAAGATTTAGACCGAAAAAGCGAAGGTTTTGGATTGGAGAAATTCGTTAAAAAACTCAAACCCATGTGTGTCAAAATTATAGACCTTTTGTTTTTTAAAGGTTACACGCAAAAAGAAGCTTCGGAAACCTTAGATGTGCCAATTGGTACGGTGAAATCAAGAAACCGAAACTGTTTAAACTCACTTAGAAAATCAATAGAATAAGATGAAAGCTGAAGATTATTTGGACTCCGGATTGTTAGAATTGTACGTTTATGGCGTTTTGCCAGAAGAAGAGCATTTGGCAGTTGCTACGGTCGTCAATCGAAATCCAGATTTGCAGAGTGAAGTAGAAAAAATAGAAGCGATTTTGATGCAATTATCAAAGTCAGTTTCGCCGGGTTTGAGCGCTAATACTAAACAAAAAGTATTGACTAAAATCAATAAAAAGTCGAAACCGAAAGTAAAAATAATCACGTCCAACTATGGATATTTTGGTTGGGCAGCAGCTATTTTGCTTTTAGGTGGTGTGTTGTGGCTCATGAAAATCAACCAAGATTTAGAAACGGATTTAAAACTAGTAGAATCTGAACTTAAAGATAAAGAAGTTGAAGTGGTTTCTACCGAAGAAAATTTGAATTACCTACAAGACATTTTACAGAACATAAAATCACCTGATTTCAAAAAAGTGACTTTGCCGGGTAATGAATTGAATGCGCCAAATTCACGTGCAGTTGCTTTTTATTCCGAAGAAAATGATGAATTAATTCTGGATGTGGCAGAATTGCCCGAACCGCCAAAAGGCATGGTTTACCAAGTTTGGTCCTTAAAAATGGAACCACTCACACCAACAAGTGTAGGTTTATTGGCAGAATTTACCACAGCTGAAAATAAAATTTTCAAACTCAGCGATATTCCAGACACAGAAGGTTTTGGAATCACTTTGGAGCCTGAAGGCGGCAGTGAATCGCCTAACTTAGATGAACTTTATGCTTTAGGAACGATTTAAAAATCAATTTAAACGCCAAATTTCAAAGTTTAAAATCGCCGCAAAAATTACCCAAATAAGATAGGGAATGAGTAAATATGCGGCTAAACTATTGACGACTTTGAACCATTTTATGGTAATTAAAATCAGAATAAGCAAAGCTAAAATCACAAATAATGCGATTAATGGCGCCTGATAGCCAAAAAACACAATTGACCACATGGCGTTTAAAATCAACTGAAACGCAAAATGATACAAAGCAGTTTTTACCCAAACGTGGTGCAAACCTCGACTCCAAACGATTCCGGCAGAAATGCCCATCATTACGAAAAGCGTAGTCCAAACTGGTGCAAAAAGCCAATTTGGCGGATTGAAACTCGGTTTGTTCAACTCAACATACCAAGTGTTTACGCTTGTTTGTGTGGCAATAGAACCCAAAAAACCAACCCCAAGACAAATTAAAATACTGATGATAATTCTTATCGCTACTTTTGATTTCATGAGTTATGATTTTCAGCAAAATATTAATAATTTTTGATTAAAACAATACGGCTCTAAAAATAAGGCTTTCATTATCTTTGTTTAAAATTTCAGCATGCAATCCACAGATTTTATATATAAAAACACTTCGTTATTGCCCGATTTAGATATTTACAAAGCCGAAGCGCCAAGTAATATCGCTTTGGTAAAATATTGGGGAAAACACGGCGAGCAGTTGCCAACAAACACTTCCATAAGTTTTACGTTGAATGAATGCAAAACCAAAACTCAGGTCAAACTTTTAGAAAAAATTGAAGCTGATGATCAGTTTCATTTCGAAATTTATTTTGAAAACGAGCGCAAACCTGATTTCAAACCAAAAATTGAAACTTTCTTGAAACGCATAGAAATTTATGTGCCGTTTTTGAAATCTTTCAAATTTGAAATCAGAACAGAAAATACGTTTCCACACAGCAGTGGTATAGCGTCTTCAGCCAGTGGGATGGCAGCTTTAGCGAAATGCTTTATGCAAATGGAACAAAAAATGTTTGTCGACTTACCAAAAGATTACTTGGCTCAGAAAACTTCATTTTTAGCCCGTTTAGGATCTGGTAGTGCTTGCAGAAGTACTGGAGGCGATTTGGTGGTTTGGGGAAAACACGACGATATCGCACAAAGTTCAAATTTCTACGGAATTGATTATCCGTATGAAATTCATAAAAATTTCAAATCATTTTGCGACACGATTTTGTTGGTCGATCAAGGACAAAAGCAAGTGAGTAGCAGTGTTGGACATAATTTGATGCATGAACATCCATTTGCAAAACAAAGATTCAAACAAGCTGATGATAACATTTCGAAATTGGCAACTATTTTGAAATCTGGTGATTTGATGGCATTTTTGAATTTAGTAGAATCTGAAGCACTTTCGCTTCATGCCATGATGATGACGAGTCAGCCGTATTTTTTGTTAATGCAAGCCAAAACGCTGGAAATCATCAATGCCATTTGGGCGTTTAGAAAAGAAACCCAAATTCCTGTTGGCTTCACGCTAGATGCTGGTGCCAATGTACATTTATTGTATCCAAAATCTTCAGAAACGGCAGTTCTAAAACTGATTGATCAAAAACTTAAATATTTCTGTCAAAATGAAGCTTTTATAAAAGATTATGTGAATCTTTAATTTTGTTAAGTTTTTGTATTGAGAAAACTAAACAATATTTTGTAAATTTGTATTATATTGAGGTTAGTTAATTTTAGTTCTATATTAAAATATAACATCAAATTGAATGAAAATCATTTTAAAATGATTAATCTTTGCAATATGAAAAACGCTAATCTTCTATAAGTTATAATTATGAAAGGACCTCTCTTTTACTCCAAAATTCTTTTATTCGGTGAATATGGAATTATCAAAGATTCCAAAGGTTTATCTATTCCCTATAATTTTTACAATGGCGCTCTGAAAGTTGATGAAAATCCTGATGAAAAAGCCGTTCAATCCAATAAAGAATTGAAAAGATTTGCTGATTATCTCGGTGAATTTCAAACCAAGCATCAAGATTTAGTCAGTTTCGATTTGGAAAGCCTAAACCTTGATTTAGAAAACGGTATGTATTTTGATAGTAGCATTCCGCAAGGTTATGGTGTGGGTAGTAGCGGTGCTTTAGTTGCTGCGATTTACGATAAATATGCTTTTGATAAAATTACGGTTTTAGAAAATTTACAACGTGAAAAATTATTGAAGCTTAAAAGAATTTTTGCTGAAATGGAATCTTTTTTCCACGGCAGTTCTTCTGGTTTAGATCCGTTGAACAGTTATTTGAGTTTGCCAATTCTTATCAATTCCAAAGATAATATTGAGCCTGCCGGAATTCCTTCACAAACCAAAAATGGTAAAGGTGCGGTGTTTTTGTTAGATAGTGGCATCATTGGCGAAACTGCGCCAATGGTCAAGATTTTCATGGATAATATGAAGCAGGAAGGTTTCAGAAATATTATTAAAGATAAATTTGTAAAACACACAGATGCTTGTGTCGAGGATTTCTTGGAGGGCGACTTCAAATCTTTATTTGGCAATATCAAGCATTTGTCTAATGTGGTTTTAGATCACTTCAAACCGATGATTCCAAAACAGTTTCATAAACTATGGCAAAAAGGCATAGATAGTAACGATTACTATTTGAAACTTTGTGGTTCTGGCGGTGGTGGTTATATTCTTGGGTTTACTGAAAATTTAGAAAAAGCCAAAAAAGCATTGAAAGGTCATAAATTGGAAGTCGTTTACACTTTCTAAAACTCAAATAATGTCCAAAGAGAACAAACGTTTATGGCTCAAATTTTTGAGTTTGTTCTCGGTGATTCGAGGTTACAATATTTTGATTATTGTAATTGCGCAATATTTAGCGTCTGTTTTTATAATGGCGCATCACTTACCATTGCTTGAAGTGGTATTGGATGTAAATTTATTTCTAATTGTCGTTTCTACAGCTTTGGCAATTGCTTCAGGTTATTTAATCAATAATTTTTATGACTCTGAAAAAGATTTAATCAACCGACCGCGCAAAACTTTACTCGACAATTATGTAAGTCAGCAGACCAAACTTGGCGTTTATTTTCTACTGAATTTTTTATCGGTGATTATTGCCAGTCATGTTGGTTTTAAGGCAGTGTTGTTTTTTTCTTTTTACATTTTCTTTCTTTGGTTTTATTCACATAAGTTAAAAAAATATGCATTTTTGGGAACCTTATCCGCAGGAACGCTTGCGATTATGCCGTTTTTTGTGATTTTCGTGTATTATAAAAATTTTGAATTAGTAATTTTTGTTCACGCTTTGTTTTTGTTTTTGGTGATTATAATTCGTGAATTGGTGAAAGATTTGGAAAACTTAAAAGGCGATTTTACCCAAAATTACCAAACAATTCCAGTAAAATATAATGTGAAATTTACAAAAAAACTAATTTCAATTTTGGTTTTTTCTACCATCATTCCGGCTTTGGTTTTGGTTACCAAATTCGATTCTGGTTACATGGATTATTATTTTATGCTTTGCGTTGTGTTGCTGATTATTTTCTTGTGGCAACTTTGGCGTTCTGCAGAAAAATTACATTATTTATTGCTTCACAATTTATTGAAATTCGTTATTTTACTAGGCGTTTTCAGTATTGTTCTAATCGATATTGATGTGTTGATTCGGAAATTATTTTGATAAAAAATCAAGGCTTTTCATATTCCAATTTCAGGATAGCAATATCATCAATAAGTTGTTCTATTTCTTCAGGATTTGTGCCGTCGTAGAATCCGCGGATGCGTTTTTCTTTGTCAACTAAAACGAAATTTTCGGTATGCACCAAATCATAGGGTCCGCCATCGCCTTCAGTTTTGGAAGCTAAGTATTCTTTTCTGGCAAGTCTATAAATTTGCTTTTTATCGCCAGTAGCTAATTGCCATTTTTCATCGATGACGCCTTTTTCTTTTGCGTATTTTTTCAGTTGTTGGACATCATCAATTTCAGGCGTGACGGAGTGGGAGAGGAGTTTGATTTCGTCGTCATTCTTGAATTCTTTTTGCAAAGTCTGCATACTTTTTGCCATGTCGATGCAGATACTTTGACAAGTGGTAAAAAAGAAATCAGCAACGTAAATTTTATTTTCAAAATCAGCTTGCGTAATCGTGTCGCCATTTTGGTTAATTAATTTGAAATCGCCAATTTCATGATATTTTCTTACGTATTGAACGGTGGTATCTACCAAATCGGCTGTAACCATGCTAGGTTGATACACTGGAAGTTTAGGCGTTGGTTTCAGTTGTTGATAAATAAAGGTAATGATAATCGCAGATAGGATGAGCATAACCACTGCAAAAAACTTGTATTTGGCGAAAAACTTCAGCATTGAAAAGATTTTCTGCAAAATTAAGCGGATTTACTGAATTTAGGGGTAACGACTGTTACAATAATATGTTAAGAGCCAAATGGAATGCTTCAGAAAAATTTTCTATGCCACATTAAAAGTTTACTTTTGTGCCTTGAAAAAATTATAAATTAATGGATCCATTTCTTATTAAAGCCATTCAACTCATTTTGAGTTTGTCTATATTGATTGTCCTTCACGAATTAGGGCATTTTATCCCAGCTAAATTATTTAAAACCCGTGTTGAAAAATTTTATTTGTTTTTTGATGTGAAATTTTCACTTTTCAAAAAGAAAATAGGCGACACAGTTTACGGAATCGGTTGGTTGCCTCTTGGTGGTTATGTGAAAATTTCTGGTATGATTGATGAAAGCATGGACAAAGAGCAAATGGCGAAACCTCCCGAACCATGGGAATTTAGAAGTAAACCGACATGGCAACGTCTAATTATAATGGTTGGTGGCGTGACGGTGAATATTGTGCTTGGGTTTTTAATCTATATGATGGTGCTCTTTGTTTGGGGTGAAGACTACATAGATCCTGAAGTTTTTGATGACGGGATGGCAGCGAGTGAAATCATGAAAGATTACGGATTTCAAGATGGCGATAAAATCCTAAATGTGAATCAAAAACCGCTAGATAGTCAAATTGACATCAATAAATTTTTGCTATTAAGGAGTGTAGAAACTGTTGAAGTGAAGCATCCTAATGGCAATGTTGAAGTGATTGATTTGCCAGAAGATATCGGTCAACAAATTTTCCAATCGGAAAATATGGATTCTTTTGAGCCAATTCGACAACCATTAATCGATAGCGTGAAACCAGATTCACCTGCTATGAAAGCTGGATTGAAAAAAGGAGATTTAATCACTTCGGTGAATGGTGAGAAATTGAAATACTGGCATGAATTCAAACAAAAAATAGACGAAAGTCAGGGTGAACTAGTAGTGTTGACTTATAGTTCAAACGCTGGAGAAAACAGAGGTTTGGATAAAGAACTCAACACAGAAGGTTTGGGGAAAGTCGACATAACGACAAATGAAGAAGGTAATATTGGCGTGTACACTTTACCTTTAAGTCGTGATGATATTTTGACCAAAACCTATACTTTAGGCGAAAGTGTTTCTGCTGGCTTCGATTATGCATATTGGACTTTACATGATTATGTGGCGCAATTCAAATATGTATTTACTCAAAAAGGCGCCACTCAAGTTGGTGGTTTTGGTGCTATTGGAAGTTTATTTCCTGATGCGTGGGACTGGCAAGCTTTTTGGAAAACAACAGCTTTTATTTCTATTATATTAGCATTTATGAATATTTTACCGATTCCAGCTTTAGATGGTGGTCATGTGATGTTTTTGCTTTATGAAATGATTTCTGGTAGAAAACCTAACGAAAAAGTGATGGAATATGCTCAAATGATTGGTTTCTTTATACTTATAGCTTTGGTTTTATTTGCCAACGGAAACGATGTGTATCGCTGGCTAACGGGTAGTTAAAAAATCTTTTATTTTTTCTAAAAAATGTTTTGTGTAACTAAAAATTGGTTTTATATTTGCAACCGCAAAACGGAATAAGTTTTCAAGAAATATTCCTCCTTAGCTCAGTTGGTTAGAGCATCTGACTGTTAATCAGAGGGTCCAAAGTTCGAGTCTTTGAGGGGGAGCTTGATAATCAAAGCCTTACAGAGATGTAAGGCTTTTTTTGTTTTCAATTGTAACACATTTGTAACACAAATAGCCCATTAAGTTATTTTTTAGCAGAAATAGCAAATGAAAATTACCCAATTATTTAAAGCAGTTTTGGCTGTTTTAGAATTCAATTTTTAGTTAGCTATTATTTTAGTAAACCCTTCGGTCAGTACGTCAGTTTCTTTTTGTATCTGTTCCTTTTCAAAACTATCTAGATAGCTTTCTGTAATTCCAACGTTACTATGTCCTAACAACTCGCTTATCAGTTCAATCTTTGCCCCTGAACGTTTTAAAACAGTTGCAAAACTATGTCTAGCAAAATAGGTAGTAACTTCTTTTTTAATTCCAACTTCCTTAGCTATCTGTTTGACATATTTATTTATGATTTTAGTCAAACCTTGGTATATTTTTCTTCTTTCCTCAGAATTCATTTTATGGTTGAGGTGAGGGAATATGTAAGCATCTTTACTCAATGAAGGTTGCCCCCATCTTTTTATAATCTCTAAACTTTCGGGCTTTAATGCAACTGAAATTTTCCTACTTTCCTTTTGACTTCGTTCTGTTTTTGCTCGCTTGTATGACAGCATATTATCATTTACATTTTCCCATTTTAACAAACAGAAATCCTTAACATTCATACCGTTGGATAAGTATAAAAACATCCAGTAATCCTTAGCCATTTCTTTAGTACTGCCAGGCTCAGCTATATAATTATAAACTTTACTAATTTCTTGGATAGTTAGTGCCTTTTTGGTGTTCTTACTAGTTGGAATAGTGTACTTACCTTTGCCAATTCCAAAAGGATAAATGCTTTTATCAATACTTTGAAGGTTATAGACCGCTCTAAGGCTACGCAAATAAATGCCAATGGTTGAAATGCTTTTGTTGTTATCTGTCATCCATTTTTCATATTTCTTTAAAAAAGTAGGTGTTACCTCTGCAAAGATTAAATCTTTATTGAAGCTTTGAATACTATTTTTTGCACATTGATAACTTACAGCTGTGCCAATTCGCTCTTCTAACTTTAGGTTTGTAATATATATATCAAAGGCTAATGAAACATTATCAGTCGTATTAAAGTCATTAACAAATTGAACTTCAAAAGCACTAAATGTAAAAACAGGAAGTGCATTAATTATGTCATTCGCCTTCTTTTCGTATCCCTCAATTTTGCTTTTGATTTCTTTTTGAACTTTATTTTTTCTTTTCCCAAAAAATATTTGTTCGAAATCTTTTGGTTTTAAATCTACCCCAGTAGCAAAATATTTTCTTTTCCGATTGTAAGTAACTTTGATTTTTACAGAGCATTCACCGCTTTTCTTTGGTCTGTTTTTATCTAAATAAATACTTGCATCCGCTATAGTCATAAATGTTATATAAATGAAATACAAAAATAACACTATAGTCTCACTTTTTACCTAATCTGAGTGGTAATGAGGCTTTTCATAGAATTATTCAAACTGAAAGCTTTAAACTAATTGCTAGGTTGTGGTACTTATTTTTGTAATCTTCAAAAATACTTTCTCTTTTTTGAGCTTCCATCCAGCCTTTTTCAATAAGTAAAAATGTGTCCGATAAGATTGATGGGTAAGTTCCAATCATGGGTTGCACAATCGATCCTTTAAACTTGACATCTTTATTTCCTCGGTGATAAATGAAATTTGATGTATTTGACTCTGTATTTTTCCAATTTATAACAATGAAAAATCCTTGTTTTGGAAATTGAATTTGGTGATTACGAATATCAATTATATTTTCATTTATGCCATTTTCTGTATAACATCTTATGATATCATTATTTAGAACGAATGTTGGAATGCCTAGTTGATTAGAGGTGTAAATAATAATATCAAAATAAGAATCGGGAATATCCGATTTAGTAATAATTTTTAGTGAACTGAGATAAGGTGTTTTCAGATATTTTTTACTAAACTGAAAATACTTGGACACCATTTTTAATGAATCACCATATCTTGTGAAGCTTACAATTTCATCTGATGGATATTCATAGTTAATACTTTGAATCAAATTTTCAATTTTGAAAGTGCAAAAATAAATTTTAAACAGAATTTAATTCAAACTCTCTTTAATTTTATTTATTGTGTTTCTTGCCGCTACAATAAACTATTTCTAATTATAAATTATCTATACTATTAATGAATGTAGTATCGAAGTCTTTTATCTTTTTGTTTATTCGTTTACTCATGGATTCTCTTTGCAGGACGCTAGGTTTTTCTAATAATCCAAAACGTCAGAAATGCGGTGCGCCTGATTATATATTGACACTCAAAGATATCCCCATCGGATTTGTTGAAGCTAAAGATGTAGGCGATCCAGATTTAGATGGATTGAAAAAGTCTGGAAATAAAGAACAATTTAATCGCTATAAAGCTTCACTAGAAAATTTAATTTTTACAGATTACGTTGACTTCCATTGGTATAAAGACGGTGAACTTGTGATGCAAGTTGCAATCGGAAAAATATTTGGGAATAAAATAATCCCTATTCCAGAAAACTTTGATGAGTTTGAGCTATTAATCAATCAGTTCTGCTCATTTAGTGGACAAACCATTAAAAGTGCCAAAAAACTAGCCGAAATGATGGCTGGTAAGGCTAGGCTACTAGC
>JBHEPM010000007.1:0-30188 GCA_046260295.1 Psychroflexus sp.
TTACTATTGATTTCTGAAATGTTTTTTTCAAGTGAAGAAAAACTAAAGCTATTTTGAAATATTTGAATTTTATTTTCTTTGAATTTTAGACTAGATTTGGTGTTGTTTCTTTCCACAGAAACCGAGTTGTTTTTGCTAAATTTAGATTGATTCAGCAAACCAATAGAAAAAAACAATGCTAAAATAGCAGCTACTGAAGCGGCTTTCCACCAAATTGGTAAAATCTTGCGACGCTTGTTTTTGTCATTAAGTTGCGCTTCAAGTTTTTTCCATAATTCAGGAGACGGAGAAGCTTCAAAATCTTTGAATTTCTCTTGATATAGGCGATCTATGTTCTTGGAATTTCGCATCTATTCAGCTTGACGTTTTATTTTAAAATCTTGGTCAGTTTCTATTTTTCGTTTTAAAATATCTCGGGCTCTAGATAAATTTGACTTTGAAGTGCCTTCTGAAATATTGAGTTGATCTGAAATTTCTCGATGCGAAAATCCGTCTAAAACATACAGGTTAAAAACCAACCTGTAACGATTTGGCAGAGATTGAATGCATTCTAACAAAAAAGACAAAGGAACATTATTTTCTTCAACGTAAATTTCTTCGGCTTGTAGCGATTCTTCATTGATGAGTTCAAAAACTTTCTGATGCCTGTATTTCTGAAGAGCTGTGTTGATGACTACGCGTTTCATCCAACCTTCAAATGAACCTTTGTGTTGATATTGACTGATTTTTTCAAAAATTTTCATGAATGCATCTTGAAGATTATCTTGAGCTTCAGCGTAATTTCTAGAATATTTCAGGCTTAAACTAAAAAGCTTATCCGCGTACAAATCGTATAAAGATCTCTGTGCAGAAATCTCTTGCTTTTTGCATTGCTTGATAAGCTTTTTTAGATTCATAATTTATTCGGTAACTTCTACTTCTATGTCTATAAACGAATATCCGTCTTCATTAGCGTTTGAAAAAAATTTAATTACAAAATCGTCTTCAAAATCATTTTCAAAATTTAGGGTTTCAGTAACCTCTTCTGGGTCATCATCAGTACAAGTTCCATCATCTATAAATTTTGTTACTGCTGAAAAATAAACTTCGTCTTCATTTTTTTCAACTAAATCGAACCTTAAAAAGGTATGACATTCAGTTGTTTTTTCTAAAGTGACTTCCAAAGGATAACTTTCCCCAGTAACCATAGTGCTTGGTGCTGAAACGTCAAGAATTGGTACAGCTTGTGTTGTTTCAAAACTATTATTATCATCAAGACTGCAAGAGTAAGCGATGAATAAAATTATCAGCAAAGTTATCTTGAGAATATTTCTAGGCATAAACTTTTATTTTTTATTTAGATGACCAAAACTTTAAAACGTTGCGTGAAACTTTAGTTATTGAATTCAAACCGAATAACTATTCTTCTTTAGATATTTTGATAGCCTCTACAATTTTGTGTTCCAATTCTTCCATCAATTCTGGATTATCCAGAAGTAAAGTTTTTACGGCATCTCGACCTTGACCGAGTTTGGTGTCTTCATAACTAAACCAAGATCCGGCTTTTTTAATGATTTCATAATCCACACCAATGTCAATAATTTCACCGATTTTTGAAATTCCTGTGCCGTACATAATATCAAATTCAGCCATTTTGAAAGGTGGTGCCACTTTGTTTTTTACAACTTTTACACGGGTTTTGTTACCCATTACATCGCTGTTGCTGTTTTTGATTTGTGTAGAACGTCTGATGTCCAACCTTACTGAAGCGTAAAATTTCAATGCATTTCCGCCGGTTGTGGTTTCAGGATTTCCAAACATCACACCGATTTTTTCACGAAGTTGGTTAATGAAAATCACAGTACAATTTGTTTTACTGATAGTTGAGGTCATTTTTCTTAAAGCTTGCGACATCAATCTGGCGTGAAGTCCCATTTTGGAATCTCCCATTTCACCTTCAATTTCGCTTTTTGGTGTCAAAGCGGCAACAGAGTCAATGACAATAATATCAATAGCGCCAGAGCGAATCAAGTTTTCGGTAATTTCCAAAGCTTGCTCACCGTGGTCTGGCTGAGAAATAATTAAATTGTCAATATCGATATTCAGGTTTTTTGCATAAGTTCTATCAAAGGCGTGTTCCGCATCAATAAACGCAGCAATTCCGCCTGCTTTTTGAGCTTCAGCAATAGCATGAAGTGTTAATGTGGTTTTACCCGAAGATTCCGGGCCGTAAATTTCTACCACTCTACCGCGTGGATATCCGCCCACGCCAAGCGCCAAATCCAAGCCTAAGGAGCCTGAAGAAATGGATTCTACATCTTGCACCGCTTGGTCGCTCATCTTCATTACAGTCCCTTTACCATAGGTTTTGTCAAGCTTATCTAGTGTAAGTTGAAGCGCTTTTAATTTTGCGTCTGTTTCTTTTGTATCTTTTGCCATAAAAATTTTAATTGAGATTGATTTTTGTAAAAATAGTATTTCTTTTTTAATATTGAAGTCGAATTACGCAACCATTACCTACTTTTGAGTCTAAAAGATAAAACATTATTATATTGAAATTTCTCATTAAAACATCTATAATAAATTCTTGCGGCGTGTCAATCTCATTTTTGACCGTTTGCAGTTGTAAAATTGACGGGGGCTGACGTTGCTTTATTTTTGATTGAAAATTATCGAATTAAAAATGTATAACAACGAATTAGCCACCCTTGTTGTTTTTTACAACATTTTGAAAAAAGCACCGATTTTTCGGTGCTTTTTTTCGTTTGAAACTAAGGAGAAAATTTCTGAAAGTTTCCATCTTATAAATTTTTAGATTATTTTTGCATTTGCTAACAGCATGAATTATGAAAAAAAGTGTTTTTTTTGAAACGCTTGTTATATCCTATATTGTTCCAACCTTGATTATTCTTTTCATCAGCGTTGTAATTCTATTATTTTTGAATAGATTTTCGATTACTGTCAATGATTTCAAAACCAAAAAAGCTAAAAGAAAAGTTAATTCTTTTTTGCCAGCAATGATTTATGGAGATTTTTCTAAGCTAAAAGCACTTAACGAAATTGAAAAATTCAAACGCAAATTCCCATCTAAAAAATTTTGGTTTAAGGAATTGCTAATCAATTCACTTATAGAATTTAAATCGAATTTAAAAGGTATGGATGATCAAAAATTTCATACCATTTATGAGTCATTTTCACTGAATAAACATAGTTACAGTTTTCTAAATCATCCAATCAATTTTTATAAGAAAAAAGGGATTTATCAGTTGCAAATGATGGATTATAAGCCCGCAGCAAACAAACTTCAAAAATATATTTTTCATAATAACCAAAAGCTGAGTGCAAATGCTTTATTGGCTTACATTATGTTGTCAGGCAGAGATATTTCTTTCTTAATCAATATCGATTATGAACTTTCTTATGCTAAAGAAATTGAAATTCTAGGAATTTGCAAAATGCGAAAACTCAAACGTCCTAAACTGCTGAAAAAATTCTTGTCTTCTGAAAACGATTTTATCGTGAGAGTTGGACTTCATTTAGCAGTCTATTACAATGCTTCAGACTTGGAATCAGAAATTTTCAAATGCATTTATCACGAAAATTCTGTTATCAGAAAATTGGCTTATGTCGCGCTTGGAGAGCTTTTTCTTGTTGATAAAGTGGATGATATGTTAGCACGTTATGATGGTGAAACGAATTCGAATCAAATCCAAATAATCGTAAGCCTTGAAAAAATCGGAAACCCAAACCATTTGGAATTTCTGAAAAAATGCTTGTTTGAAAGCACTAGAGGTGAAATCGAAATTACGAACTCAATAAATTCCATTGATCCAGAATTTTTAGCAGTTATAGCAAAAAATAACCCAAAAATTGAAAGTTTAAAAAATCACGTAGAAGAGCCGTTGCTGAAATGATAGAATATTTTTTGATTTTCTTGACTTGGTTTGAGTACTTCATTGCGGTATTCATGTTTTCCTATATTCTATTTTATATAGTTCTCGCTGTATGTTCTTATTTGGCAATTAACAAAAATCTGGAAGAAAAATACGAATTGCCCAACGACATGATGTTGAAATCCAACCAGGTCTTGGGCGTTTCCGTAGTTGCGCCAGCTTACAACGAAAGTGCTAATATTGTCTACAATGTGAAATCTTTATTGTCGCTCCGCTACCCAAAATTTGAAGTTGTGATTATCAACGACGGCAGTACGGATGACACTTTAGAAAAACTCATCGAAAATTTTGAACTTATAAAAGTAGATTTTTATTACGATGAAAAAGTAATAACCAAAACCGTTCGTGGACATTATAAATCTACAAATCCGATTTACCACAAGCTTTTAGTCTTAGATAAAATTAATGGCGGTTCCAAAGCAGACGCTTCAAATGCTGGTGTAAATTCTTGTCGTTATCCAATTTTTATCTGCACCGATGTAGATTGTATTCTGAAAAAAGACACCATCACAAAACTTGTTCATCCATTTATGAACGAAAAAAAACGTGTCATTGCCACCGGCGCAGGAATTCGAATTTCCAACAGTTGTGAAGTCAAAGAAGGCAGTTTGAAAAAAGTAAAATTCCCTAAAGAAATGTTTCCACGATTTCAAGAATTGGAATATGTGCGCGCTTTTTTATTTGGCAGAATGGCTTGGAGTCGCATGAATGGTTTGCTTTTGGTTTCTGGTGGACTTGGCATGTTTGAAAAGAAAATATTTTTTGAAGTTGGTGGTTATTGGCACGCTTCACTGGGTGAAGACATGGAGCTTGTCACTAGAATGCGTAGATACATGCACGAAAGAAAAGAAGAATTCTTAATAAAATATATTCCAGAATCGCTGTGTTGGACGGAAGTTCCAGCGACCAAAGAAATTCTAATCAGACAACGTGCAAGATGGAGTCGCGGTTTAATTCAAACTCTGAAAATTCACAGAAAAATATTTTTCAACCCAAAATACGGCATCACAGGAATGTTGGTTTATCCTTATTTTGTGTTTTTTGAATTTTTAGTGCCAATTTTGGAACTTTTGGGCTTAATTGTGATTATCATATCTTTATTCATTCTAGAAGTAAATGTTGATTTCTTGCTGTGGATGACTTTAGCGATTTACCTGTTCTTTCAAACCATCACGCTGATTTCAATTTTAATAGATGAATTTTTATTTAAAAATTATAACAGTTTAAAAGAAATTTTAATTCTAATTACAATGTCTATGGTAGAACCCATTGTGTATCATCCCATCAACACTTACGCTTACCTAAAAGGTTATTGGTTGTTTTTTAGAAAAAAAGAACTAAAATGGGGCGAAATGAAACGCCAAGGCTTCAATATTGTGGATTCAAGTAAAAAATAATATGAAATATATATTCGAATATAAAATTTTAACCTTGGTTTTTGTTGTTCTATTATTTCAAAATAAAAGCTTTGCACAAGAAATTAATGTTGATTCACTTTTATATGAAACCATTGATTTGCTGAAAGAAAAAGAATACGAGCAAGTGAAAATCAATGCCCAAAAAGCACTCAAAATTGCACCAGATTATTTGGATTACAATTTGGTTTTGGGAAGAGCGCAAGAAATGACTGGCGAAACTGAGAAAGCGCGACAAAATTATGAACTCATCATCAACCAAAATACAGATTATAAAGCTGCATTTTCCTATTTGTTCAATTTAGAATTTCAAGCAGGAAACTACCAAAAAGCTAAAGAAGTCAGCGAAAAAGCAATTGAAAATCATCCTGATGAAGACGGATTTTATTTCAAAAAACTGTCTACATTTCAGCCATTGGAAGATTTGCAAGGCGAATATACTTTCATCAAAGAAATCCAACCGCGTTTTCCAGAAAATAACGATTTGAACAGGCGTTTAATCAACCTTGAATTGCGTTTCGACTTCGATATTGCGGGGCTGAATTATAGTTTGACAAATTTCGACAGAGAAAACGTTGGACCTTGGCATTTGCTCGGTTTGCAATACATCAGACAAAGAAAATGGGGTTCGCTCGGCGCTCGCGTCAATTATGCTGACCGACTTTCTGCGGGGAGAAGCATCAGCAATGGTTTGCAATACGAACTAGAATCTTACTTTTTTACTGGCAAGAAAAGTTACAGTTATCTTGGCGCAGCTTACAGTAACGATCAAGTTTTCCCAACTTGGCGCTTAGGATTTTCCTATTTTCAATATTTTGGAAAAGGCTGGGAAGCCGATATCGGCGCAAGATATAACCAAGCTTTCGATGGCAGAGAATTTTATACAGCTGCACTTGGTTTAAACAAATATCTGGGATCTTATTGGATTTACCTCCGATCGTATTTAATGACTGAAGAAGATGAATATTACCCAGCTTTTACACTTACAACACGATATTATTTGGACACGAGATTCGACTATTTTGCACTGATTTTTGGCTACGGAACTTCTCCCGACGAGCGTTCAACTTTAGGTCAATTTCAAAGTCGCGTCACCACTGAATCTTATCGTGCCAATTTGGGATATTTCAGAATGCTGAAACAAAATTATTTGATTGGCATCCAAGGCGGCTACAATAAACAAGAATTTTTACCAGAGCGGTTTCAAAATGAATTTGAAATATTTGTAAGTTTACAGTATAAATTCAATTGATGTCAAAACAAATCTCAATCCTAATTTTATTTTTAAGTCTTAATTTGACTTTACAAGCGCAAAATATTTCGATTTTCGATTCTGAAGGATTTCAAATCAGTTTGTTTTCAACAGAATCTGCCAAAGGAGTTTCAGAAGATTTCAATAACTATTTTTCTGAAGTTTTAGGCGAAACTATAGAAGTGACTTCAGCTGAAGAAAATCACCAAATTCTGCTGTCCATAAACTCCAAAACTTTAAATGAAATTACTTTTGAAATTTCTTCAGATTCAGAGAATATAAGAATTACAGGCGGTAGCGAAAAAGCTTTGCAACGTGGCACCGCATTTTTTCTGGAAACCATCGGAATTATAAAAATCACAGACAAAGAATGGTTTCTAAAATCTGATCAAAATCTGAGTTTTCCTAGCCATTTTTATAAAAAATCCGAACCTGATTTTGTTTACCGTTATCTATATTATCCAGGAAATTTCAATGAAAAATTCAGAAATTGGTATCAATTGGACCAAATTGACAAAGATTTTGGCATTTGGGGACACAGTTTTTACAAATTGATGCCGCCCAAAGATTATTTTGAAAATCAACCAGAATTATTTGCTTTATATGAAGATGAAAGAAATCCGGGTTCCATTTGCTATACGAATTCTGAAACCAAAGCTATTTTCAAAAAAGAACTAAATAAAATTATTGAAAATCATCCCAACGCTGAATTTTTTTCAGTCAGTCAAAATGACGACAGCATTTATTGCCAATGTGATGATTGTGAAAAATTAAACGCAAAATTTGGCGAAGAACGCGGCGCACATTATGTATTTTTGAATGAATTGGCAAAAGAATTTCCAGAACAAAAATTGATGTCTTTGGCGTATTTGCACACTTCAAAACCACCTGAAAATTTGCATTTTGTACAAAACCTACATATTATGTATTGCCCGATCAGTTTGAATCGAGGCAAAAGTTTTGCCGATGACCCGAGAAGTGCAAATATGCGTTTAAGGCTTGAAGATTGGAAAAATGAAACTGAAAATATTTATTTTTGGGATTATACGGTTCAGTTTACCGCATATTTTTCAGCTTTTCCGAATATGCATACGTTTCAGAAAAATTATGAATACCTAAATTCAGTTGGCGTAAAAGGGATTTTCAGTCAAGGTTCGGCAGATATTCCGTCGCATTTTCACGAGTTGAGGCAATATTTGTTGGCAAATTTGATGTTGGATTCCAAAATGAATTTGGATGAAGAAGTTCAAAATTTTATGCAGATGTATTACGGAAAAGCAGCAGAACAGGTTTTGGCATATTTTAATCTTCTTACAAAACACCAAATCAACTCAAATTCGTATTTGGACATTTATGATAATCCGGTTAAACAAATCAAAACTTTCCTGAGTCCAGAACAAATGTCTGAATACAACCAAATTATCAGCAAAGCAGAAACCGCCGTAAACGACAATTCAAAATACGCCAATCGCGTGAAAGATTTACGCATGTCTTTGGAATATACTTATTTCCAGCAATCCAAATTTTTCGGAAAAGACCAACACGGCATGTTTGTGAAAAAACCTTCAGGCGAAGGCTTTGAAGTTCGCCCAAATCTTACAAAACGCGTGGCAGATTTTACAAATTATTTGAAAGACAAAGATGTTTACGAAATTGCCGAAATGGGTTTGAGTCCTGAAGAATATTTTCAGCGTTGGACAGAAATTGTTGACTATGCCAATGTAAATTCTGAAATCAAAATTTCTGAAGTGAAATTATTAACTCAGCCCAGCGAAGTTTTCAAAAGCAAAGGTGCTTATAGTTTAAAAGACGGTGTTCGTGCTTACAAAGATTTTAGCATCAATTGGTTAGGCTGGTATGGCAATAATGCGGAAATTGAGTTTGAAATTGAAAACCAATCTGCGAAAAATATCCGATTGAATTTTCTGGAAGACCAAAGACATTGGATTTTTAAACCAGAAAAAATTACTTTATTTGGACTTAAAAATGGAGAAAAAAATAAAATTGAATCGCAAAAATTCAGTCCACTTACAGAAAATTTCAAAGTTGAAATCCATTCAAGAACTTTAAAACACTTAAATATCAGAAATTATAGTAAGTTTATTCTGGAAATTAAAAATCGAAATAATTTACCGTCTTGGCGAAAACGGAAACATAAACAACCCATGTTCATGATTGATGAAATCGAAATCTACTAATTATGGAGAAGAAAAAAATCTTAGTTATTGAAGACGAAGAACTAACTTTGAAAATTATAGATTTTGTACTCAAAAAAAACAATTTTGAAGTCATTATAGCCAAAGATGGTTCCGATGCCATCAAGCGTTTTGATAGAATTCAGCCAGATTTGGTGATTTCAGATATCATGTTGCCATTCAAATCTGGCTTGGAAGTTGCGCACTACATCAAAAGTAAATCACCGAATACGCCATTGGTTATTTTGTCTTCACTTGGCGAAGAAGAATCTACTGTTGAAGAAGCATTTCAGCTGAATGTGGATGATTTTATCAGTAAACCTTTCTCACCCAACGAATTACTTTTGCGAATCAAACGTTTATTGCGATAAGTGCAGAGTTTTTTAAAAATATGTTTTTTCAATTTAAACAAAGAAGTTCTACATTTGCAAAATATTTTTAAATTTTTCTTTTAACTTAAACCAAGTATAGCATGCAACTGTACAACAAATTAAGTGCAAAAGAAAGAGAAGCGCTTATTGAAAAAGCCGGCGAAGACCGCTTGACGCTCTCTTTCTATAAATACCACCAAATAGGAAATCCTCAGATTTTCAGAAATTATCTTTTTATTAATTGGGATAAAATGGATGTTTTGGGCAGAATTTACGTTGCCCACGAAGGCATCAACGCTCAACTTTCTGTGCCGGCGAAACGTTTTAATGAATTCAAAACTTTTTTAGATGAAATTATTTTTCTGAAAAATGTAAGACTCAATATTGCAATCGAGCAAGACAACAAAGCTTTTTTGAAACTCAAAGTCAAAGTTCGGTCTAAAATTGTAGCCGATGGACTCAACGACGACACTTTCGATGTCACCAACAAAGGCGTTCATGTAGATGCGGAAAAATTTAACGAACTCATAGAAGACCCAAATACCGTTTTGGTTGATATGAGAAATCACTACGAAAGTGAAATCGGTCATTTTAAAAATGCCGTTACGCCAGATGTAGATACGTTTAGAGAATCTTTAGACCTAATTGAAGCCGATTTGCGTGAACACAAAGAAGACAAAAATTTGGTGATGTATTGCACAGGCGGCATTCGTTGCGAAAAAGCCAGCGCATACTATAAACACAAAGGTTTCAAGAAAGTTTTTCAACTTGAAGGCGGCATCATAGAATACACGCGACAAGTAAAAAGTAAAAATCTGGATAATAAATTTTTCGGCAAAAATTTTGTGTTCGACCAAAGATTGAGCGAAAAAATATCAGATGACGTGATTTCCAATTGCCACCAATGTGGAAAACCTTGCGATAAGCATATCAATTGTGCCAACGATGCTTGTCATTTGTTGTTCATTCAATGTGAAGAATGTGCCGAAAAAATGGAAGGCTGTTGCTCTACGGAATGTCAAGAAATTATTCAATTATCAGAAGAAGAACAGAAAAAATTGCGTGCAGGAACAAGCAATAGCAATAGAATTTTCAAAAAAGGACGTTCTTCTGCTTTGAAATTTAAAAGCGTTTAAAACTTTATTTAAATATTAAAACACATTCAGCTTGAAGATTTTTCAATTTGAATGTGTTTTTTTCTTTTCTTTCGGTTGGAAATATAAACGCCAATCAAAATCACCACGCCAGCACCAAGTTGAAGTAAGTTGAATTCTTCACCATCCAAAAATCCCCAAAACAAAGCTACAACTGGGATGAGGTATGTCACAGAAGTTGAAAAAACCGGATTAGAAAGTTGAATCAATCGGTTGAATAAAATCTTGGCGAGTGCCGTTCCTAAAAGTGCCAAAATCAACACATAAAAAATGGAAGTTTTCACTTCTTCTTGGTTCAAAAATTCTGAATTAAAGAAATCAGAAAAATATAAAATGACCAAAGATGGCGGAATCAAAATTAAAAATGAGCCAGTGGCAATGCCTAAAGCTGAAATTTTTTCGAGATAAGTTTTCAAAATATTTGCATTGAAAGCGTACATCAGCGAAGCGATTACCGGCAAAATAGCAAACCAATAATTTTGATTTGGATTCAGCGATGCGCCAGCCAAAATAAGCAAAGCCGAACCCAAAAGTCCAACGATTACGCCGATAAATTGCTTTTTAAAAAATCTAGCGCCAAAAAAAGAAATCCCAACAATCAATGCCAAAAGTGGCACTGTAGAATTCAAAATAGAAGCGATGGCACTATCAATTTCGGTTTCTGCATAAGAAAAGAGCAAAGTTGGAAACATGGTGCCTATAAATCCGGAAATTGCAATCCAAATCCATTGTTTAGGTTGAATTTGCTTGATCTTTCTGAAACCGATAATTCCCAAGAAAATTCCGGTAATCAAAACCCGGAGAGCGGTGAGTTGAATTGGCGTTAAACCAATCAAGCCTTTTTTGATAAGAATAAACGAGCTTCCCCACAAAATGGCTAATGAGAATAGGAAAATCCACTTTAAGTAATTTGCATTCAAACCTGAAATTTTTTGCAAAAGTCAGGTTTAAAATTCATTTCGATGATAAATTCGGGTTAAAAAAAATGATTTCAGGATCAATAAAATTGATTGCAGTTTTTCATCTGAAAAATTAGAATGAATTTACTCCACAGATTTCCATTCTACACTTTCCATAAGTTGTCGAATGTCTTTTTTTACATAATCTGCTGCTGGTAAAATTGAGTCGTAATTTGGTTTGGCTTCAAAATAAATAGAACCGGTAAGAAAATGATTTGTGCTATCGGTAACGTAAAATTGCGCCTGAGATGCGGCATCTCCTTCAACTTCATAAAAATTACCAAATGTTTTTTTTTCGAAATTTTCGTAAATGCTTGCTTCTATGCCATCGGCTTTTATGGTGTGTTTTTCAGGGAGTTTCTGAGCATCGATGAGTAATTCCCTTAAGTTTTTTTCAACAGGGCGATAAGTGATGTAAATCATTGCGCGCATGTTTGGATATTTCAAATTGAACGCACAATTTTGACTAGATTTTCCGGTTTCAATTCGTGAAATTTTATTTTTTTCAAACACAAATGGACAGTCTAAATCGATTTTTTCATATTCTGGTTTAGGATATTCCAAAGCTAAAAAGCCATCAGGTTTGGGTTGTGGCTCTTCTTGACAAGCCATAAATAAAATGGCTAAACAGCTAATCAGTAAAATTTTCATCTTCATTTGGCACTTCATTTATTTTTACTTTTAGTTGGACGATGCGCTTACTATCAACGACTTCTACGGTGAAATCGAAATTTTCAAATTTGATAATTTGTCCCTTTTTTGGAAAGCCTCTTGCTGATTCTAAGACAAAACCAGCTAAAGTTTCAGCTTCGCCTTTTGCAGATTCAAATTCTTCTTCAATGTGTTCTTCTATTTTCACGATTTTGTAGAAATATTTCAAAGGTGTTTTCCCTTCAAAAATATAAGTTGACTCATCTAATTTTGAATAAATAATATCTTCATCATCGAATTCATCACTGATGTCGCCAACAATTTCTTCTATAATATCCTCCAAAGAAATTAAACCGCTGGTGCCACCATATTCGTCAACAACAATAGCCAAATGGTTTTTCTGTTCCTGAAAATCGGTCAATAAATCATCTAGTTTTTTGTTTTCGGGAACAAAATAAGGTTCTCTAATTAATTTTTGCCATTCAAAATTTTTCTTTTGAAGATGTGGCAACAAATCTTTGATATACAAAATCCCAATTATATTGTCGACGTTGTCTTCAAAAACCGGGATTCTGGAATAGCCGTTTTCTAAAATTTCAGCAACAACTTCTTCGTAATTTTGGTCTTTGTCTAAGGCAAAAATGTCCAGTCTTGGTTTCATAACCTGCTTGGTGTCCGTATTTCCAAAGGAAACAATGCCTTTCAATATTTTTTTCTCATCCTTGGAAGTGTCTTCTTCGCTAGTCAATTCCAAAGCTTGTGACAATTGGTCAACGCTAAAATTGCCTTTTTGTTTTCCAAATTTGCTATGAATTTGGTTAGTAACCGCTCGCATCGGTAAACTTAATGGTGTCAACAAACGGTCTAAAAAACTAAGTGGATATGCCATGAAATGTGCAAATTCTATATTATTTCGGTTGGCATAAACTTTTGGCAGAATTTCGCCAAACATCAAAATTAGAAAAGTGACCAAGCCAACATCTATAATGAATTTGAGACTTACGCCGAAAATAAGTGTCCTCATATCACCATACAAAACATCACTTATTGAGCTGTAAACAAGTACAGACGCAATGTTGATGAAGTTATTGGCAATTAAAATAGTTGCCAGTAATTTTTTAGGTTTGTCTAGTAAATTGATGATAATTTGCTCTTGTTTTGACACATTGCCATCATTAACATCAAAGTCTGAAGGCTTAAGCGAAAACAATGCAACTTCTGAACCTGAAATAAGCGCAGAAGCAAATAATAAAATCAAGAAAAAAATAATCTTGATGATTTCTGAAAATTCAAAACTGATAAAAAATATAAGGCTCGAGGGACCGGGTTCCAAAATTGAAATGGTTTTTGTAATCTGTTAAAATGGTAAATCGTCTTCTTCCTCTTCCTGAACTTGATTGGCAGAAGACTGAGGTTTTGTTTCTTTAGTTTCAGAATTTTGAGATGGCTGAGGTGTGCTTTGAGTTTGACTTCCGCTCTGTTCTTTTGGCGTTAAAAACGTAAATTCCGAACATTGTATATCTGTAGAATATCGATCCATGCCTTTGTCATCTTGCCATTTTCTGGTTTTTATGCGACCTTCAATATAAACTTTATCGCCTTTTTTTAGGTATTTCTCGCAAATTTCTGCGGCTTTATTTCTAACAACAATATTGTGCCATTCTGTATTCGAAACTTTTTCGCCAGTAGATTTGTTGACATAATCTTCATTTGTAGCTACGGGAAATCTGCCAATGCAACCGCCGCCGTCGAAATAATGCATTTTTACGTCATCTCCGGTATGACCGATGAGCATAACTTTATTGAGTGTTCCTGCTGCCATATTGAATTGATTTTTAAATGTAAATGTAATAAAAAGAATTATGCTTTGAAAAAGTCTGATTCTATAAAATTTTGAATTAAAACTGGCACGGCATAATTTCTTATATCAACCAGTTTAGAAATCTCTGTTTTTGATGTAGTTGTGAATGATTTCAAGTCTGAATTAAAATTTATTTTCCAAAAATCGGCGTTGAGTTTTTGATGTGTCAACTGGTGTTTGATGGGTTTTGGGTTCAGTTTTTCAACAGAAATTAGTTTTGAAATTTCTGTTGAAAATAAATCGTTTACCATTTCTGCGGAAAGTGAAGTTGCTTTTTTGTCGCTTTCAACAAGTGGAAATTGATAAAGATTTTGCCAAATGCCTTTAGAAGTTCGTTTTTCTACTAAAGTTTGTTGGTTTTGGTCCTTAAATATCAAGAAATTCAAATATCTGTGCTTGATTTTTGTTTTTTTCAATTTCACTGGTAAGATTTCAATTTGATTGGTTTGAAACGCCACGCATTCATTTTGAAATGGACAAAACATACATTTTGGTGTTTTGGGCTTGCACTGAATGGCACCAAACTCCATGATGGCTTGGTTGTGAATACCAGGATTTTCATCTGAAAGTAAATCGTCAGCAATTTTTTTGAAAGTTTTTTCGCCTTCAGTAGAATTGATGGGCGTGGAAATTCCGTACAAGCGCGACAATAGTCTGTAAACATTTCCATCTACCACAGGCACGGCTTCATTGTAGGCGAAAGACGCAATGGCGGCTGCGGTGTATTGGCCAACGCCTTTCAATTTCAGTAAATCTTTATAATTGTCAGGAAACTTTCCGTTGCGGTGATTTGAAATGTATTTTGCGGTGAAATGTAAATTTCTGGCTCGTGAATAATAGCCCAATCCTTGCCAAAGTTTCAAGACTTCATCTTCGTCTGCATTCGCTAAATCTTCAACAGTTGGAAAGTTAGATAAGAATTTCTCATAGTACGGCAGCCCTTGTTTTACCTGGGTTTGCTGAAGCATAATTTCGCTTAGCCAGATTCTGTAAGGGCTTTTTGTGTGTCGCCAAGGCAAATCTCTTTTGTGTGTTTCATACCAATTGACAAGCGTTTTGGAGAAATTCATTTTAAGCTTTTTGCAAGTATAATTCATATTTGCCTATTATTTAGCACCTTGGATTTATTTATTGTAGATTAATTCCCTATATTTGCAAACTCAAAAAAATAGAAGATTAACCCTGTATAAATTTTTGAATTATGACGAAAGCAGATATTGTAGCTAACATTTCAGAAAGGTTAGGACTTGAAAAAGGAGATGTCCAAGTTACTATTGAAACCTTTATGGATGAAGTTAAAAATTCTTTAGAAGGTGGCGATAATGTTTACCTTAGAGGTTTTGGAAGTTTTATAGTGAAAACAAGAGCGGAAAAAACAGGAAGAAATATTTCTAAAAACACTACAATCAAAATTCCTGCACACAACATACCGGCGTTCAAACCTGCCAAAATATTTGTAGAAGGAGTGAAACAAAATGTTGAAGTAAAATAATTTATTAATCACAAAAAAAATAAGCGTATGCCAAGTGGTAAAAAGAGAAAAAGACACAAGGTTGCAACTCATAAAAGAAAAAAGAGAAGCAGAGCAAACCGACACAAGAAAAAGTAGTTTTTAAACTACTTTTTCTTGTTACGTTCATTGACATCAAAATTTCAGAAGAAATTTTAGAATTTAAAAATCAGTTTTCAGTAGAAAAATTGCTGAAAACCATAAATGTTTAACTTATCTGTAAAATTTACAGATACTAAATCTAATAAGCGTGAATAAGGAATTAATAGTAAGATCTAGTTCCGACGCTGTAGATTTTGCCTTGTTAAAAGACGGAAGGCTCGTAGAGCTTCATAAAGAAACAGAAGGATTCGATTTTTCTGTTGGCGATATTTTTCTTGCAAAAATAAGAAAAGCATTACCTGGTCTGAATGCTGCATTTGTAAATGTTGGCTATGAAAAAGATGGGTTTTTGCATTATCATGACCTTGGACCACAAGTGAAAACCATGCTTAATTTTGTAAAAAAAGCCACTTCAGGAAAACTCAAGAATTTTTCATTAAAAGATTTTCCACGAGAAGAAGACATAGATAAAAATGGATCCATAGCAGATACGCTACATTCCAACCAATCTGTGCTTGTTCAAGTTGTGAAAGAACCTATCTCTACCAAAGGCCCAAGATTGAGCAGTGAGCTTTCTCTTGCGGGTCGCTACATTGTTTTAGTCCCATTTTCTGACCGTATTTCAGTGTCTCAAAAAATTGAAAGCAAAGAAGAGAAAAGCCGATTGAAACGATTAGTCAAAAGTATTAAACCTAAAGGTTTTAGTGTGATTATCAGAACAGTTGCTGAAGACAAAAAAGTAGCTGATATTGACAAAGACCTTCAGAATTTGATGAAACGTTGGGAAAATATGTGCAAGAAACTAAATCGAGCACATCAACCCTCCAAAGTATTAGGTGAACTCAATAAAGCTTCATCAATCTTAAGAGATATTTTCAATGATTCTTTTACGTCTATTTGTGTAGATGATGACATCATCCACAACCAAATCAAAGAGTACGTTGGTAATATTTCCCCAAAGAAAGAATCCATCGTGACTTTATATAATAATTCCAAAGTACCAATATTTGAAAAGTATGGCATCGAAAGACAAATAAAAACGTCTTTTGGAAAAACTGTGACTATGAAAAAAGGCGCATACCTTGTTATTGAGCACACTGAAGCCATGCACGTTATAGACGTCAATAGTGGAAATAGGAGCAATAAGGCAAAAAATCAAGAAGATACAGCATTAGAAGTCAATCTGATTAGTGCAACAGAAATTGCGCGACAACTCAGGTTGAGAGATATGGGTGGCATCATTGTCGTAGATTTTATAGACATGAACAACCCTGACAACCGAAGAAAACTTTACGATCATCTCAAAGAAGAGATGAGCGATGACCGCGCCAAGCACAAAATTCTTCCGCCGAGTAAGTTTGGATTGATCCAAATTACTAGACAGCGTGTTCGACCGGAAATGAATATCAAAACACGAGAAAAAAATCCTAACATTGATGGAGAAATAGAAGCGCCAATTGTTATAGTTAACAAAATTAACGCTGATCTCCAGAAAATCATGAAAAAGGATATTAAAAAAGTGGTGCTTACTGCACATCCATTTATTGCCGCATATCTTGTCAAAGGTGTGCCGTCACCAAGAAGTAAATGGTTTTTTGATTTCAAAAAATGGATTAAAATCCAACCAAGAGATGCCTACAATTATCTGGAATATCATTTCCATGATAATAAAGGCAATGTCATCAACGTATAAGTTGAAATAAAATAAAAAACCCTATGACCTAAACTGGACATAGGGTTTTTTTGTTTTTTATAAATTAGCAATTCCATTTAGAATATTATGAAAAAGCCTGATTTCAAACAAAAAAAATCCTACACTGTCGATGAAGCCATGCTGAAGTTGATGAATTATTGCGTTTATCAAGACCGATGTCATAAAGAAGTAGAGCAGAAGTTGTATGACATGAATATGTTTGAAGATGCTAAAAATCACATCATTTTAAAACTGATAGAAGAAGATTTTCTCAATGAAAGTCGTTTTGCAAAAAGTTTTGCGAGAGGGAAGTTCAGAATAAAAAAATGGGGGAAAGTCAGAATTATACGTGAATTGAAATACAAAAATATTTCAGCATACAATATTAAATTAGCTTTGAAGGAAATTCCAGATGAAGATTATTTTTCAACTTTAAATGATTTAGCTAAAAAACGATGGAGTGACATCAAAGAAACTTCTGTGTTGAAAAAAAAGAAAAAACTTGCGGATTATTTATTTTACAGAGGCTGGGAATCACAACTTGTTTACGAAAAAATCCATGAATTGGCTTCCGAAAAATAGTTTAAGCTTTTTGCTTTTTCTTGGTTTTTTTCTTTCTATTCCACCAAACCAAAAATCCAGTTACTGGTAAACTGGCACAAATTAAACTTACTAAAAAAGCTAATATTTTACCTGGTAAATTCGGAAGTACAAGATTAAAAATTCAGTCAAGAGATAAATAATGAGTTTCGAAGCTTAATTTGTTGAATTCAAGAGACTTTTCATAAGGTAATTTTATTTTTTGTTCTGTCTGCGATAAGCAAGTTCATTTTTATAATTAATCCAGCGTTCGCCTCCGATTTTGCGCATTAAATTTTCAACGCCACGCATCACTGTTAGGTTGTACACTGCTTTGCTGATATTTTTAGGACTTCTGGGTAAAGTCCTCAAACTCATGGAAAATCCCGGTGTCAGATAGGTCATATTGTGCCAATAACCTTCTGGCATATATAAAGCTTCACCGTGTTCTAAATAAGCTTCGTAACCTTTTGCTTTCTGTAAGGCAGGATATTTTTCAAAATCAGGATTATTGAAATCAATATCGCTTAAACTAATCAAGGCATTTGGGACTTTATAAAGGTGTTTTGTTTCAGAAGGCGGATAAATCAAACAGCGTTTTTTGCCTTCAAAATGGATGTGAAGAATATTTGCAAAATCAATATCGTAGTGCATAAAAACTGAAGAACCCTCTGCGCCAAAGAATAAAAACGGCATTTTTTTGAGAAATTTTACGCCTAAGTCTGGCAATTCAAAATGCTTTTGGAGCTCTGGAACTTCTTTGATTAAATTGAAAAGAAATATCCGATATTCCGTTGATCTGCTTTGGAGCAAATCAACATAATCTTTCATTTCCATTTTAGCATGTGGTTCATTGAATTTATCTTTTGCATTTACTGAGCGATTATCATATAGCGGAACTTCCACATCACCGGCAATTTCTTTAAAATAATCCAATGACCATTTTTGGTAAGCTGGCCAGTTTTCGGTTAATTTTTCTATAACCAAAGGTTTTTGGGGTTTGACAAAGTTTTCCACAAAATCTTTTGGCGAAATATTTTTGACACGCTCTACCGTGCTAATATTTAATCTTGATTGCTTCATCTTATAAATAAAAAGCTTCAAACTGAAATTAATCAATTTGAAGCTATGGTCAAAAAAATTATATCTTTTTTAAGCTTTTGTCTTGGCTTTTGCTTCTAAATTTCTTTCAATTTTGTGGCCAGGACGCGACCATTTTGGTTTTTCACCAAGTGGTTTGTATTGAGAATTTTCTGCTGAAACGCTTTCTGGCTTGGCTTTCTTTTCAAACGGTTTTTGAGGTTCTAAGCCAAGAAGCTTAAACATTTCCATATCCTCATTCACATCTGGATTTGGTGTGGTCAACAATTTGTCACCAGCAAAAATAGAATTGGCACCCGCAAAAAAGCACATGGCTTGTCCTTCGCGACTCATATCTGTACGTCCTGCAGATAATCTAACTTGCGTTTCTGGCATCACAATTCTGGTTGTGGCAACCATACGTAACATTTCCCAAATGGACACTTTTTGTTGTTCTTCTAGTGGCGTGCCTTCCACAGGAACCAGCGCATTAATTGGTACAGATTCTGGTTGTGGATTTAGCGTAGCCAAAGCAACCAACATTCCTGCACGATCTTTCAAAGCTTCGCCCATGCCAATAATGCCACCGCTACAAACCGTAACATTGGTTTTTCTAACGTTGCCAATTGTATCCAAACGGTCTTGATAACCACGTGTAGAAATCACTTCCTTGTAATATTCTTCTGAAGAATCTAAGTTATGATTGTAAGCGTAAAGCCCGGCTTCAGCCAATCTTTGGGCTTGATTTTCTGTAACCATCCCAAGCGTACAACACACTTCCATATCAAGTTTGTTGATGGTTCTGACCATTTCCAAAACATTGTCAAATTCTTCCCCATCTTTCACATTCCGCCAAGCCGCACCCATACAAACGCGAGAACTTCCGGCAGATTTGGCACGCAAAGCTTGGGCTTTGACCTGAGAAACACTCATCAAATCATTGCCTTCTATATCGGTGTGGTATCTTGCTGCTTGCGGACAATACCCGCAATCTTCTGGACAACCGCCGGTTTTTATGGAAAGCAATGTCGACACCTGCACTTTATTTGGGTCGTGGTGCTTTCTATGAACCGTGGCTGCGTCGTAAAGCAACTCCATTAAAGGTTTGTTATAAATTTCTAGTATTTCTTCTTTTGTCCAATCATGTCTTGTCATAATGAAATCTTTATAAGGTCAAAAATAGAAAAAACTCTCTGTAATTTCTATTTTGAAATAGTTTTCAGTAAAAATATTTCATTTTAGAGAAAATAAATTTCAATTTTTAGTCAACAAAATACTCACGGCATTCCCGCCGAAACCAACGGCATTGACCAAAACAGATTCAATTTTTTTGGAATTGCTCTTTTGCAGGTGAAAAGGGTTTTCCAAGAATTTTCCAGTCTCAAGCATCATTAAAGCCATTTCAATATTCATCATGCCAGAAGCGCCAAATGTGTGTCCGATTTGCCATTTGTTGGTGCTTAATAAGGGCGTTTTTGAAAAGGTTTTCTCAATGGCTTTGACTTCAGCCAAATCGCCTTTTACGGTTCCTGGAGCATGCAAAATAATGGCATCAACTTCGTCTAGTTTTGCTTCATTTAAAGCCATTGTCATGGATTTTTGAAAACATTTGGCATCGGTAGAAATTGAAATATTGTGAGTAATTTGTTCTGTAGCGTATCCAAATCCAGCAATTTTTGCCAATGCATTTTCCGAAGATTTTGAAAGCACTGCCGTTGCAGAAGCTTCACCTAAAATTAAGGTGTTTTCGGTTTTATTTAAATTCAAACTTTCGCAGGGCAAAGTTGATTTTGATTTGCTATAAAGCTTCAAGGCTTGCATTTGCGCAATTGTAAAGGCTGTTAAAGGCGCTTCGGAACCGCCGACTAAAAACACCTCGCTCATGTCGGCTTGCAACCAAGCTTTCGCATTCAACATGGCGTGAAGCGCTGTTGAGCAAGTTATGGAATGGCTGATATTTGGTCCGTCGATGCCTAAATCTTGCGCCACCCATGATGAAATATTGCCCAAAGTTGTGGTTGGTGAGGCGAGTGGTGATAAGGTTTTGCCCTCCAAAAAAGTTTTATGATAATTTTCAAAAAGCGCAGTCGCACCACGAGATGAACCGATATTTATACCTGTTGAATTTGACTCTAAATTTAAATTTTCAACCGCTTTTCTGGCTGAAAACATTGCCATGAGTACGGATTTATCAAGATTTTGAAAAATTTTGTTTTCAGATTTTAATTTTTCAATTTCAAGCTCAGATTTCGGACTCAATTGCGCACATAAGTGCGTGTCCTTTTCAAAACTTTTGTTGCTGAATTTAGCTGATTTTTCAAAATAGCCAGATTGAATGTCTTTCGAATTGTGTCCGTAAGGAGAAATCGAAGCAAATCCGTTGATATAAATCGTATTTTTCAAACTGATTTTTTAAGCAAATATCGATAAATTCTAGTGTTTTAAACTTTGCTTTTCAGCAAAAAAAATTCAATATGAACAAAAGGGAAAGTTTTTTCAAATCTCTTTATGACTTAAGATATTTTTTATATTTTTAACAGTCTATTATAGATTACTTCTACTATGAAAAAAATTTGCTTCATTCTTTCTTTTTTTACGTTTTCGCTTTATGCGCAAAATGATGAGTTTTGTAGGCAAGTTTTTCAACTCAATGATTTAGTTCAGGCCATGCATTACCAGCCAAAACCTGTTGATGACAGCCTTTCTATTGAGGTTTTTAAAATGTTTGTGGATAATATAGATCCGGATGATTATTTGCTTCATGAATCTGATTCGGAAATATTTTCAAAAGACCGTTACAAAATAGATGATTATGTGGTTGATGGCAATTGCGAATTTATCGACAAATACGTGGATGTTATTAAAAACCGAATTCAAAATACTAAGAGAGTTATTTCAAATTTGAAAACGGAAGAATTCGATTACTCAGGCTGGGATACCTTGTATTTTGACGCCAAGAAAAAATCGGCTTATTTTGAATCTAAAGCGAATACTGAATCATACTGGAATCGGATGATTCGTTATAAAATTATTCTTGAAATTATTGACCAAACGGAAGATAAAGCGGATTTTTTGGCAAAATTCGATAGTTTGGAAACTTTGGTTAAGCCCAGAATTGTAGAAAATGAACTCTGTAAATTGAACGAATTAAAACTACAGAAAGGTGATTTGGAAAAATCAATTCAGGAAACTTTTTTGGATGCTTTTGTGAAATATCAAGATCCGAATTCTTCATTTTTCAATCCTTCAGAAAAAGCCATGTTTGAAACTTCGGTGGCCAACAGCCAATTGTCTTTTGGAATTTGGACTGATAAAAATGAAGATGGAGAAATTTTCATCACCCACATTAGTCCTGGAAGTGTGGCTTATGCAAATGGCAAAATTGATGAAAATGATGTGTTGCGATCTTTGAAATCTGGCGAAGACAAATTGACTGCTTTTTGCGTTTCAAATTTCGATGTGTTGAGTTTCCTCAATAATGAAGCTTATAATACGGTGGTTTTTGAAGTGAAAAAGCAAAATGGTGACATCAAAAAAGTTGAATTGACCAAAACTGAACTTAAAGTTGAACACAATACTTTGGAAAGTTACATCATAGACGAATCTCAGAAAATAGCCTACGTCAGTATTCCTGCGTTTTATACTGATATGGATTCGCCCACGGGATTTGGCACTGCCAATGATTTTGCTAAAGAATTATTCAAAATTAATAAAGCCAAAGTCGATGGTTTGATTATCGATTTGCGTTTCAATGGTGGCGGTTCCATGAAAGAAGCTTCAGAATTGTCTGGGATTTTCATAGATAAAGGCCCTTTGGCTATTTTGAAACATCGCGATAAAGATAATATTACTATCAAAGACCAACATCGTGGAACTATTTTTGACAAACCGCTTGTGATTTTGGTCAATGAATACAGCGCTTCCGCTTCAGAATTGCTTGCTGGCGTTTTGCAAGATTACAATCGTGCAATAATTGTTGGTTCACAGACTTTTGGCAAAGCCACTTCACAATATATTTTTGAATTATCCCAACAAAATAGTTTAGGCTATTGCAAACTCACCGTTGAAAAATTTTACCGAGTTACCGGCCAAAGTCACCAAAAAATCGGCGTTATACCAGATGTGGTTTTGCCTTCACTTTACAAAAATTTTGAAAGTCAAGAAAAACACCAAGCTTTTGCATTAGACAATGATAAAACTACTTTGGATTTGAAACACGACGCTTATCCAGAAATTAACCTTGAATTACTAAAATCTAAGAGTCATTCTAGAGTTGAAAATAATCCAGATTTTCAATTGATTAAAACTCAGAATAAAGCACTTGTGAAATATTTATTCAACAAGAAAGTCACTTATGCGTTTACACCCGAAAATGTATATGAAGATGTTTCAGAATATAAAAAAGTTTGGGATTTTGAGGATGACACAAGTCCTTTTTTTAATCTGAAAAACACCGCCTCAACAGCAGAAGCTTTACTTTTTGATGACGAAAAAGCCAAGTTAAATTCAACCATTCGAGAAGAATTATCCAAAGACATTTACATATTTGAAGCCTTTAATATTTTAAAAGATCACATTAATCAAAACCCAAAACCATGAGAATATCTGTTTTATTTTTATTAGTTACATTTTTATTCAGCAGTCACAAAAGCGAAGCCCAAGAGTTCGATCAAGCCATAGATTACCTTGAATTTGTGAATGAATACAGTCAAGACATCAGTAAAAAAATGTGGAAATATACCACCGCTATTGCTCACAGTAAAAATGACAGAAATATTGAGCGCAAACGCAAAAAAATTATCAAAGCCTTTGATGAAGGTATTCAAGACATTCAAAACGCAGATAGTTTTGAAGGTGAAGAATTCAAAGCTAAAGTGATTGAATCATTTGAATTGAATAAAAATTTACTCAATCAAGATTATGCGAAAGTTGTGGATTTAAAAGAAATAGCCGAACAATCTTACGATAATATGGAAGCATTTTTTCTTACCCAAAAGAAGGCGAACGAAAAAATGGAGCAGTTGCAAAATGAATATGAACAAAACTTAAACGCATATGCGGTGCAACATAAAATTAATTTAGTCGAATCTGAAACCGAATTGGGCAACAAGATGAAGGCTTCTGGCGAAGTTTTTGACCACAATAATGATTTGTATCTTATTTTCTTTAAGGCTAATATTATAGAAAATCAAATAATGAAATCCATTTCAGAAGAAAATATGTTGGCGGTTCAGCAAAACATCAACTCGCTTAAAAATGCAGCTAAAGAAGGCTTGGCAGCGATTGATACTGTGGCATTATATAAAGAAGATAAAATGGTGTACAATGCCACAAAAGAAGCACTTGAATTTTATATTTCTGAAACAGAAACTTATTTACCTGAAATGTTAGATTTCCTGATGTTAAATTCAAATTTTATAAAGTTGAAAGCTAAAATAGATGAAACACCAAAGCGCAAACGAACAAAAGCGCAAATCGATGCATTCAACAAAAAAGTCAAACAAGTCAATGATGGAGTCGCTAATTATAATCAATTAAGCAACGAGTTAAATACAAAAAAGCAACAAGTCATCGAAAAATTGAATATGGTAAAACAAGAATTTTTAGCCAAGCATATTCCTAAGAGTTAATTAATTAAACCTGCTATTAATTCTATCTTTATATAATAAGGACGTTTTTATTCTAAGCGATAACCCGAAGATTTCTAAATATTTACTTATTGTTTTCTATTTCATATGCTTTGTAAATTTAGTTGTCATTGTTTCAGGTTATTTAGAAATGAAATTAATTATCTTTACTCAAACGAGCTTATATCTTGTCTCGATAATCTTCTTGTTTTTAATATGGTTTTATGAACCAATAGTAATTTACATGAGACTTGGATTTATAATCTAAATGCTTCCGAAAATATGGTTGTTTGGAGCTTTTTTTAATCTAATTTATGATCTTTATAAGGCTTATGAAATTGCCAAAGCAGCGAAATATTTTTTTTTAAAATACAGTCGAAATATAAACCTTATCTAAAATACCAGAATTATTGTTTTTTGGTGGGCATTATCTTTTATTTCAAATTATGCAGGCAATTTCTTCTTAAAATCTTTTTTGAGGAAGAAACATTTAATTAAATGATAGTTTCAACGCAAGCCTACATGTTCACCCGTGGACTAAATATTCTCCAGCCATAATTAGCATCCTTATGATTTATGAATTGTCTACAGATGAAAAGTTTCTCAGTGAAAATTTGAATATCTAATTTTAATTAAAGAAGCCAATAGAAATTAATTTATCGGCTTCTTTATTATATAACTCAAGTTTCGCACCCCTAAATTCATTGAGTTTTTAAGGTAATAAATAGCATGAAAACCAAGGGAAACCCTTGGTTTTATTGTATCTTTAAGGTACTACACAAAAAGTACAAAACATGCTACAAAACAAAGATATTGCTAAAACTCAAGAAGTCAAAACCTTTTTTAAAGATACTTGGAGGCAACCGGAATTTTTCATCAAACAGCTTGAGCTTTTAAATTTTTCGAAGACCTCAAAACTATTCAAGTCCGTTAAACAATCCGGGGTTCCTTTTTGGGATCTGATAAAGTTGATCCTTGCTCTGCCTTTCATGGATATGGGAAGCCTTGGGTCTGTTTTCAACGGCAAGACCACAGTTGAAACGAAAGCCCAAAAAGACACCTATTACAGGGCATTGACCAATCAGAAAATGGATTGGCGCAACCTGCTTTTGCTGTTCGTAAAACGCTACCTGTCCCTTGACCGTGATTTTGCCACGTCAGGGGACGACCATAAATGCTTGATATTCGACGATACCGATATAGAGAAGCGTGGCAAAAAAATAGAAGGGATATCTAAGACCTTCGACCATGTAGGCCACCGCTTCATTTTTGGCTTCAAGCTCCTTGTCGCGGGCTACTGGAACGGGAGTGTTTTCATCCCCATAGATTTTAGCTTCCACAGGGAGAACAAGGACAACAAGAAGAATAAATATGGCCTGACCAAGAGGCAACGGAAACAGCAAAAGAAAACCAAAAGGAACAAGGGGCTGCCCGTGGCAACACGCTTTAAGGAGCTGAACTCGAAAAAAACGGATATGCTCGTTGCCATGTTTAAGCGCATCAACAAGCGCAAGATAGCAGTTGACTATATTTTAACCGATAGTTGGTTCACCTCTACAAAATTAATAAACAAACTTGCCAGGGTCGATAAAAAAGTGCACCTCATTGGGATGTACAAGTACAACAGTAAGCTGTTCATAGATGGAAAGGAACATTCCATCAAACAGCTCAGAAAGCACAAGGGCAAAATGTCAAGGGCAAGATCGCTCAAGTTATATTACTTTGAATATGTAGGTCAGATCGATGGCACCACGGTAAAGGTGTTCCTTTCCAAAAGGGGCGTTAACGGGGCTTGGCATACCATCATTACCACCAACACAAAATTAAGCTTTAAAAAAACTATGGAAATCTACAGTACTCGGTGGACCATAGAGGTGTTCTTCAAAGAAGCCAAACAGCTATTAGGTCTGGGCAAATGCCAATCCACGAATTTTGACGTGCAGTTGACCCAGACGACCATAACAATGGTTCGGTATCTATTGATAAACCTGAGGCACAGGATGGAAGCTTATCAGACTATTGGCGGGATCTTCAAGGATATAAAACAGGATTATCAAGAATATAAGCTCAATCAAAGACTGCTATTGGCAATCGTGGATATCTTGGAAGTTTTGGATTTATTGGTCGAGGATATAGATATTAACTCAACGGCAAGAAAATTAATACTTTACAGTGAGTCACTATCGTTTTTGAACAATGAATCAAATCTCTCAAATCACAGTAAATCAGGTACGAAACTTGAGTTAAGTATTTAAACAAAGTAGGATAAAAAGCGAAAAAAAAGATAAAAAAACGAAAATTCATTAGAAAATCATAAACGCCTTTAATCTTATTTCAATACCACGGATTGAGTTTCTAGAATTCCAAATTTATGTTGAAAACTGAAATTAGATTCAGAAGCTTAAGCATTAGATTTGAAACAATCAGTAATTATTATACAACTATAGACGAATTCTTTAGCATATTTAAAAGTCTTTTAACGTACACATCAAATCTCGTATAGTAATTTTAACCAAAAAAACAAAATACTTATGAGTCATAAACAAGCATTACTGACACCTTATACATTAGGCGATTTAGAATTGAAAAACAGAGTCGTTATGGCACCGATGACCAGAAGTCGTGCCGACAATGAAGAGAATGCGCCAACAGATTTACACGTTAAATATTACAGTCAACGTGCTGGTGCAGGCCTAATTATTTCTGAAGGTTCTCAAGTTTCTGAGCGCGCAGTAGGATATGTAAATACAGCAGGAATTCATAATCAAGCACAAATCGAAGGATGGCAAAAAGTCACTAAAGCTGTTCATGATGAAGGCGGTAAAATATTCATCCAATTGTGGCATGTGGGCAGAATTTCTCATCCAGATTTTCACAATGGCGAAAAACCTTTGGCTCCAAGTGCGATCAATCCAAATTCACAATCTTACACTTACGATGGATTCAAAGACACCGTAACGCCAAAAGCCATGACGACGGAAGAGGTCAAACAAACGGTACAAGATTTCAAACGTGCAGCCAAAAATGCAGTTGATGCAGGTTTCGACGGCATCGAAATTCATTCTTCAAACGGTTACTTGTTTCACCAATTCTTTAATAAATCTTCAAATCACAGAACCGATGAATATGGTGGCTCCAAGGAAAATCGAGCCAGATTTTTGTTTGAAGTTTTAGAAGCTGTCAGAGTGTTTTTTCCAGAGAACAGAATTGGCGTGCGGCTAAATCCATCTTTGCATGGCATATTCGGAATGGAAGCTGATGAGGAGACCATCCCAACCTTCGAATACATCGTCAAAAGATTGAGCGATAAATACGATTTGTCCTATTTGCATCTGTCTGAACCATTCAATGATGTGAGCGACAAAGATTTTCTAGTGAGCAATATCGCCGAACATTTCAGACCTTTATATAAAGGAAATTTGATGATAAATGCTCGTTTCGACCAAGACAGCGGAAATAAAGTCATCGAAGATAAAAAAGCTGATTTAGTCGCTTTCGCCAAATTATTCATTTCCAATCCTGATTTACCGACGCGTTTTGAAAACAATGCACCGCTTCAAGATTGGGATAAAGACACATTCTACACTACTGGCGAGAAAGGCTACACAGATTACCCAAGTTTAGAAGACAAGAAATCTTAATAATTTGTTTAATTTTTAACACAAATAAATTAAACAATAATTAATTTTAGGTCGGTGTAAAAATCGGCCTTTTTTTATGAAACACATTTCAAAACATGATATTCTGAACATGCCCAGACTAGAGCGCATGCACTTAATCAACTCCTGTGGTGGCATCAAATCTGCAAACCTTATCGGCAGCATTTCAAAAGAAAACATTTCAAATTTAGCTGTATTCAATTCCGTGATTCATCTTGGTAGCCAACCGCCGATGCTGTGTTTCATGCTCAGACCAACCACAGTAGCAAGACATACCTACGACAATCTAAAATCGACTGGCGTATTTACGGTAAATCATATTCACGAAGATTTTATAGCGCAAGCCCACCAAACTTCGGCTAAATATGAAAAAGAACAATCCGAATTTGAAACTGTTGGTTTAGAAGAATTTTACATTCCAAATTTTCAAGCCCCATTTGTAAAATCTTCATCTGTGCAAATTGGTTGTCAATTTGTAAACGAATACCATATCAAGGAAAACGATTGTCGCCTAATTATCGGCGAAATAGAACATTTGCGGTTTGATGAAAACATTCAAAAAGAAGATGGCTGGTTAGATTTATCCAAAGCCAAAACTGCCGGAATAATTGGTTTAGATGGCTATGTTGCCACACAATTGATGGAAAGATTTGAATATGCCAGACCAGGAGAAGTCACAAAATCTAAATAATGCCACACGCTAAACCAAATTTACCAGAAAAAATTTGCGCTACCTGTGGAAAGCCATTCACTTGGCGAAAAAAATGGAAACTGAATTGGGAACACGTCAAATACTGTAGCGAAAAATGCAAACGAAACAAAACCTAAATGTCGTTTGGTTCAGAAACGACCTGAGAACAATCGATCAACAATCTTTAGCCAAAGCTTGCGAAGAAAACACAAAAGTTATTGGTTTGTACTGCTTTGACCCAAGACATTATGCAGATACAAAATACGGATTCAAAAAAACCGAAAAATTCAGGGCAAAATTTCTAATTGAAAGTGTTTCTGAACTCCAAAAAAACCTGAAGTCTTTGAATATTGCTCTAAAAATCAGCAACAAAACACCAGAGGAAACATTCAAAACATTGTCAGAACAATTTAATATTGAAAAGATTTTCTTTCAAAAAGAATGGACGCAAGAAGAGTTTGATGTTGAAAAACATTTACGAGAACAATTCCCAAACACCAAATTTATAACAGACTACAATCAATTTTTGTTTCATCCAGACGATGTGCCGTTTGAGGGCTGGCACCAAATTCCGGAAGTTTTCACCAGTTTCAGAAAACACTGCGAAAAGAAAGCGCAAGTGCGAACAGAAATTCCAAAACCCAAAGTAAAACCAAGTGAAAATTTTATAGATTTTGAAGACAAATTGCCACAATTGTCAGATTTAGGCTTAAAGGATTTTGACGTAGATTTCAGAAGTGCCTTTCCTTTTAAAGGTGGTGAAAACGAAGCCTGGAACCGACTGAATCATTATTTCTGGAACACCAAAAAACTCCAATATTACAAAAAAACAAGAAACGGACTTTTAGGCACAGACTACAGTTCAAAACTTTCGGCATGGCTTGCCAAGGGTAGCATTTCAGCCGTTTCAATTTATCACCAAATCAAAAAATTCGAATCTGAAGTCACGAAAAACCAAGACACATATTGGTTGATTTTCGAATTGATTTGGCGAGATTATTTCAAATATATTTCGCTAAAACACGGCAACAAAATTTTTCAATTGGGTGGCATTTCAAACAAAAATTACAAATGGAAAAATGATAATGAAGCCTTTCAAGCATGGATTAACGGCAAAACGCCAGAAGATTTTGTGAATGCCAACATGATAGAAATTCAAAACACCGGATTCATGAGCAATCGCGGTCGCCAAAACGTGAACAGTTTTTGGGCCAAAGAATGGCAGCAAGATTGGCGTATCGGCGCTGCCTATTTTGAGGCTATGTTGATAGATTACGACGTCCACAGCAATTGGGGCAACTGGATGTACAACAGCGGCGTGGGCAACGATCCAAGGGACAGAAAATTCAATATCCAAACACAAGCTAAGCGCTATGATCCAAAAGGAAACTATCAACAAACTTGGTTGCAAAACACCTTGTTTTAGGAGCCAAGAACCTGCTCTCAGCTCTATCTTG
>JBHEPM010000070.1:0-250 GCA_046260295.1 Psychroflexus sp.
GTACCAGTGTGGGGGATCTCCCTCTCAGGACCCCTACCTATCGTTGCCATGGTAAGCCGTTACCTTACCATCTAGCTAATAGGACGCATACTCATCTATTACCGTAACCTTTAATTATCAAATGATGCCATTCGATAATACCATAAAATATTAATCCAAATTTCTCTGGGCTATCTCTTAGTAATAGGTAGATTGTATACGCGTTACGCACCCGTGCGCCGGTCGTCATCAAGTGCAAGCACTCATGTTA
>JBHEPM010000070.1:260-11701 GCA_046260295.1 Psychroflexus sp.
GTCTTTAACGCTTCAAAATCTAATTCTCATTAAATTCTCAGGAATCAACTCTTAATAATAATGTTTCTAATTCTACAAATAATCTCTTATTTGTGCTGTCAATTCAATATGTCAATGAACTTCTTTGTTCTTGTTAGCCTACAAAAAACAAATTCTATAAGCCGTTTTCTAAGCGGATGCAAAAGTAATACTTATTTTAAATATAACAAGTCTTTTGCGAGATTTTTTTTACTCTATTTTAATGATCTAATACTCGTGAATTTCGAGAGCGCAAAACTAAAACTAATTCCAGTCTTAAACAAAATTTTTTAATGCTTTTTTTTTTAAACATTAAATTAGAATTAATCAATCTTTAATTCTCTCAATAACTCAATTAACGGGGTGCAAAACTACAACCTTTTTTCTAAATAATACAAACTTTTAATCAGGTTTTTTGGAAGTAATTTGTAATTAATCACTAAAGCATTATTAATATGAGACTTAGAAAGTGAACTCTTCCTAATTTCAAATCCTATACAAGGTGTTTTATTTCAAAACAATAAAAATGATGACTCAATTTGTTCTTTCCTTTAAAATTTTAACTACAAAAGATAGAGATTTTTTAGCATTCAGAATCATAACTGGTTTAAAACTTCTACAAAAACTTATTATCGAATGCTAACGGTAGAATATCTAAGAGAGCATCTACCTTAATGATTTTTCCTGTCTCCCCCATAAAATAGATAGAAATAGGTGAATCTTGTTTTTTTTCGTACTCAGCAATAGCTTGTCTACAAGCTCCACAAGGCGCTATTGGTTCAAGAACTTTGTGTTTTTGTGAAGTCGCTGTAATAACCAAGGCTTCTATCTGAGCCTCCGGATAGTTAGCACCAGCGGCATATATTGCTGTACGTTCCGCACATAGTCCAGATGGATAAGATGCGTTTTCTTGGTTACTTCCTGTAACTACTTTACCATTATTCAAATACAATGCGGCGCCAACTTGAAACTTAGAGTAAGGTGCGTAAGCTTTGTTTCTAGCTTCGGTAGCTGATTTCATAAGCATTTGAATATTCTGAGGTAATTCAGATAAATCTTCAAAAATTTTAAACTTTACTTTAATTTCTTTTTCTACCATAATAATGTATTGAGACAAAAAAAGTATCAAATTTGATTTGATACTTTTTTTTATAGACTAAATTACAATAATATTTTTAATATTCAGAATAGTAATCATCTCCAATATTGAAAGTCAAACCAAAACGCAAGGTGCCTTCCAAAGGATTTTGAACTTTTGAAGTTGAAAACAAATAAGAAGCATCAATATTAATGGTTGAATATTTAAAACCAGCACCCATAGTCAGAAACTTACGGAATCCTTTTTGTTCTGATTCGTTGAAGTAACCAAGTCGCAATGCAAAGCTATCTTCAAACCAATATTCTGCACCTAAAGCCCAAGTAATTTCCTTCAATTCTTCTGAAATACCGTCTGGTGCATCATTCCAAGATGAAAAAATGGCTGAAAACTCATTAGTATTTCTATAATCGATTAAAGCTTGACTACTTTCTTCTGAAATCTGTCCGTCCTCATTTCTTTCTATCTCTGGTGGAGTTGGCACCAAAAGCTTGTTAAACTCTAGAGTTACAGCAATAGTATTAGCAGCATCCAAAATAAAATCGAAACCTGCTCCTGCCTTGAAGTTGGTTGGTAAAAAATTTTCATCACCAGCATCGTCGTATTTTATTTTTGGCCCAATATTACTAATATTTAAACCCGCTCTCCAACGGCCATTGAAATCTCTGTAAATTTTTTCTTCACTTCTATAGAACATAGAGACATCTGCCGCAAATGTACTGGCAGCAGAAGCATCTGCTATACCTGTAGGAAAACGCAGGTTAGAATTGATAAATCTCCCAGTAACTGCCATTGAAAATTCTTCACTTAGACGCAAGGAATAACTTAAATCTATAGCAAATTCATTTGGCTCAACCTCTCTAGGAACCTGTTCAGCAGTTTCTCTCAGTTCAACTCCGCCCAGACCAAAATACCTAATACTTGCTGCGACACTACTTCGCTCATTAATTCTATTAAAATAGGATAAATTAGCTAAATTTATATCATTGACCAATTCACGTAAATATGGTGTATAAGATAATGCTACACCTTGTTTGGTTTCTGAAAAGGCAAATTTAGCTGGATTCCATTGCTGAGAAAAAGCGTCTATTCGAGTTGCTACACCTTGATCTCCCAAACCAGATGCTCTAGCATCTGCCGATATCAAAAGAAAAGGCACACCTGTTGTAATTACTCTGTTGTTTTCTTGAGCAATTGATTCATTGCTGAAAATTGAAATAATTGCTAAAAGGGAAAATGTTATTCGTTTCATAGTAAAAATTGAGATTGCAAATATATGTAAATTATAGAATGACAAGCTTTTCATATTTTTCAACTTTTTGTTGAGTTACTGTGGATTTTACGGTAAGCTTATAAACATACACGCCTTTACCTATTTTATTACCAAAATCATCACGACCATTCCAAGTCATATCTCTAAACAAAAAGCCACTGGTATTGGCGATTTGATTTTCTGTCCAAACCAATTTCCCAGTTACGGTAAACACCTGCACCATAACTTCTAAAGGTTCAAATGGGCGATTGTGGTTGAACCAAAATTCTGTGTAATCGATAAATGGGTTAGGATAATTCAAAACTCTTGTGATTTTCAAATCGTCTTGCGCTGCAACTGTGAAATTCAAATTTACCGTTTGGGAGTTATTATAAACATCCCAAGCTTTGATAGTCAATGTATGTTCGCCTTCTTCTAAATCTCTTAAACGATAATACACTTGACCTCGTGTATAGTCATCTGTTTCTGCTTCATAATATTCATTCAAAACAATAGGATTCGATTCATCTCCGTCCAAAATAGCGACAATATCGTGTCCAATTCCGCCGGCGGTATTGATTCCATTTTCATCTTCAAGATTTGCTAAAATATAAGGTTGATTGTCGGTAATTCCGCCATCTACAAAAGTTTCATCGTTCATAAATAAATTAATCAAAGGCCCATTATTATCTTCTGGAGCATCTTCATTAATGTCACCAACCAAAATTTCAGTATTGAAACCGCTGTATTCTTCTAATGCGTCATCTCTGGCAGAATAAAAACTAACACGACCTACATCAACAGGGAGTTTTGTGTCTTTCGGAAGCACAAAGTCAAACTCAAAACTTCCATTTTGAACTGAAGCTTTTCCACGAAAAAGATTTTCTCCCAAAGTTGTAAAATCCATAGTTAACAAATTTCCATTTTGAGAAGCACCATCGTTTCCTAAAGTGCTTCGGTCTATTCGCTTATCAAAAACAATAGCAGTTAATTCACCTTTATAATCATTCAAACGTTGATTATTTCCGTCTACTATTTCACCTTTGAATTTGTGCTTACTCAAAGCTTTTAAAGTGTCATTATATTGTTCAATTGGTGTATCATCAATACTTGTCAATTGAATTCTGGGCTTTGGAAGTGGTAATTTCATTGCTGGATCGCCTACAAAAAAGACAATCCGTTTTCCACTCACTGACAGGTTTTGTTTAGCGCGCATAACTGCTTGCGCAATGGTTTCGTCATTATTATTGTAATCAAATAGAAATGGGGCAAATTCATTATTAAATTGAACTCCGGCAAATACACTAATCGCCCTTGTCGTGGTTACCATAGACGTTGCGCCACCGTTTTCATTCCAAAATGTCAACTCGCCACCCGTCATTCGCAATGGATTATCAAACTTGGTGAATTCACAAGTAATTGTAATGAAACAGTTGTATCTGTCTGGATTTTGCCATTCTTGGGCGTTGGTTTGTGTTACGATTCGTTCTTGCGCAAGACCATCTTCACCGCCGTGACCAAAATAATTTACCACGGCTGTACCAACTTCAATAGCATCAGAAATAGCAACATTCACATCTGGGTAACGATTTCCACCAGCAGAGGTAATTTGTTGAAACGCATCAGAATGAATTTTTTTTACATTTATTGTTGGTTTATTTTCAGAAATATTATCACCTAATTCATCTAAATCAACCTGAAGACCAAAGTCTCCTGCATCGTCTGCATCGTCAGAAACCAAAACGAAATTATTTCGCCACGATGCATAAGCATCACGAGTTTCAGAATTGATAATTTTATCAACCATAGCATTGGCACGTTGTGGCGTATCTGCCAAAATTCTTCCAACTGCCAAATCCATTAAATTCGAATTACTCATATTGCCTTCGCCGGGATCCATCATTGCGTAATAATCGTCTGACATATAAGACGATGAATTTGTAGCAAAGCTGGAGACACGCTGAAAAGTCGGGACAATATTGGTATTGCCTTGCAAACGGTCTTTATAATCGACCGAAGCGTCACCAATGAAGCCTACAAGACTTAATCGATTTTGGTCTGAAGACCCATTATCATAAACATATTTTATAAAATTTCTAATCGCGCCAATATCTTGCTTACCAGAATTGAATTCTTCATGAATTTTTTCAGTTTCAACGACTTTCACATTCAGATTATCATTAGATCTTCGGTATTGTGCCAAACGATTTGCAGCTGAAACAAAATCTGAACGTGTGATAATTAAATAATCAATATCCTGAAATTCACCTTGCGCATTATTGAAAATTCGCCCTTTCAGGTTTTGATTATTAACTCTGGTGTTGCCGTTTTCAATTTGTGGCTCAAAATAGTTGTCGGTCACCGCTTGGTAATGCTGAATTTCTCCTAACTGTGCTTTAAAAATGAAATTCGATTGCGCTTCATTATTTGCTATAAAACTTGGATTTATGGGATCTGTCACATTCCAAATTTGGTTAATTTCTGAAGCATTTTGAACAATATATTCACCAACACCAGTCAAATTTGCCACCTCATTATTCTTGAATTTGAATTGTTCTGAACTGCCAATTAATTCTCGTTTAGCTTCCAAGGTGATAAAATCTAAAAAACCAACAGCAGCAGGGTTTCCGTTTTTATTGAAAGTAACATTTAGGTTCACTTCATCTGAATCTGAATTCACAGCACCAATAAATTGAGAACCTGTAGACGGCGAATCTGGGTTATTAGCAGAAAAATTGATATTTGGCAATGATTCTCCATTTACGGAAACACTCATAGAAGATTGTATTTGAGAAATTGCAGCACCATAAACACGAATATCAATTGGTTCTTCAGGAATTAAATTTAAAAATTCAAATTCGTATTCACGTTGAGTTTCAATATCGAAACGATCACCAAACCAACGTCTTCCGACTAAAGATGGGCTGGTTTCATCAACTTCATAAAACTGAAAATCATCAAAACTTGTAATGCTAGTTTGCGCTGAAGCGGTTGGTTCACCCATCGTATTCATTCTTTTACCTTGACCGCTAGAATTTGTGACATAATAATATGAGCGGTCTGCATACAAATTCAAATTGGTCAAATTTTCTTGACTCCATTCATTCGTATCTTGTGCATAGAACAAAATATAATCACCAGGACCAAAAACACCATCGCCACCATCTTCTACCTGAATGGCGATTTCCGGCGGGTCGTAATATTCGTTTTCTGAATTAATTAAAGGCAACATTTCGCCTCCGTGGCCATAAACTTTTAAATTTTGAGATGAAGCGTTATTAAAAGACATACCTAAACTTCTCAAAAAATCGAAAGACAATCTGTGAACGCCGTCATTTTCAACATAAAATTTATAAAACTCACCTGAACCCAAGACTGAGTTGGTCAAGTTGGTGTTAGAAAAACTTGTGTTTTGAGGTGTTCGTCCCAAGGACTGATCCTGAACTAATTCGAAAGACACCACTCGATTCACACTTCCGTTATTATTAACAAAAGGGTTGAGCTGCAAAGCTAATTTTCTCGTATTTCTTCCAGTTGCAGTATTTATTGTATAAAATAAATTTTCTGGTATATCAGACACATTCTCCAACAATGATTCGGGTACATTTTCGTACTGAACATTGTCAATTACATAATTTGCTGAGTTGAAATTAAAAAAGCGATTATAAGTCACAGATTCAGTATTGATGTCGTATTCAAAAAAAAGTTCGTTAAATCCTGGCACTTTTAAGACATCATCTGGTTGAGTAGCGACATTTTTATTATCTTGCCAATCAATTTGAACAGAAGTTTGTTGCGAAAAAGCAAAGCAAGAAATCAAAAGAATAATTAAATGTGTATAGAATTTCATAAACTGTATTGCTAGTCAAATCTTGAAATAAAACGTCTAATATACAATGATAGTATATTATGTAAATAAAAAAGCAACAATTAAAATAAATTCTATTTAAAGAAAATATTCTTGTTAATACACCGTTAATTACTATATTGCGGGTTCAAATTTTAGATTAAAATCGAAATTATGATGATTAAAAATGTTTTAAAAACTTGTGCAGTTGCTGCTATTGCAATCTCTATTTCAAGCTGTAACAACTCTAGAGATTATACAGGCGATTCACGAGCTACCGGTTGGGATTTAAGCGGTAAAAATGGTGGTGTGGGTTACAAGACCGACTACCAAGAACAAGAACCTGGTCCAGGTTTAATTTTTGTTGAAGGTGGAACATTCACCATGGGTCGCGTCCAAGATGACGTAATGCATGATTGGAACAACTCCCCGACTCAACAGCATGTTCAGTCCTTTTATATGGACGAAACAGAAGTAACTAATATTATGTATTTGGAATATCTAGATTGGTTAAAAAAAATGTTCCCACCGTCTGAAGAAAAATACAAAAATATTTACAGTGGAGCACTCCCTGATACTTTAGTTTGGAGAAATCCACTTGGGTTCAACGAAAATATGGTCAATAACTATTTGAGACATCCTGCTTTTCAAAATTATCCTGTCGTTGGCGTGAATTGGATTCAAGCTACAGAATTCAGCAAATGGAGAACAGACCGTGTAAATGAGAAAAAACTGGCTGATAAAGGCTATACTGTACAAGAAGCCTACAAAGCTTCAAGTGCTGAACAAATTTTCAACACAGAAACTTACTTGAACACACCTTCAAAAGTTTATGGTGGAAATGATTCCATAACTAAAGGAGGAAGAGAAACTGACAGACGTTTAAAAAACAATCCTGACAGTACTAATGTTTACGTTCAAAGAAAAGATGGTGAATTACTCCCTGCATACAGACTTCCAACGGAAGCTGAATGGGAATATGCAGCTTTAGGTCAAACTTCTGTGAGAGATTTTAACTCCTATAGAGGACGTAAAAAATATCCTTGGGATGGTCAGTACACCAGATCCAGTAACAGAATGGATATGGGCGATCAAAAAGCAAACTTTAAACAAGGACGAGGTGACTACGGTGGAATCGCCGGATGGAGTGACGATGGTGCAGATATTACTGCTGAAGTTAAATCCTATGAACCTAATGATTACGGATTGTATGATATGGCCGGAAATGTGGCTGAATGGGTTGCCGATGTTTATAGACCAACAGTTGACAATGAATTCAACGATTTCAACTACTTCAGAGGAAATGTTTATATGAAAAATGCCATCGGCGAAGATGGGCAAGTTGTTGTGCTGGGTCCAGACGAAGTTGTATACGACACACTTAGTGATGGTAAAATTATTGCTAGAAATCTTCCGGGTGAAATCAAACAAGTAGAAATTGATGATCAAGAGACATATTTGAGAACTCAGTTCAACAGAAGCGATAATAAAAACTACCGCGATGGTGACAAAGCTTCTTCAAGATATTATGGACAAGCTGGTGAAGTTGATGAAAAAATGTATAATTCTCCTGAACATGAAGTTGTTGCTGGTGAAGAAAATGATTTAGACAGACGTTACGATGAATCTTCTGGCAGAACAACTTTGATCAATGACGAAGTGAGAGTTTACAAAGGTGGTTCTTGGAGAGACAGAGCATATTGGTTAGATCCTGCTCAACGAAGATACTATCCACAATATATGGCAACAGATGATATTGGCTTTAGAAATGCAATGTCTAAAGTTGGTTCAAAATCAAATAAAGGAAGACGTACAAGAAATTAATCATCATATTTTTTTCTACAATTTAAAGCCCTAACTTTGTGTTAGGGCTTTTTTAATTATAGCATTTATGGAAAAAAATCTAAACGAAATTTATTCTACATTCAACGAGAGCATCGGCGTTTGTACTGACACCAGAACACTTAAGAAAAATCAAGTGTTTTTTGCGCTAAGAGGTGAAAATTTTGACGGTCATAATTTTGTAGAAAAAGCCTTAAAAAAAGGCGCATCAAAAGCAGTAATTGATGATTCTGATTTCGAAAATGAAAACACCATTCTAGTTGAAAATGTTTTAGAAACACTTCAAAAATTAGCCAATTATCATAGAAAAGTTTTGGATATTCCGATTATTGCCATCACTGGAAGTAATGGAAAAACCACAACAAAAAAACTTGTTTCTGAAGTATTATCAACAGAATTCAAAATAAAAGCAACACAAGGCAACCTCAACAATCATATTGGCGTCCCTTTAACTCTACTTTCTTTTACTCATGATATAGAAATTGGTATTGTAGAAATGGGTGCCAACCATCAAAAAGAAATTGATTTTCTCTGTAAAATTGCAGAACCAAGTTACGGCTACATTACAAATTTTGGCAAAGCACATTTAGAAGGTTTTGGCGGCATAGAAGGCGTCATCAAAGGAAAATCTGAACTCTACGACTTCCTTATTGAAAATAAAGGCTTAATTTTTCTAAATAGAGATGATGACATTCAAGTTGAAAAAGCAATAGACCATAAACATTACAGCATTGGCGAAAGTCATCTATCAGATTGTAATGTCAATTTTATAGAAGCTGATCCGTATGTAAAAGTTGAATACGAAAATATGCACATTTCAAGTCAACTTACTGGTACTTATAACTTTAAGAATATTTCAGCAGGAATCGGCGTTGGCCGATATTTTGGAATAGAAATTGAAAATATCAAAAAAGCCATTGAAAGTTTCCAGCCTGAAGACATGCGTTCCCAAATTATTGAAAAAGATCATCTGAAAATTCTTCTTGACGCATACAATGCGAATCCAACAAGTATGGAAGCAGCTTTGAAGAGTTTTAAAAAAATGAGCGCAGACAAACACGTTGTAATTTTAGGTGACATGTTTGAAATTGGTGAAACCTCAGCTGAAGAACATAATAATATTTTGAAATTAGCCACAGGATTAAAATTCAATCAAATTTATACTTGTGGTGAAGCTTTTGCAAAAGTCGCTAAAAGTTTTGATAAAGTAGAAGCTTTTGATAATATCCAAAACCTAAAAAACAATCTGAAATCAAAAGATTTCAAGAACAGTTTCATCTTAATCAAAGGATCTCGTGGCATGAAAATGGAAACTTTAACCGATGTCTTCTAAAAAACATGTCCCACAACCTAAAGTTTCATTCAAAGAAATCAATAAAATTGCGATTCCGGCGATTATTGCTGGAATTGCAGAACCTCTGATTTCCTTAAGCGATATTGCTATTATAGGAAATGTTGAGCAAAATCCAGTTGAAGCTTTGGCTGCTGCTGGAATTGTCGGCTCTTTTCTTTCAGCTATCATCTGGATCGTAGCGCAAACCAAAACAGCCATTTCTGCCATGGTTTCTCAGCATTTGGGTTCAAATCGGTTGCATGCTGTCAAAACACTAATTCCGCAAACCATAGCTTTCAATTTACTGCTCAGTTTTGTCATTTATATTACAACCGCGTTCTTTGCTGAACTCATTTTTAGCGCTTATAACGCAGAAGGTTTAATTTTAGATTATACAAAATCCTACTACCGAATTCGGGCTTTAGGATATCCGCTCACATTAGTAACATTTGCCATATTTGGCGTTTTCAGGGGTTTACAAAACACACTTTGGGCAATGAAATGCAGTTTAGTTGGCGGTGCAGTCAATATTGGTTTGGATTTTCTTTTGGTTTACGGCGTCGAAGGTTTCGTTTCACCAATGCATTTGGAAGGCGCAGCAATCGCAAGTGTCATTGCCCAAGCAGTCATGCTTGCCATGGCTTTGTATTATTTTTTCGTAAAAACGCCTTTCCATTTGAAAATAAGCTTCAAAATTAATCCGAATTTGAAACCGCTAATTATCATGGCCGCTAATCTGTTTTTAAGAACTTTAGCTTTAAACATTGCCATTTATCTTGCCAATGCTTACGCTACAGATTACGGCAAAAACTTTATCGCCGCACAAAGTATTCTCATGAATATCTGGTTGTTTTTCTCATTTTTTATCGATGGCTATGCCAATGCTGGAAACGCCATTGGCGGGCGATTACTCGGCGCAAAATCCTACACCAAACTTTGGTTACTCAGCAAAGATATTAGCAAATACGCCATTATCATCGCATTGATTTTAGCTGGTGTTTGTTTTGCACTTTATGACGAAATCGGTTTGATTTTCAATAAAGATGGCCAAGTTTTGGCGTTATTTTCAAGTGTGTTTTGGTTGGTACTTGTGATGCAACCTATCAATGCAATTGCTTTTATGTTTGATGGAATTTTCAAAGGTTTAGGCGAAGCAAAATATTTAAGAAATGTTTTGCTCATCGCCACATTTCTTGGATTTTGGCCGACTTTGGTACTTTTCGATTTTCTGGGATTTAAGCTTTACGCCATTTGGATTGCTTTTTTTGTTTGGATGTTGATTCGCAGTTCAGCCTTGGTGATTCAATTCAGAAGAAAATATTTGAATAGAACTTAAATCTCAATCAGTTTTAAAAACAGTTTAACAATATCTTATTCTCAAGCTCTATAAATTTCATTTACATTTAAAGTATGGGAAATTATAGAAAAAGTATCGTTTTTCAACCGCATGAAGATGACACAAGTTTGTTCGATAAACTTTTGGATATTTTCATGGAATTGATCACGCACACTTCAGGCGATTTCGATGAAGCTATTGATTGGCTCAAAGAATTGGATAAAGTTTACGACATCACCAATGAAGATTACACCATTGATGATTTTATTGAAGACCTGAAGAAAAAAGGCTACATCCGGGATGAAATAAAACCAGACGGAAACAATGGCATCAAAATCACCAACAAAACTGAACAAGCCATAAGAAAACACGCCCTTGAACAAATTTTCGGAAATCTGAAACGTGCTGGTACCGGAAAACACAAAACAAAACACAGTGGCGTTGGCAGCGAGAAAACTGGTGATTTTAGAGAATTTCAATTTGGTGATGGTTTTGATCAAGTCTCAATGACTGAAAGTTTCAAAAATGCACAAATCAATCATGGTATTGGTGATTTTAGAATGTCTGAACGCGATTTGGTTGTTAACGACACGCATCACCAAACACAAATGAGCACGGTTTTGATGATTGACATCAGCCACTCTATGATTTTATATGGTGAAGATAGGATTACGCCTGCTAAAAAAGTAGCTATGGCGCTGGCAGAATTGATAAAAA
>JBHEPM010000071.1:0-4368 GCA_046260295.1 Psychroflexus sp.
GCCTGCATTCTGCGCCACAATATCCAAAATTTGATATTGATAATTTGTGCTTCCTACAGAAAGTGTTTCGTGTTGGCTATGGATGTCAATCAGGTGATTTCCAACCGTGCTCAAATTGCTTAGTTTCACTGGCGTGTCATTCACAAAAGCACGAGATTTTCCTGAGGGTAAAATTTCTCGACGAATTATAGTTTCGTCTTCGTAATCTAAATCATTGTCTTCAAAAAGCATTTTCAATCCATAATCTGCGATCAAAAAATGACCTTCTATAACGCATTTTTTTTCTGCATTTAAGTCGGCTCGCTTACCGAGAAGTAAGGATAAGGCTCCAAGAATTATAGATTTCCCGGCACCAGTTTCACCTGTAATTATTGAAAATCTTTCAGTTAAATCTAAACTGATGTCTTCAATTAAAGCGTAATTTTTTATTCCTAAAGCTGTTAGCACAAATTGTTGATTGAAAAAATTCCAAATGCTAAGCTAATAAATATTAACTAAATAGGTGAAATTAATTTTTAATCATTCGCCAAGTTCGACTATGAACTGGTGCAACTTGATTCAAGGTGCTTAAAGTAGAAGAAATTTCTGCTTCTGGTCCGCCATTCATCACTTTCATTATTTCGTCGGCTTTCGCATCAAAAAAAGTTCTGATTAAGGAAGAATTAGGGCGATTTTTAGCGTTTTCAGAAATCAAATCAATAGCCGATATTATATTTTGCTTGCCAGTCTCAACATCTTTATGCATCATGTCCAAGCCTTCTCTGTGATAAATATAAAGTCCTTTTCTGAAATTTGTGAAATTTTGAGACAACAAATCACGATTGTTGGAATAGCGACTTTGCGAACTTCCTGCATCTTTCCAACCTGGACCGCCACGCTGACTAGCTGCATTTACAATTTGCCTGGCTTCTTCATAATATTCATCGCCACCAAGTTCAGAAAAAGTATCGGCATCCATTCCTAAAATTGTATATACATAATAACTTATTGTAGAGACCAAATTACTACTGAACGAATTTGCGCTATAGTTCAAAGGTTCAAATTCAGTATATTTAAAGCTAAAATCGCGATCGTTTGTATTGATCACCGGAGTCATCATGGTAGAACCAAAAACCGGTCTGGAAGATCGAACTTGAATCGATGCCTGAAATTGATCGGAGTCAAAAGAATTTATAATAATAAAAAAGCTGCAATCAATTTTCTGGTGTTTGTCTAAATTTTGCGAAGTCCAACTGGTATTATTTATGAATTCATCTACTGATTGTTCCAAAGTTTTAAAAACGGATAGTTGTGCATTTCCAGTTTGTTTGGCATCAACCACCACTTCTGCATTCAACTCCTGCGCAAAAGAAAAATGCGTAAAGCCAATTATAAACAGAAATGTAAAAATATGTTTCATAAGCTTTATTTTGAGGGTATTTTCAGAATTTGATCAAAAATATCTTGCGCAACTTCAATTTTCGATTTGGTATCAAAACGGAAAATTTCGTCTTTTGTTATAATTTGAATTCTATTGGTATCGGTTTTGAATCCTGCGCCTTTATCTTTAAGTGAATTTAAAACGATAAAATCTAAGTTTTTTCGCACTAGCTTAGATTTTGCATTCTCAATTTCATTTGAAGTTTCCAAAGCAAAACCAATTAAAATTTGATTTTGTTTTTGTGAACCCAAGTATTTCAAAATATCGGGCGTTGGCTCCAATTCTAAAGTAAGTGATTCTGTTTTCTTTTTGATTTTATCATCAAATTGCTGTTTCGGTTTATAATCTGAAACCGCCGCTGAAGCGATGGCAATATCTGCATTTTCAAAATGAGATTTAGCCGCTTCAAACATCTCTTCTGCACTTTGTACATTGATTAAATTCAAATTGGAATGTGCCAGATGTAAATTTGTTGGACCGCTGATTAAAATCACTTCTGCGCCGAGATTCAATGCAGTTTCAGCAAGCGCATAACCCATTTTCCCGCTGGAATGATTCCCGATAAAACGAACAGGATCAATCGCTTCGTAAGTTGGTCCAGCAGTGATTAAAACTGACTTACCATAAAGTGGCAATTCAGATAAAATATCTTTTTCCAAAAACTGAAGGATGTCTTCTGGCTCTGCCATTCTGCCTTCACCTACCAAACCGCTTGCCAATTCACCAGCACCAGGTTTTATAAATTTGTTTCCAAAACCAACTAAAGTATTGATACTCGTTTTGGTACTTTTGTGATTATACATGTCCAAATCCATAGCTGGCGCAAAAAACACTGGACATTTGGCTGACAAATAAGTCGTTAATAACAAATTATCAGCACTTCCAGAAGCCATTTTGGAAAGCGTATTTGCCGTAGCTGGCGCAACAAGCATCAAATCTGCCCACAAACCCAATTCCACGTGGTTATTCCAGTTTTTTTCTTCATCGGTAAGTGAAGACAAAACTGGATTGCCAGAAAGTGTAGACAAAGTTAAAGGCGTGACAAATTCTTCGGCTTCTTTGGTCAATATAACTTTGACTTCAGCGCCGACTTTTTTGAAAAGCCTGACTAAGAAAGCAGTTTTATAAGCGGCAATTCCACCGGTAACCCCAAGAAGAATATGTTTGCCGCTCAAAACACTCATATCTTAAGCTTCTTCTGTATTTTCCTTTGTGTTTCTGTAGTAGATTTTATCTTCTAACCATTCATCCATAGCAATAGAATGCGGTTTTGGTAGTCTTTCATAAAACTTAGAGACTTCTATTTGCTCCTTGTTTTCAAAAACTTCATCAAGATTTTCATTGTAAGTTGCAAATTCATCTAGCTTTTCCAACAATTCTTTTTTCATTTCAGAATTGATTTGATTAGACCTTTTGGCAATAATTGAAATCGCTTCGTAAATGTTGTTTGTTGGCGCATCAACTTTATTTTTGTTGATTGTTGTTGTGCTGATTGGCGCGTTGGTATTTTTAATATTTGAATTCATAATTCATCTTGATTTTGTAAACGTTCTTCTATATCTTGAGCATAAGTTTGCGCTTTGTCGTAAAGTTCGCCCTCATTGTAATATTTCATATAATCTTCGTAGTAAATTTTGGCTTCTTCCAGTCGTTCCGGTATCAACTCTCTGATACTATTTATAGCCAAAATATATGCAGATTCAAACTTATAATAGTAAGCTTTTTCTCTATATCCTGAACCAGGATAATCCAAAATAAAGTTTTCAAATGCTTGAATTGCCGCTTTGTAGCGTTCAGTATGGTGGTATTGCTTGGCGATTTCGTAATATTTCTTTTCTATTTTCACCCGCAACTCTTGAATCATGGTATTGGCTTCTTCAAAATATTCGCCATCTTCATAAGTGTCAACATAAAACTGAAGTTTGCCTAAAGCAGTTTCTGTATCTTCTTGGTCTTTACTGTAAATCGGCGAAACTTCGTAATAACTTTTCGCACTTTTAAAGAAGGCTTCTTCTGCTTTTTGACTATCTGGATAAGATTTAGTGAAACGCTCAAATAAAAATCCAGATAGGTAGAAATCTTCCAATTCGTAATGGGCACTAGCATTCATATAAGACAAACTTTCTCCTGAAGGTTTACCTTTGTATTGTGGCAAAATTTGATCGAACAAACGGATTGCTTTTCGGTAGTATTTATTCTTACCGGTTTCCATACCTTGATCGTACATTTTTTTTGCCATTTCGTATTTAGGCGAAATTTCTTTTTCCTTAAGCACTTTTTGATACTCGCTACACGAAGTAAGAAAAACGATAAGTGAGAAAATTAAAAGCAATTGTTTCATAAACTAAAATATTTTGCAAAATTAAGGATAAATCCTCGAATATAAAAACGCTTGAAAATAAGGATTATTTCAATTGTTTTACGAAAAGTGACAAGGCCGATTTCAACTCTTTTGAAGCTTCAACCAAAGGCAATCTCACTTCAGCATTGGCATGATTTTTAAGTTCAAAAACAGCTTTGATGCCAGCTGGATTTCCTTCTTTAAAAATCAAGTCGATTCCATCCATAAGCTGGTAATGCAATTGATAAGCTTTTGCTACATCTTTCTGCAAACCAAATCTCACCATATCTGAAAAATCTCTCGGAAAACCTTCTGCCATTACCGAAATCACACCAGAACCGCCGGCTAAAATCATCGGTAAAGTTATCATGTCATCTCCAGAAATCACTAAAAAGTCGTTTGGCGTAGATTTGATCATTTGCATGGCTTGAACCAAATCTCCAGCAGCTTCCTTGATGCCAACAATATTTTCAAAATCATTGGCCAATCTAGCCACTGTAATCGGTAGCATATTCACTCCTGTTCTGCCAGGCACGTTATAAAGTATAATCGGCAAAGGTGAAGCTTTTGAAACCGCCGAAAAATGCTGATAAATGCCGTCTTGGGT
>JBHEPM010000071.1:4378-10602 GCA_046260295.1 Psychroflexus sp.
CGTCAAAACCTTCTAAATCTTCATTTTGAATTTCTTCAACTAGTTGATTTGTGTTGTTCCCGCCAAGTCCCAAAACCAATGGCAATTGACCAGAATTAGCAGATTTTATGGTGTCTTTAACCAATTTCTTTTCCTCCTGAGACAGCGTAGCACTTTCTGCTGTGGTACCGAGTACAACGATGTAATCCACGCCGTTTTCTATTTGAAAATGAACCAATCTTTTAAGCGCTTCAAGGTCTACTTCTTTTGTTTTCGTAAATGGCGTCGCCAAAGCAACACCAGTGCCTTCAAATTTATGTGTCATTTGATATGTATTTGTTTGATGTAATTTGAACTTGCTTTAAAAAAATCAGGATTTTCAATATCAGTAGAAATCATCAAATCATTCAGTTTTTGATTGGAATTATGAAAACCGATATTCAATTCTACCTGAGTTTGTGATGATACCAAATCTAAATATAATTGCTCAGATTTATAATAATTGAATAAAAATTTAAACTTTTGATGTACAAATTGCTGAATATTTTCAGATTTAGCTTCCCCAAAAATTGAAAAATCCTTTTCGATAAAAATGTCTTCGGGTTGCTCAACTTTATCAAAACGATGTTGACTGAATCCCAAAAATAAAACTTGATCTGATTTCAATTGAAAACTTTTCTCCAAATATTGTCTGATTTGAAATTTATCAGAACGGTCTGCATTATACAACACCCCAACCAAATTTGAGTTAATATTTGAAGTATTTTGAGTCTTCAAATACGAATTCAAATTTCGCTTTAAAAAGTAAGTTTTAATTGACTTTAGCAAAGTTCATAATTTAAAATCAAAAGTAATATTTTTGATGGCAATAAAAAGCAAAAGTCCGGCAATGAATACCGAACTTTTTGTGAAATTTAGGATTTAGGCTAATTCCTACCTGTTGTTTTAAAAAAACTTATTTCAAAAAACGAAATTTTTGGGTTTCAGATAAATTTGAAGGTCGCCCACCAAAGTCACTTTCATCAAATTTGTATAAAGCACCGCTAAAGTTACCGGTTAGACTTTCTCCGGAAGATAAAGTGACATCAAAAACAAATTCGTAGCTGTTTCCATTTGAAATAACTTCGAATGTGCCGTCGTTGATTATTGCTTCCATTTCACAATCAAAAGTAGAAACTGTACAATTCACTTCAACATCTGCAGAGCTGAAAGTACCGCTATTAGAAGAGAAACTATCCGTGTATTGATAAACACCAACACCTAAATCATTAGCATTATCTGTAAACAATTCAAAGTAAAGTCCAGAAACCAAATCATCCTCAAAACCACTAGCCATATTGTCGGAATTTAATTTTGAAGAGAACAATTCAACATCAAAATTGTAACTAGAATCCCATTCTCCATATTCGATTATGGTACCACTCTTAAGTTGGATGCTTTCTCCGTCAATAATCATTTCACCACTTGCTGAACTTGGATTTCCGCTCCCTCCATCATCGTCATCACTACAACTTACAAACATTAATGCGATTACACATAGACTTAATAAACAAACTTTTTTCATAATAAATTTAGATTTAAATTAATATTCCAGCAAAAATAATCTATAATTGGTTATAACTAAAAAAACCTACACAGATGGTAGGTTTTTTTTTATAATTGGATGTAATTTTAACTTTTTTAGCCTTTCAGCCAAGCTTTTCTCAATTTCAAACGCTCGTCTGAATCATCTAAATCCATCGATTTTAAAGAGGTTTTATTGATATATGGCTGAGTAGTTTCTGTTTCGAAAATAACTTCTTCTCCATCTCTTTCAACAGTCATTTTAAATTCCTGACCTTCTCCCCAACTCATCGATGACATAATCAGTGGACGAATATTTTGTAAACTGTAATCTGTTCCATTGATTGTTTTAATAATATCTCCGCCTTCTACTCCAAGTTCACTGAAAAATGAATTCATAGGATAGCCTTCTCTAAAGAAAATTTCACCAGTTTCCTGATTAGCATCTATAAATGGCGTTTGTCCGTTCATGAAATAGCCGGTTTTAGATTGTTCTTCAGTTTTTTCCACGCCAACTTTTCCAAAATAGTTTTCGTAAGGAATTGGCGTGTTTCCGCTGACATGTTTATCAAAAAATGTTCTGATTTCAGGATATGTCATTTCCACGATTTCAACGATTAATTCTTCATCTTGAAATGGTTTGTCTTTTCCGTATTTAGAGATTAATTGTTTCATCAAATCTAAAATTCCCATGTCGCCATCGCTCAATTCTCTTAAGCGAATATCCAACGCCATACCGATTAAAGCACCTTTTTGATAAACGTTGTAATAGCTGTCTTTATATTCATCATCTAAAATATTTTCACTCATTTTGGTAAATGACATCGTATCATCAAATCCCATTGAAGTTTGAATTTTCTCATTCATTCTGCTATAGAATTGCTCTTCATCAATCAAACCTTGATTGATTTGAAAAAGATTGGCGAAATATTCCGTCACACCTTCGTACATCCATAAATGTTGAGACATGTCTGGTTCATTATAATCGAAATAATGTACTTCTTCAGAATGAATATTCAAGGGTGTGATAATGTGGAAAAATTCGTGAGACACAACATCAGTCATCGTTTCTTCCAATTGTGCCAATTGCATGGTTTCTGGTAAAACTACTGAAGTAGATGTGTGGTGTTCTAAAGCACCAAACCCACGTGCATCCAGCTCGTCCATATCTGATAAATACAATAAAATTGCATACACATTAGTATTGTCAATTTCACCTAAAAAAGATTTTTGTGCCTGCACCATTTTTTCTAATGAAGGTTTCAAATCTTCCGTAGAATAAACATTGTTTGGTGAATAAACGCTCAGCAAAACCTTCATTCCTTCAATATCAAAACTTGTGGTATCTGGCTCTGCATACATGATTGGATGATCTATGACACCAAAATATCGGGAAGTCGTAAATTCATCTGTTGTATAGGTTTCATTTTCGGTTTGTTTGGTTACCGGCAATGAAGCTGAAGCTGCCAAATGTTTTGGTCTGTGAATATTCAACTTGTAAGTTTTCTCTTTCATGTTTTCGAAATAACCAACTACAGAATGTAGATTCAACATAAAGTTGTCATCTTTTTCAAAATTGGTTCCTGCCGGAGAAAACACACCGCCTTCGCCTTCAATATCGTAAGTGTCATTGACTAGATATGTAATTTTATCAAATTTTTCAGCATCAGAAATCATCCATGTATTTTCATCTTCCTGAGTGACATCAATTTGATTTCCATCATAATCGAAAGCTTTGATATTTTCAGCAAACTGTCCATAATTATTGATGGCGTAAGTTCCTGGAACGGTTTTAGGAATATAAAACTTCAGCGTTTCCGATTTTATTTCGCCAGGATCAACAGTGACTTTCACTTTATCATTTTCAATATTGTGAAGCGCTACGTCTACTTTTATGATATCAGCATCACCTGTTTTTACAGATTTACAACTGAATCCCAAAACTGCGATGGACATCGCAAGCATTATTTTTTTCATTTTTAAAAATTTTATGTGTTATTGATAGGACTAATTTGATCTTATTTCGTTACAAAATTTGATTTAAAATTTCAAAACTTTATTGAAATTGTTGATATCATCTGAAGTACCAAAAATATAAATCAAATCGTCAACTTCAATTTTTGTATCCGGTTTGATATTTGAAATATATTTTCGACCACGTTTTATGGCTAAAACGGTAATATTATAGTTTTTACCGATGCCTGAAGTTTCAATAGATTTGCCAGCAATATCATTATTTTCATGTTGGACATGAAGCGTTGCGACTTCTTTATCAGGTATATTCAACTGTTGAAAAGAGGCATCTTTGCCAATTGGTTTCAAACTGGTCAACATTTCGTAGTCTGAAGACCTAATGCTCGTCACAATTTGCTGAATATCGTCTTTCGTTACCATGTATTGTTTCAAAACACGTGTAAAAATTTCAATGGAAGTTTCAAATTCTTCTGGGATAACTTCATCTGCACCAATTTTCATATTTTCGTCAATTTCCTTGACATAGCGTGTTCTGACAATGATGTAAACCGTTTGAGAAAAAAGTCTGACCGTCGTAATTATTTTCTTAGTTGCATTGGGGTCAGAAATTGCAATCACAACCACACGGGCTTTCTGAATATTGATGTGTTTCAAAATTTCGGGATCGGAAGCATCGCCAAAAACAATGGGCTGATTTTTCTCTTTGGCAATTTGAATGGCATCGTAATCCATATCAACAATCACATACGGAATATTAATGTGTTCCGTGACTCGCGCAATGTTTTTCCCGTTGATGCCGTAACCGATAATCACCACGTGGTCTTTCCAATCGTGCTCAGAATCAGATTCATTAGAACTTTGTTCTATTTTTCTGGCATCCAATCGGCGTTTTACAGATCTTGGAATCGGTGCTTTCAAGAAAAACTCTGTTAATTTATGTGATTTTTCAAGAAGGAATGGTGTCAACGCCATTGTGATGATGGACACCGCTAAGAAATATTGGTACAATTCATCTGGCAGAATATCATTTTGAAGTCCAACGGTAGACAGTAATAATGAAAATTCCCCAACTTGAAAAATACTAAATGATGCCATAAACACCGTTCTTGGTTGGTATTTCAATAAAGCTGTCGTCAGACCAACAATCAGCATTTTTATAACTAAAACAGCCAAAACGAAAAGTAAAATATAAGTCACATTGCTGATAAAAAAATACAGATCTAACAAGGAACCGACCGAAATGAAGAAGAAACTGATGAAAATTTCTCTAAACGGAAGAACATTTGCCGTGGCTTGGTGACTGTATTCTGATTCTGAAATAATCAATCCGGCGAAAAATGCGCCTAAAGCCAGCGATAAACCGACAGAAGACGTCAGCCATGCGACAGAAAAACAAAAGACAATCGTCGTTAATATAAAAAGTTCACGGTTTTTGGATTTGACTACTAGTTTAAAAATAAATGGCACCACATATTTTTGAAGTACGAAAACCACCAATCCAACTCCGATTAGTTTCGCTAAAAGTATAAGCAGCGTTTCACCAACATTATCTGACTTTCCAGCTAAAATCGGTGTCAGTAGCATCATCGGCACAACAATTATATCTTGAAAAATCAAAACACCTAAAGCCACACGACCGTGAGGTGATTTGATTTCGCCTTTCTCCTGAAGCATTTTTAACACGATTGCTGTACTACTTAGCGAAATTAGAAATCCTAAAAAAACGGCAGTGTTGATTTCCACACCCAAAGCCATCGCTAATAGTGCGGTAAGCAGAATTGTTCCTCCAACTTGTAAACCACCTCCGACAAAGACGGTTTTTTTGATTTTCATCAAACCACTGAAAGACAACTCAATACCAATTATAAATAACAAGAAAATGATACCGATTTCTGCAAGTAATTCAACTTCGTGATGCGAACTTAGCAGATTGAATGCACTTGGTCCAACAATGATTCCTGCCAACAAAAAACCCAAAATTGAGGGTACTTTCAGCTTCTGAAACGCCAGTATTATTACAATTGAAATACCTAAAACAACAACTATTTCTTTTAATAAAGGGATTTCCATAAATAATTTATTTCAAAAACCAAAAATACTATTTTAAGCGACTTAAACACTTTCTAAAACCTTAAAAAATCATCCAATCCATTTTATAAGATTTGGATACAAAGCTTTAGGATTTCCGCGTTTGGTTTTAATGGCAAAATAAATCGGCAATGCAATATTTATTATATAAAGACTGACAAAAATATAAAGTGCCATTTGAAAACCGTCCCAATGCATAATTTTAAACAAAGCATAAGCAATGACCGATAAAGATGTGAAAATCGTCCACGTAATTTGAAAATTCAACAAATTAGTACCAATATTTTTCAAACCGATGATTTTGTCTTTTTTGGTCAACCAAAGAATCAATGGCAAAATGATATTCCCAAGCGGAATCATCAAAAAAGTCAAGACCGATAAATGAAAAAACACTAAAAACGAAGCATCGGTTTGCTTGCCATAATCAAGTAAATCTTCTGTATTAATTTCTAAAACCTCACAAAGCAAACTCAAAGTTTTGCCTCTCGGCTCATTTTGGTTATTCTCAATTCTTTGGATTGTTCGCAAACTGACTTTGGAAACCTCGGCCAATTCTTCCTGAGAAAATCCTTTACTCGTTCTGGCTTCTTTTAATTTTGCACCTAATTCTTTCATCTTAT
>JBHEPM010000071.1:10711-11056 GCA_046260295.1 Psychroflexus sp.
ACTTGATTTAGCCTTCAACTTCATTTAACTTTCAAAATTCAACAAACACATTATCTTTGACACAAATAATTTCTTATGAAATCAATATTATTTTGTGCTGCAATTTTGCTTTTCCTGGCTTGCAACGATGCCAAAGTTGAGCCTGTAAAAATTTCTGGTGAGCAAATCAATATGAATCCTGAAATTAAAAAAAACGATTCTATTGAAAGTTTCATCAAACCTTACAGAGACAAAATTGAATCTGAAATGAACGAAGTTCTCGCTTTCACGCCGGAAGCGATGTTTAAAACCGACACCAAATTGAACACCGCCATCGGAAATATGATGGCAGATGCTGTTATTGAA
>JBHEPM010000072.1:0-10940 GCA_046260295.1 Psychroflexus sp.
ACTAGGCTTAGACCAAAATGTAGCTAATATTAAAAATTTCTACACTTTACTTATGTCTTGTGAAGATTGTTTTAGTAAAGAAAAATTCATAGAAATTGAAAATTATTTTTATGAGAAAAACTATAACAGAATCGTGAATCAAAAGTGGGAAAATAAAGAGTTACAAAATGAAAAAAAAATCAGTTTAATGCGAAAACACAAACTTTTTCAACGCTATTATAATTACAATTGATTTTATTTCTATTGTAGCCTTAATTAAAGCATCAATTTTTTTAAATTGGTGCTTTAAATTTATATAATTATGAACGCATATATAATTGATGGCATACGTACCCCAATCGGAAATTATAAAGGCACACTTTCGCCCGTCAGAGCGGATGATTTAGGCGCTTTAGTCATTAAAGAAATTCTAAAACGCAATCCCAATATTCCTAAAGACGCTTATGATGATGTCATACTGGGTTGCGCAAACCAAGCTGGTGAAGACAATCGCAATGTGGCCAGAATGTGTTCGCTATTGGCAGGCTTGCCTTATTCGGTGCCTGGTGAAACGGTTAATCGGTTGTGCAGTAGTGGATTATCCGCAATTATTCATGCCAATCGTGCCATTAAATCTGGCGATGGCAATGTGTTTATTGCCGGAGGCGTTGAGCACATGACACGTGGGCCTTATGCCATTGCCAAACCTTCTTCAGCCTTCGGCAACGATGCCAAAATGTATGATACCAGTTTTGGTTGGCGTTTTGTCAATCCAAAAATGCACGACATGTACGGCACAGACGGTATGGGAGTTACAGCAGAAAATTTAGTCGATATCCATAAGGTATCTCGTGAAGACCAAGATCAGTTTGCTTACAATTCCCAAATGAAAGCAACAAAAGCCCAAGAAAACGGTCGCTTAGCCAAAGAAATCGTGGCTGTAGAAATTCCACAGCGCAAAAAAGATCCGATTATTTTTGACCAAGATGAATTTGTCAAACCTCAAACCAAACTCGAAATTTTAGGTAAATTACGCCCAGCTTTTAGAAAAGATGGAAGTGTGACCGCCGGAAATTCTTCAGGTTTAAACGATGGCGCAGCCGCCACAATTATTGCCTCCGAAGAAGCTGTGAAAATGTACGGACTCAAACCCATGGCAAAAATTTTAAGTTCTGCCGTGGTAGGTGTCGAACCTAGAATTATGGGAATTGGTCCGGTTGAAGCTTCTAACAAAGCCTTGAAAAAAGCTGGACTGAGCATGGAAGACATGGACGTTATTGAATTGAATGAAGCTTTTGCCGCACAATCTTTGGCTTGCATTCGTACTTGGGGCTTGAAAGATGATGACCCACGACTCAATCCAAATGGAGGTGCAATTGCGATTGGTCATCCGCTCGGCGTCACAGGCGCACGACTAGCTTATTCAGCAGCATTGGAATTGAAATTGACCAATAAGAAATATGCTTTAGTTACTATGTGTGTTGGAGTTGGTCAAGGTTACGCCGCAGTAATAGAAAGTGTCTGAAGTTGCTAAGCGCAGCGCAGTCCCGAGAGCAGAGCGATTCGGGATGTGTTGGAGTTGGTCAAGGCTATGCGGCTGTTGGTAGGCATTTGAAAAAATGAAAAACTTAATAAATTTTGATTATCTTTGAGTATGCAAATTGAAAAAACAAATAACGAAATATTAATCCGAGTATCTTCGGATACGGATTTAATTGGTCTTCAAAGAATTTTAGATTATTTAAAATTTCGAGAAATAGCATTTAAAAGTAGAGCTTCACAAGAGCAAATCGATACACTTTCATCTGAATCTAAATTATCATGGTGGGAAAAAAATAAAAGTCGATTTGTAAAGTAAAAATCGTAGTCGATACAAATATTATTTTTAGTGGATTATTAAGTCCAAACGGAAAAATAAGCGACCTTTTATTAAATTCCTCAGACAAATTTGATTTTTATTCACCGACTTATGTGCTTGATGAATTAAAAAATCATAATAAAAGACTACTTAAAATTTCTGGGTTTACAGAAAATGAATTGGAGTTTCTGAAAAGGAATATCTTTAAAAAAATTGATTTAATTGATCCAGAATCTATACGAGAATGGACTTGGGAGAAAGCAATAGAATTGACAAAAAAAGTGATGAATATGATGCGCCATTCATAGCTCTAGCTTTAGAATTAGAATCACCACTTTGGACATGTGATAAAAAATTAGTCATAGGATTAAACGAAAAGGGAATAGATTGGATTTTAACGACTGACATCATTTCTGAAATACGAGACGAAGGATAAAAAAACGCTTGCCAACAGCGCATCAACAAAAATAGCAGGGTTTTGGGCTAAAACGGTCCCGAAGCTTCGGGAGTGTAGTTTTATAAAAGTAAAATGTTATGCGCAAGACCTTATAGAAAGAACTCAGTTATGCTAAGCGCAGCGCAGTCTCGAGAGCAGAGCGATTCGAGATATGTCTGTCAATAAAGCTTATGTACTTGCAATTGAGAACAAAAGCTAAATAAATAGTTTTAATATTTACATTTTATAAATATTTATTATATTTGAAAAAAAATATAGTCATGACAACTTTCACATCTTCACTGCCCGACGATTTGCTAAAAGATTTGGCGAAAACTTCGAAAGAATTGAAAATGCCAAAAAATAAGTTAATTGAAAAAGCACTTGAACTTTTTTTAGATGAAATTCAAAAAGCAAAGTATGCTAAGTCGTATAAACGTGCTGCAAACGATAAAGACATCATGGCTATGGCAGAAGAAGGGATGGCAGATTATTATAAAATGCTAACGGATTTTGATGAACAAGGTGAAGCACAAAACTAATACAAAAGGCATTTTACAAGGTGAAATCTGGCAAGTCTATCTTGACCCAATAAAGGGAAGCGAGCAAGGTGGAAACCGCCCACTTGTTGTGATTAGCGGCAATACTTTGAACAAAAATTTAGGCGTAGTTATCGGCTGTCCGCTTTCTACTTCAATACATGATTTTGAAGGTAATCTGGTATTAAACCCTAATGAAATCAATGGCTTGAAAACAAAATCAGAAGTTATGGTGTTTCACGTTCGATCCTTATCAAAAGAACGATTTAAGAAAAGACTTGGAAACATCTCTGCTTCTCATATCAATCATTTAAAAAAGACATTAAACGACATTTTAAAATACTAAATTATGCAAACCACACAAAGTTATATACAAGGCCAATGGACGCAAGGTAAGGGTGAAGCTCAGCCGATTTATGATTCCGTTACTGGAGAACATTTCACATCAATAAATGTTGAAGGTTTTGATATTCCTGAAGTTTTGGCTTATGGAAGAGAAAAAGGCGAAACACTACGGAAAATGACCTTTCAGGAGCGTGGAAACATGCTGAAATCTTTGGCGTTTTACCTTCAAAAAAAGAAAAAAGCTTTTTACGAATTGAGCTACCGAACTGGCGCTACTAAAATTGATTCTTGGTTTGATATCGATGGTGGTTTTGGCAATTTGTTTGCCAATGCTTCACTTAGAAAACTATTCCCAAATCAGCCGTTTGATGTTGAAGGCGACCCGATAGATTTGTCTCGTGGTGGTCGATTTATGGCACACCATATTCTAGTGCCAAAAGAAGGCGTTGCGATTCACATTAATGCCTTTAACTTTCCGGTGTGGGGAATGCTAGAGAAATGCGCGGTCAACTGGATGGCTGGCGTTCCTGCAGTTGTTTTGCCAGCCCCACAATCGGCTTATTTAACCGAAGCGGTGGTCAAAGAAATCATCGCCTCTGGAATTTTACCCGAAGGTGCTTTGCAACTGATTAGCGGCACAAAAAAAGATATTTTAGACAGCGTAACTTCGCAAGATATCGTTACGTTTACGGGTTCAGCAACCACAGGAAGAAAACTTAAAAATCACCCAAGATTATTAGAAGAATCCGTGCCATTTACCATGGAAGCCGATTCATTGAACGCTTCAATTTTAGGGGAAGATGCCGTTCCTGGAACTCCGGAATTCGATTTGTTTATACGGGAAGTTCGCAATGAAATGACCGTAAAATGCGGTCAAAAATGTACTGCGATTCGTAGAATTATCGTTCCTGAAAATTTAATAGAAGATGTGCAAATCGCTTTAGGCAAAGCACTTGACAAAGTCACTTTAGGCGATCCTAGACTCAAAGAAGTTAGAATGGGAAGTTTGGTCGATAAACAACAAGTGGAAGCGGTTAAAAATGCCGTCAATGAAATTTCTAAAACGGCAGAAATCGTTTACGGCGATTTTGAAGCTGCAGAAACCATTGGAGCTGAATTTGACAAAGGCGCGTTTATCAAGCCGATTTTGATGCGTGAAAATCATCCGTTTAAAAATGAAGCCGCTCACATCACAGAAGCTTTTGGTCCAGTAAGTACGTTGATGCCTTATAAAGATTTAAATGAAGCGATTCAACTTTCAAAAAAAGGAAAAGGTTCATTGGTAAGTTCAATTTTTACTAATAATGATCAAATTGCACGTGATTATACAATTCAGGCAGCGACACACCACGGAAGAATTTTATCCATCAATAGAGAATCCGCAAAACAAAGTACTGGTCACGGCTCGCCATTGCCAAATTTGGTGCACGGTGGTCCAGGACGCGCTGGTGGCGGTGAAGAAATGGGCGGCAAACGCGGCATCAAACACTTTATGCAGCGATGTGCCATTCAGGGAAGTCCGACAACTTTGACTGAAATCACCGGAATTTACCAGGCAAATGCCAAATATAAAGAAGCGGAGAAACATCCATTTGCTTACCATTGGGAAGATATTCAGCCGGGAATGTCTTTGAAAACGCACAACCGAACTTTAACCGATACAGATATCATCAATTTCGGAAACCTGACTTGGGATCATTTTTATGCGCACACCGATATCACTTCGCTGGAAGGCAGTATTTTTGAACAACGCACCGCCCACGGCTATTTTATCATTTCTGCGGCGGCAGGATTATTTGTGTATCCAAACAAAGGCCCGGTTGCGGCCAATTATGGTTTAGAAGAAATTCGATTTTTGCGACCGCTTTATCACAATGACACGATTCACGTGCGTTTAACTTGTAAAGAAAAAGTAGATCGCGATCAAAAAGGTAAAGAACTACCGAGCGGAATTGTAAAGTGGTATGTCGAGGTTTTTGATACCAATGTAACTGAAGACAACATTCCGGAAACTGAAGCCGAAGGAAAAGAAGCTCTGGTTGCCATTGCAACTATTTTGACGATGGTGCAGAAAAAACAAACGACTTTCCATGAAATAGATCGTGATTTCATAGCAGATAAATTGAATCAGCTTGATGAAAATGACAAAGCCAAATGGGGAATGATGACACCACAACACATGTTGGAACATCTGGAAATGAGTTTGAAAATAGCGACGGGAGAAATTTCAAGTTTTGAAGTAGCCACACCTGAGGAATATTTGGATCAAGTGAAAGAAACCTTGTACAATTATGAAAAAATGCCACAAGGCTACAAAATGCCGCTAATGAAAAAAGACGAGTTGGAATCTTTGCAACACGAAAGTTTAGAAGTTGCCAAAAAAGCGCTTTTGGAAGCTTATGATAAGTACAAAGATTTCTTTAGAGAACATCCAGATGCAACTACTAAAAACGCAGTGTTTGGAGAATTGAATGCATTTGATTGGAAGTTGTTGAACCGAAAACATTTTAACCATCATTTTGAACAGTTTGGGTTGATTTAAGATAAATGCATCTTCATATAAAAAATCCCTTTGAAAATAGTTTCAAAGGGATTTTTTTTGTTTTATAATTTTTTATTTTTCAAGCTGAAAATTACTAATAAACAAAAAAAGCCTGCTCAGTGAACAGGCTTTTAAAACAAAACTATGAATAAGTTTTAAAGCATTAATCATCCAATAAATCGACGTAATCTTTGATAGCATTTTTGATTTGATTCGCCAAAGCATTGTTGCCATCGTCGTCAACAGGACTTATTTCAATAGTTCCGTTTCCATTGCCATCTGCTGCATTGCTCATGTCTACAGCATTGATTACGGCGTTTAAATCGAAGTTGAAAGTTACCGCATTGTTATTGTTTTCATCGATGATGAGGTTTTGTCCGGCATCTTCGTAATCCACTTCAAAATCTTCATCAAAAGTATGATAAAACTCGAATGGAGTACCGTTGATGCTTCCGGTCAAAAGCATTGATTTTTGATACAATGGACTTGTAGGATCACTACTTCTGTCCATTTCAAATTCAACTTCTTCATATTCACCAACTGGAATTTCTACTTCGGTAACTGTGACTGAACCGCCAGTTAAATTCAATTCAAAAGGACCGTTTAAGTCAAATTCATCATCGCTGCCATAACTTGAATCGTCATTGTAATCATCATCGTCTTCATCACAATTGCTATCGTCTTGTTCTGTGGCGTAAACGCTGAAATCTTCTCTGAAATATATTTCCAATCCACTTTGCAATTCAACTTCATAGCGGTACGGATCGTCCAAATCGTCTTCTAATTCAGCTTTACAAAACGGGTCATTAGCATAGTTTTCAGCTAAATAATTTTGAATTTCGCTTGGCAATTCATCAAAACTGATGTGGTCGCTATCATCTGAATCTGAAGAAGTACTACTCGGTCTTCCTGAAGTTTCAGCGTATTCAAATTCAATTTTTTTGATGTTAATCATAAAGCTTTCAATTTCTAAATTGTTTGCCTTTTGTACTGATCTACCAGCAGTTTGCGCATTTGTAGTCGCCAAAATCTGAAGATTGGCTTTTGGGCCAAGATTTTCTCCGTCGTTGTTTAAATCGTCGTCAGAAGAACAGGCGATAAATGCTGTACTTATGGCGATTAAACTTAAAAATTTTAAAATTTTCATTGTGATTTTTGTTTAGGGTTCATTAGTAAAACAACTCATAATTATTTTACCCTACTTGTTTGAATGATATTTTTAAAATAATTCCACTTTTAACTTTAAGCTAAAGTTTTTCAAATTCCAATTCGCTATTTGGCTCGTCAAATAATTCTAATTGATTAGGGTTTGCAAAGTCCACAACATCCCAATCTTCATCGAGTTCGTCCAGAAATTCATCGCTAAAAACCAAGTCTAATTTTTGAATACCATCATCAAATTCAACATCCCAACTGCCAAAAAATTCGTCTTGATTTGTTGTATTTGTCACGGTGATGCTATTATCGGTATTGAAAGTAAAAGTAAAGTTTTCAAAATCTTCCGTATCATTGTTGCCTTCATCTACGAAATTGACAATGATAAATTCTCCTTCAGTAAGAAACGGAATCAAATCGGGTTGTTCTGGCTCAAATTCATACAACAATGGTTCGTAGCAATTTGAATTCAAATCGTTAAACGCAGATTCAAGTTCAGTAAAGGAATTTATACTTATAATTTGAGATTCAAATTCCATTTCTATAGGAAAATCGAATTCATAAAATCCATTTTCAACGCTTAGATTTTCAATAAAGTTAAAAAGTTGTGCCTTATTTTGAAGGTTCACGCTATCACTGAATTCACTTTCAGAATTGAAAAAATTCACTCGAAGAGGAAACTCAAAATCCACGCAATTGATTTCTGAACTGTCTTCAGCTTCAGCGATCACAGTTTCGAATTCTGTCGCATCTTGAATATTTCGGTTTTCATAATTAACTAGACTGACTTCCAGCGGAAATTGCAATTCGATATTTGGTGCAGTGGAAGCATTTTCTAAAACGGCTATCAAATCTTGATAATCAGCTTCATTGCTCAAATTGATTTGCTCGTTGTTGATATTTACACTAAAAGGAAAAACTATTTTTGTGGCGCTGCTGCCGTCTATAAAATCGTCTAAAGCTGTGGGGTTTTGGCTGGCTCGATTCAGCAGGCGAGTCAACTGGTCACTGCTTTCTAGGGTTTCTGCAGGATCTAATTCTAGCTCGAAATCATCGCTTTGGCAAGCTGCGAAGACAAAAATCAGGATCAAAAATAAGGCATAAATAGACTTCATTGTGTAAATTTACTACATTCGTTACAATTAAAACAAGTATAATTAATTTTACCCTAATCGGTTAGGGTCAACTGAAGTTGAATTGTTTTTATAAAAAGTCAAGACTTTTGCAAAAAGACAAAAATTTAATCGATCAAGTCTGTGAAAAAGCAATTTTTACACGGATTTATCAGCAACAATCAGCCCAACTTTATCGCCATTTTTATTACAAATTTGGACATTCAGTTTGGGCGGAGGAAGTGGTGCAGGAAGCATTTATCAAACTTTGGGAAAAATGTAAAAATGTGCCTTTTGGTAAAGCGCGGTCGTTTTTATATACGGTTGCCAACAATTTATCTTTGAACAAATACAAGCACCAAAAAGTCGTGCTTGAATACCAAAAAAAGCAAGATAAAAATGAAAAAGACCACCAAACACCGGAGTTTGTTTTGGAAGAAGAAGAATTTAAAACAAAACTGAAAAATGCAATTCAGCAACTCACACCAAAGCAACGCAGCGTGTTTTTGTTGCATCGCATCGACGAAAAATCTTATAAAGAAATTGCAGACTTGGAACAAATCAGTGTAAAAGCTGTAGAAAAACGAATGCAAAAAGCACTGATTGTACTTCGAAAAGAAATTGAACAATTCAATTAGGGTCAAGCGATTTTAAATTGTTTTAATTATAGAACACTGAAAGATGGAAGATAATAACCGATGGACAAAATGGTTTAACAACGAAATCACAGACGATGCTGTAAAGAACGACGCTGGTTTTGAAACCTTTGCCAAAATCAAAAAATATTCATCGCAACTTCAATCGCCTGAATTTGACGAGGAAGCTGTGTTTCAAAAAATTGAAAATAACACCTATTCAAAAGCAACAAAATCCAATGCTTTCGCTTTGAAAATCGCCGCATTTATTTTAGTATTGGTTGGGATAGCCTCGTTTGCAATTTTCTTCAGTTCCACCACAATTTCAAGTGGAGAAAACAGATTGGTTTATGAGTTGCCAGACGAGTCTGAAGTTCAGCTTTCACCGAATTCTACGATTGAATATAATTCTTTGTTATGGACCTTTGATCGCCAACTCAACTTGATCGGCAAAGCTTATTTTGATGTGGCTCATGGTGAAAATTTCACCGTACAAACCACTGCTGTTAAAGTTGAAGTTTTGGGGACTCGCTTTGAAGTGGATGCATTTTCAGAAGCTGTAAAAGTGACTTGTTTTGAAGGCAAAGTCCGTGTAACTTCTGCTTCTAAAAAACAAGAATTATCGGCTAAAGAAAGTCTTCAACTTGAAAATAACAACTTCATTAAAACCGAAAAACAAAATCTTTATCCGAATTGGATTTCCAAAACAAAAAAATTCGAAAAAGCTGATTTTTCTGAAATTTTAAATCTGTTGGAAAATGTTTATTCCATAGAACTTGAAACAGAAAATCTGGAAATCAAAAAGCGTTTTACAGGTGTGTTGCCTTTAAATAATTTGGATGAAGCTTTAAAAATATTGAGTGAAACTTATGGCTTGAAAATCGAAAAACGCAGCGAAAATAGTTATATTTTTGTTGAAGATGCAAAATTCACAAATCCATAAATTTCTTTTCAGTCTGTTCTTTTTGAGTCTGTTTTTTTCAGCCACAGCTCAAGATCAACAAGAACTGCCCTTGTTGAATTTATTTGAAATATTAGAAACCAAACACGACATTACCTTCAATTATGTCAATGAAGATTTAGCAGCTTTAAATTTGCCTCAGCCCAATGATAATGCTAAACTTGAAGCTGTGTTTAAACATATTTTCAAACACACCCAAGTTGAAATTTCCGCAGTAAACGATAAAAATTATACGGCTGTTTGGCAGAAATACCAAACTTGCTTTCAGATTAAAAATGCCTATGATTCTTCGCCTTTATCGGAAGTACAGGTTTTTGTTAAAGAGCAACGGATTGGGAAAACCAACAGTGTTGGAAAATTTTTTCTGCGTGATTCATCGGTAAATGAATTAAAATTCACTTATCCACAATTTTTTTCTGAAACTTTTACTGTTGAAAATTTCAATTCTAAAAATTGTTCAGCGGTGTTTTTGTATCCAGAACAAGAACTTGAAGAAGTGCTTGTTCAAACTTATTTGACCAAAGGAATTGATTTGAAAAATGATTTTAGCATTCTGCTGAAACCATCAGAGTTTGGCGTGTTACCTGGTTTGATCAATGCAGATGTCTTGCATAGTTTGCAGTACGTTCCGGGAATTGTCAACACCGATGAGAGTGTGGCAGAAATCAATGTGCGTGGTGGCACCAACGACCAGAATTTACTGCTTTGGAATGGTGCAAGATTGTATCAAGGCAGTCATTTTTTCGGAATGATTTCAGCCTTAAATCCTTTCGCGGCCAATCGTGTTCAGGTAAGTAAAAATGGGAGTTCTGCTTTTCATAATGAAGGAGTTTCTTCGGTGATTTCCATAACTTCTCAAACTGAAAATATCACTGAAAATTCGAATCTAATCCATACTAATTTTTTAAGTACAAGCGTGGCGACTTCTCAAAAAATGAATGCTAAAACCAGCTTGCAGGCGTCTGCCAGACGATCTTTTACTGATGTTTGGGCATCGCCGACTTATCAAAAAATGCGCAATAAAGTTTTTCAAAATACCGAAATTCAGAATTTGCAAGAACAAAATCAACCGGTTCGTGTGAATGAAAACTTTTATTTTGCGGATGCTTCTGTCAGTGTTCACCATCAAATTGACGATAATAATGAATTCGATTTTAGTGTTTTAGGCATTCAAAATAAATTGGAATTTGATGAGGTTTTGGAAACAAACGGCGCAGAAAAACGCAATAATTTGAGTCAACAGAATTTGTTGGGTAGTTTTAATTTCAATAGAACATGGAATGCAAAACAACAAACCAAGGCAAAATTTAATACTTCGTTTTACGAATTGAACGCAGAAAACCAATCTGTTTTCAGCGAGCAGACTTTGCTGCAAAAT
>JBHEPM010000073.1:0-427 GCA_046260295.1 Psychroflexus sp.
GCATTTGCACTCATGGGTTTTGAAGCGATTTCTGGTTGATTATTATATTGATAGGGCAGAATTCTGAGCGCATCAAATCCGCCCCAAACATAAGGTCCGGAATCGCTACAACTGCCCACCAACATTCGTTTGGCTTGTCCGGATTTTATGCGTTGAAAACCCATCATCAAAGCTTCTGTGCCGGTTGTGCATGCTGAAGAATTTGTCGTGACTTGATTGCCACAACCGAGTTTTCCACCTAAAAATGCACTGATGCCACTTGCCATCGTTTGCAAAACGCTGGTACTTCCCAAACGCCTCACATTTTTAGCATCGATTCTTTGAAAGGCTTCGCGAAGTTTGGCAACTCCTAAAACGCCCGTTCCAAAAATAATTCCGGAGTCAAAATCTACGGTTTCAGAAATTGAAAGTTTGGCATCCGACCAAG
>JBHEPM010000073.1:437-3214 GCA_046260295.1 Psychroflexus sp.
TTGCCAGAAGCCCTTTTTGTTCTAATTTGGTAAAATATCGATTTAAAATTTCTTCTGAAATTTCTGGCGTGCCTCCAATTTGGCAACTGAAATTGAAATCTTTCAATTCTTGATGAAACTGAATTCCGCTTTTGCCACTTTGTATAGCTTTCAAAAAATCAGGAATGCCAACAGCGTTGGAAGCTACAACGCCCAAGCCAGTAATAACTACACGGTTTTTATTCATCATTTAAGTCAATATTACGCCGGCAATTTCACCTTTCAACACCACCTCTCCTACTTCATCTAAAATTTTTACCGCAGATTTTAATTTGTTAAATCTAAAATACATTTTTTCAGCTTCTACAAAAACTTTCTCGTCTGATAAAACGGGTTTTAAGAATTCTATATTTGTAGACGTCATTGCTAATTTCATCTGGCTCAAATCTGAATCCGATTCATTTTTCAAAAGGAAAATTCCGAAAGCTGCTAAACCAATTTGGGCAGCGCATTCGGTTAATATTACGCCCGGCGTGACCGGATTATTTTTAAAATGTCCAGCATAAAACCATAACTCTTTATTGAATTTGAATTGCCCTTTGATTTGGTTTTCATCAACTTCTAAAATTTCGTCGACAAATAAAAAGGGCGATTCGTATGGTAAATTCTGAATGATTTCTATTGAAATTGCTGACATTTTAAATTGTTTTGAGTTAAACCAAACTTTCTCCGCCATCGACTTTGATCACAGTTCCGTTAATCCATTTAGCGGCAGTTTCACTTAATAATCCAACCACATTGGCAACGTCTTTTGCTTGTGTTAAACGCTGAAATGGGTTTCGTTTTTGTGCAAAAAATTTCAATTTTTCATAGGATGGAAAATGTTGCAAAGCTTGTGTATCCACCAATCCGGCTTGAATGCAATTGGTCGAGATTCCTAGTGGGGCAAATTCCACAGCCATGTGTCGCATAAGACTTTCTAAAGTCGATTTTGCAGCAGAAACAGCGGCGTATTGCGGAATTACTTTGGTGTTGCCTTCACTAGTAAATGCCAAAAATTGACTTGGATTTTTCATCCGATTATTTTTAACCAAACAACTTGCCCATGTATGAAAACTCAACGCCATCGCTTGAATGGTAATTTGAAAATCCATAGCATTCAAAGCATTTTCGCCAGTTAAATCTTTCAAATTGCCTTTGGCGATGGAATGCAAAACCAAATCGAATTTCACGTCATTTGGTAAATTTTCAACAAAATTTTCGATTTTATCTTCACGCGTCGCATCAAAATTATAAGTTTTGACTTCACTTGAAAAATTTCGCAAATCTTCAAACTTTTTGTTTAATTCTTCTGTTTTCGATTTGGAATCACGATGAATGATATATAAATTGAAACCTCTTTTGGCTAATTCCTGAGCTGAAGCAAAACCCAAACCCTGACTTCCACCAAGAATCAAAGCATTTTTTGTATTATTTTCTGACATTTGCTTTCTTTTTAAAGTTAAACTTTAATTCGTTTCTCTAGTAAATTTACCATTCTAATAAAATCCGTTGCGCTGAAAACCCCGGACCAAAACTCAACATCAGACCTTTCTCGCCTTTTGGTATTTTCTTTTGAAACATGCGTTCCAAAACAAAAAGTACAGTGGCACTGCTCATATTTCCAAACAATCGCAAAACTTCTTTGGTGTCATCAATGTTTTTGCCCATTTCACCAAAAAGCGATTCCACAGTTTGGATGATTTTTTTCCCGCCAGGATGAAAAATAAGATGGTCGATGTCTTCAATCTTTGTGTGATTGTCTTTCAAAAATGGATGGATAATTTGCGAAAAATGGCTGCTGATTTTCTCGGGGACGTCGACATCCAAAATCATTTTCAATCCAGAATTGGTTAAGTCAAACCCCATCATGTGTGTATCGTTGTAGAAATGGTACATGGATTCACCAAGAATTTTTGGGCCGTTACATTCTTCTTCAGAAGACATTAAAACACAAGCTGCGCCGTCACCAAAAATAGCTGCGCTAACCATATTTGCCATGGACAAATCATCGAGTTGTAAAGTTGCTGTTGGCGCTTCAAAAGCAACGACAGCGGCGCGTTTTCCAGGATTGGCGGCAAGAAATTGTTTGGCGTAAATCATACCCGAAATACCGGCTGCACAACCCATTTCTGTTACCGGTAATCGGACGATATCTTGTTTCATATTCAAATCGTTGATAAGATAAGCATCCAAAGACGGAATCATAATTCCTGTGCAACTTACCGTAATAATATAATCTAAACTGTCTGCAGACCAACTGGCGTTTTTCAAGGCTTTTTCCAAGACATTTTTGCCGAGTTTTTTGGCGGCTTCAACGTAAATACGATTTTTATCTTCAAACGAGGTTTTCGTGAACACCAAATCAGGATTCATAATCGAATAGCGTTTATCAACATTGGCGCCTTCGAATATTTTCAAAACTTTTCGCCTAAATCGCTCATCTTCATTTGATAGCCAAGTTTCTATAAAAGGCAAAATATCTTTGGTTTCCTTAGAAAACTCAGGAGTTTCTGTGGCTGTTGTTTTTATTTTTACGCTCATTGTTTTGAAATGATCCACTGGTACCGAAACGCCCAATACCATTTGATGTGGTGATTAAAATTTAATGTTTTGGCAAAGCTTTCAAAATCTTTAGCTTTGAAGCCTCTTAGAATTGAAGTTAAACCGTCTTTCCTTGCAATATCTGAATTTACAAACAGTTTGCAATACAATTTAAAAAGAAAATAAGCCATTCTGTGGCGGTGCAAATCGTTAAT